>NZ_JAVRFI010000012.1:0-202713 GCF_031845785.1 Streptomyces hesseae
GGGGTTGCCGGTGAAGTCCGCGAACAGCCGCAGCACCTCGGGGACGCCGCCCCCGCCGAGTAGCACCTCCGTGCACCGCCGGTGGACGTCCTCGGCCCGCCGCAGCAGCGCGTAGTGCTCGTTGACGAGCTCGGTGTGGATCTCCTCGGTGACCGCCACGAACGGCACCTGCCGGTGCAGCTGCACCAGCGGCAGCCCGCAGGAGCGTGCCGTGTCGACCACGGCGGCCGGGAGGGCCGGCAGGCGCGAGCCGAGCTCGACGACGAGCGCGGCGATGTCCCGTTCGGCGAGGCGCCGTACGAAGGCCCGCTGTTCGGCGGGGCGGCCGCCGAGCCCCAGACCGGTGGTGAGCAGCAGTTCGCCGCCCTTGAGCAGGTCGGCGATGTTGGGGACCTCGCCCGCGTGCACCCAGCGCACCGGCCGGTGGAGCCGGTCGGCGGCGGCCATCACCTCGGGCAGGCCCCGGCGCAGGGCGGGCAGCTCCAGGGCACGGGCCACGGTGATGGTGTGCGGTTCCATGGCGGGAATTTATGCCACGACCGCACCGGGCACCCGCCCCTACCCTGTGCCGCATGACATCAGCCGCCGATTCCCGCTCCGAAACACCCGGCATACCCGGCAGCCCCCCGGGCACCCCGGACCTCGCCGCCGTCCAGCGCCACACCGTCCGCGTGCTGATGACGGCTCAGGTGGTCGCCGGGGTCGGCATGGGCTCGATGCTCTCCTCGGGCGGCCTGCTGGTGGAGAACCTCACAGGATCCCGCTCGGTAGCGGGCCTCGCCACGACGCTCACAACGCTGGGCGCCGCGCTCATGTCCGTGCCGCTGGCCGCCCTGTCCCGGGCCCGGGGCCGGCGGGCCGGGCTGGGCACGGGCTGGCTGGTGGCGGCGGCCGGGGCGGTGGTCGTACTGGCGGGGGCGGGGCTGCGCGCCCCGGTGCCGACGCTGCTGGGGATGCTGCTGATCGGCGCGGCGTCCGCCGCGAACCTCCAGTCCCGCTACGCGGCCACCGACCTCGCCGAGCCGGAGGCCCGGGCGGGGGCGCTCTCACTGGTCGTGTGGGCCACGACGGTGGGCAGCGTGCTGGGCCCCAACCTGAGCGGGCCGGGGGAGGCGGTGGCGCGCCCGCTGGGCCTGCCGGGTCCGGCGGGGACGTTCGTCTTCTCGGTGGGGGCGTTCGTCGCGGGCTGGGCGGTCATCCGCACGTGGCTGCCCACAGCGGCCGCGAAGGCCCCGCGGTCCGCGCAGACCGCTCCGCCCCGCTTCCGCACCCGGATGCGCGCCGCGGCCGGCCACGTCCTCGCCTCGCCCGCGGCCCTGACGGGTCTGGGGGCGCTGGTCGTCGGCCATGCCGTGATGGTGTCGGTGATGACGATGACGCCGGTCCACCTCGCCCATCACGGGGCCTCGCTGAGCGTGGTCGGCCTGACGATCAGCCTCCACATCCTGGGCATGTACGGGCTGTCCCCGCTGGTGGGCCGGGCGGCCGACCGGCTGGGCCGGATACCGGTGATCCTCGCCGGTCAGGCGGTCTTCGCGGCGGCCACGGTGCTGGCGGGGACGGCGGGCGGCAGGCAGTGGCCGGTGACGGCCGGGCTGTTCCTGCTGGGAGTGGGTTGGTCGTGCGCCACGGTCGCCGGGTCGGCGCTGCTGAGCGAGTCGGTGGCGGCGGAGCACCGCTCGGAGACGCAGGGGCTGTCCGACATGCTGATGAATCTGGTGGGGGCGGCGGGGGCGGCGCTGTCCGGGGTGGTGCTGGCGGGTTACGGCTACGGCGGGCTCAACGCGGCCGCGGCCGCCCTCGTGCTCCCCGTGAGCGCGTTGGCGCTCTACTTCGCCCTGCGACGGCGGCGCTGAGCACTCCGCCGGGAGTGCGGTCCGGCCGCTGCGGGCCGGTGGGGGCTGGTCGCGCAGTTCCCCGCGCCCCTTACGGGGCGCGGGAACGCGCCGCTAGCCGCCGAACGCGCTGGACGCCGTCAGCCGCAGTGCCGTGTCGATGAGCGGCACGTGGCTGAAGGCCTGCGGGAAGTTCCCCACCTGCCGCTGCAGCCGGGGGTCCCACTCCTCGGCCAGCAGCCCCAGATCGTTCCGGAGGCCCAGCAGCTTCTCGAAGAGCTGGCGGGCCTCGTCCACCCGTCCGATCATCGCGAGGTCGTCCGCGAGCCAGAACGAGCAGGCGAGGAACGCGCCCTCGTCACCCTCCAGGCCGTCCACCCCCGCCTCGTGCCCGGCCGTGGGATACCGCAGCACGAATCCGTCCGGGGTGGACAGCTCCCGCTGGATCGCCTCGATGGTGCCGATGACGCGCTTGTCGTCGGGCGGCAGGAAGCCCATCTGGGGGATGAGCAGCAGGGAGGCGTCCAGCTCCTGGGAGCCGTAGGACTGGGTGAAGGTGTTGCGCTCCTTGTCGTAGCCCTTCTCGCAGACGTCGCGGTGGATGTCGTCGCGCAGCTCGCGCCACCGCTCCAGGGGGCCGTCGACGTCGCCGGACTCGATGAGCTTGATGGTCCGGTCGACGGCGACCCACGCCATGACCTTGGAGTGGACGAAGTGGCGGCGGGGGCCGCGGACCTCCCAGATGCCCTCGTCGGGCTCGTTCCAGTGGTCCTCCAGATAGCCGATGAGGCGCAGCTGGAGCACCGAGGCGTAGTCGTTGCGGGCGAGCCCGGTCATATGGGCGAGGTGGAGGGCCTCGGTGACCTCGCCGTAGACGTCGAGCTGGAGCTGGCCGGCGGCGCCGTTGCCCACCCGCACCGGGGTCGAGTTCTCATAGCCCGGCAGCCAGGACAGCTCCGCCTCGCCGAGCTCGCGCTCGCCGGCGATGCCGTACATGATCTGGAGGTTCTCGGGGTCGCCGGCGACGGCGCGCAGCAGCCACTCGCGCCAGGCGCGGGCCTCCTCGCGGTAGCCGGTGCGCAGCAGCGACGACAGGGTGATCGCGGCGTCCCGCAGCCAGGTGTAGCGGTAGTCCCAGTTGCGGACGCCGCCGATCTCCTCGGGCAGGGAGGTCGTGGGGGCGGCGACGATGCCGCCGGTGGGGGCGTACGTCAGTGCCTTCAGGGTGATCAGCGAGCGGACCACGGCGTCCCGGTAGGGGCCGTGGTACGTACAGTGGCCGACCCACTCCCGCCAGAAATCCTCCGTGGCCGCGAGCGAGCCCTCCGGGTCGGGCAGGGCGGGCGGCTCGCCGTGCGAGGGCTGCCAGCTGATGGTGAAGGCGATGCGCTCGCCGGGGGAGACGGTGAAGTCGGAGTAGGTGGTCAGGTCCTTGCCGAAGGTGTCGGCGGTGGTGTCCAGCCAGACGGAGTCGGGGCCCGCGACGGCCACCGTGCGGTCGCCCCGCTTGTGCACCCAGGGCACCACGCGCCCGTAGGAGAAGCGCATTCGCAGGGCGGAGCGCATCGGCACCCGGCCGCTGACGCCCTCGACGATGCGGATCAGCTGCGGCGCGCCGTCGCGCGGCGGCATGAAGTCGATCACGCGGACGGTACCGCGCGGGGTGTCCCACTCGGACTCGAGCACGAGGGAGTCCCCCCGGTACCGGCGGCGGTCGGCGGACGGTGGCGCGGCCCCCGAGGGGTGGGCCGGGCCGATCCGCCAGAATCCGTGTTCCTCCGTGCCGAGCAGCCCGGCGAAGGCCGCGTGCGAATCGAAGCGGGGCAGGCACAGCCAGTCGGCCGTACCGTCCCGGCAGATCAGTGCGGCGGTCTGCATATCGCCGATGAGTGCGTAATCCTCGATACGCCCGGCCACGGTCATCTCCAGTCGAACGGCATCCAGGACCCCTGGGGGTCGAACGGCAACCAGGACCCCCTGGTGGGGTCCGTATGACGGTGAAGCGATCTTCGACGAGCTCTTGTTCCGGAGGTGAGAGCGCTGCCCAGCGGTAGCTGGGAGGGCGCCCGGGGTGGTGCCGCGCCGGCCGGCTCGCTGCGTGTGTCCGAGCAGGATACGACGCGGAGTTGGGACACGCGCGACGGTTCGCGGGGGAACATGTGCCGAATGGGTGGCCCGGTGCGCGCCGGGCGCGCGCCCCGTGACGGGCACCCGAGGCGTGCGGTGACACAGCGCCCACAGTGACGTCGCGCCCCGTCACGACGGGCGTCGTGCGATGTCGCCGGACGCGTCACCGGACGCGTCCGGGCCCGGGCGCTGATACCCTGGTACCCCGTGGACCGGCGGGCGAAAGACCCCCCACCCGCAGCGACGGCACCCCCGGAATCGACCGGGTGATCGCCGGTACGCACCTTCACCTCGCGACCACGGGAGCCCCCCTTTGGCAATTGCCGCTAAGCCCACGACGACCAAGCACCTCTTCGTCACCGGGGGTGTCGCCTCCTCGCTCGGCAAGGGCCTGACGGCCTCCAGCCTGGGCGCGCTGCTCAAGGCGCGGGGCCTGCGGGTGACGATGCAGAAGCTCGACCCGTACCTGAACGTCGACCCGGGCACGATGAACCCGTTCCAGCACGGCGAGGTGTTCGTCACCAACGACGGCGCCGAGACCGACCTGGACATCGGCCACTACGAGCGCTTCCTCGACGTCGACCTGGACGGCTCGGCCAATGTGACCACCGGCCAGGTGTACTCCACGGTGATCGCCAAGGAGCGCCGCGGCGAGTACCTGGGTGACACGGTCCAGGTGATCCCCCACATCACCAACGAGATCAAGCACCGCATCCGCCGCATGGCGACCGACGACGTCGACGTCGTCATCACCGAGGTCGGCGGCACGGTCGGCGACATCGAGTCGCTGCCGTTCCTGGAGACCGTCCGTCAGGTGCGCCACGAGGTCGGCCGGGACAACGTCTTCGTCGTCCATATCTCGCTGCTGCCCTACATCGGCCCCTCCGGCGAGCTGAAGACCAAGCCCACCCAGCACTCGGTGGCCGCGCTGCGCAACATCGGCATCCAGCCCGACGCGATCGTGCTGCGCGCCGACCGCGAGGTGCCCACCGCGATCAAGCGCAAGATCTCGCTGATGTGCGACGTGGACGAGGCCGCGGTGGTCGCCGCGATCGACGCCCCGTCGATCTACGACATCCCCAAGGTGCTCCACACCGAGGGCCTGGACGCGTATGTCGTGCGCAAGCTGGACCTGCCCTTCCGCGATGTGAACTGGACCCAGTGGGAGGACCTGCTGGACCGCGTCCACAACCCCTCCCACGAGGTGACCGTCGCGCTGGTCGGCAAGTACATCGACCTGCCCGACGCCTACCTGTCGGTGACCGAGGCCATCCGCGCGGGCGGTTTCGCCAACCGCGCCAAGGTCAAGATCAAGTGGGTCACCTCGGACGACTGCAAGACCACCGAGGGCGCCGCCCGCCAGCTCTCCGACGTGGACGCGATCTGCGTCCCCGGCGGCTTCGGCGACCGCGGTGTCAACGGCAAGGTCGGCGCGATCACCTACGCCCGCGAGAACAAGATCCCGCTGCTGGGCCTCTGCCTGGGTCTCCAGTGCGTGGTCATCGAGGCCGCCCGCAACCTGGCCGGCATCGAGAGCGCCAACTCCACCGAGTTCGACCCGGCCACCGCCCACCCGGTCATCTCCACGATGGCCGAGCAGATGGACATCGTCGCCGGTGAGGGCGACATGGGCGGCACGATGCGCCTGGGTATGTACCCGGCCAAGCTCGCCGAGGGCTCCATCGTCCGCGAGGTCTACGGCGACGCCGCCTACGTGGAGGAGCGCCACCGCCACCGCTACGAGGTGAACAACGCCTACCGTGCGGAGCTCGAGAAGAAGGCCGGCATCCTCTTCTCCGGCACCTCCCCGGACAACAAGCTCGTCGAGTACGTCGAGTACCCGCGCGAGGTCCACCCCTACCTGGTGGCCACCCAGGCCCACCCGGAGCTGCGCTCCCGCCCGACCCGCCCCCACCCGCTCTTCGCGGGCCTGGTGAAGGCGGCGGTCGAGCGCCAGCAGCAGGGCTGATCGGTCCGGTCTGTACGGTTGACCGGGGTGAGCGCCTCCACACGGAGGCGCTCACCCCGGTTCCCGTATTTCTGGAGGACGTAACCCATGGCGCACGAGGCCGTCGACGAGCCCATCAAGGACACCGCCGAGGAATGGCGGGTCACCGCCAGCGAGACGCCGTTCACCGGCAACAAGACCAGTGTCCGCACGGACACGGTCGTCATGCCCGACGGCTCCCCGGCCAAGCGCGACTACCAGGTGCACCCCGGCTCGGTCGCCGTCCTCGCCCTCGACGATCAGGACCGGGTGCTCGTCCTCAACCAGTACCGCCACCCCGTCCGGCAGCGGCTGTGGGAGATCCCGGCCGGCCTGCTGGACGTCCCCGGGGAGAACCCGCTGCACGCCGCGCAGCGCGAGCTCTACGAGGAGGCCCACGTCAAGGCCGAGGACTGGCGGGTGCTGACCGACGTCTACACCACGCCGGGCGGCTGCGACGAGGCCGTACGGATCTTCCTGGCGCGCGGGATCTCCGCCGTCGAGGGCGAGCGCTTCGCCGTCGAGCACGAGGAGCTCGACATGCAGATCGCGCGGATTCCGCTGGCCCTGCTGGCGCGCGGCATCCTCAAGGGCGAGCTCCACAACAACTGCCTGGTCGTCGGCGTCCTGTCGGTCATGGCCGCGCTCGCGGGCGACGGCCTGGAGGCGCTGCGCCCGGCCGACGCCCCCTGGCCGGCCCGCCCCTTCGAGGCCTGACGGTCTGACGGCCCGTCGGGCCGCGCGGTCCGACCATCAGGCAACCCGAATAGGTGATCTTCAACAACGCGGTACCGCGTTACCCGGAGTGCGGTGGGTGGTGAACTAGGCTCGACGCGTCCCCCACCGCGGCCGCGGCGGGGGTTGAGCGTGCAGCAGGTTCCCGTGCGCGCGGGTCGGGGATCCCCCACCGCGGGCAGGGGAAGGGAGTGGACCCGTGGCGGAGCGGACGGTGGAGACCGGCGGACCGGCGGTGGTCCCGCCCGAGCGGCGGCCGCCCGGCCCCGCACCCGTGGTGAGCCCCCGTCAGCGGGCCACCCGTACGACGTCCTTCACACCCCAGCGCACCGAGCTGTTCGTCGGCCGGCAGCGCGAGCTCAAGGAGCTGCGCGCCGACATCGTGCGCGCGGGCCTCGACACCCTCTCCGGCCGCAAGAAGCCGCGCGGCCGGGTGCTGCTCATCGCCGGACGGCCCGGTTCCGGCCGTACCGCGCTCGCCGAGGAGCTCGCCCGGCAGCTCGCCGTGGATTACCCGGACGGAGTACTGCGCGCCCGGCTGACGGGCGCCGACGGGGCCCCCGTACCCACCGAGCGGACCGCGCGCGCCCTGCTGGCCGAGCTCGGCGCGCCCGTACCGGCCGGTGCCCAGGAGGACGAGCTCACCCAGGCCCTGCGCGACGCCCTCCACGGGCGGCGGGTGCTGCTCGTCCTGGACGACGCGGCGGGCGCCGAACAGGTGGACCCGCTGCTGCCCGACGAGCCCGAGTGCCTGATCGTGGCCGTCTCCCGGGGCCCGCTCACCGGAGTGCCGGACGTCCGGCCCTGCGCGCTGGGCGGCCTGGACACCCCGGCGGCCGTCGAACTGCTGGAGTGGTTCGCCGGCCCCACCCGGATCACCTGCGACCCGGTGGCCGCGAAGACGGTCGTCGAGGAGTGCGGCGGCCAGCCCGCCGCGCTGGTGCTGGTCGGCGGCTGGCTCGCCGCCCAGCCCAAGACGACGGTCGTCGACGCGGCCAAGCGGCTGCGCGAGCTGCCGCCCGCCGACGGCCACGAGAAGGGCGGCCGGCTGCTGGCCCGAGCCTTCTGGCTGGCCTACGAGGCCCTGCCCGCGCCCGCCGCCCGGCTGCTGCACCTGCTCGCGCTGGCCCCCGCCGGGCTGGCCGACGCCCACACCGCCTCCGCGCTCGCGGGCACCTCCCTGGCCACCGCCCAGTCCGTGCTGGAGGACCTGACCGCCCGGGGCCTGCTGCGCCCCGAGACCCCCGGGGAGGGCCCGGACGGGCTGCCCCCGCAGTACCGGGTGCCGAGCTGCCTGGCGCCCCTGCTCGGCACGCTGCTGCACGCCCAGGAGCGCCCCGGCGAGGTCGAGCTGGCCCGGGCGCGGATGCTGGAGCGGACCGTCCGCCAGCTGCACTCCTGCCGCGCCACCACGGAGCGGAACGATCCGGCGGTCCGTCGCAGGATCGAGCAGCTGCCCCGGCCGCTGCGCTTCCCCTCCCGGCGCGCCGCCGAGGAGTGGCTGCTGGCCCGGCTGCCCGCGCTGCTCGCGGCGGCCCGGCTGGCGGTGGAGGACGGCCGGCTGGACACCCTCGCCCGGCGGCTGGTCTCCGCGCTCACCCGGGCCCTGACGGCCCATCTGGGGCCGGAGGCGGCGGCGCCCGAGCTCTACGGGCTCCACCAGCTCGTCCTCGACGTGGCCCGGCGCTGCGAGATGCCGCTGGAGAAGGCCGCGGCGCTGCTGAACCTCGGCGACCTGGACGCCCGGGCCGGCCGTACGCCGGAGGCGCTGGACCGCTACCGCCAGGCCCTCGCGGCGGCGCGCGAGGCCGGGGACCCGTACGCCACCAGCCGGGCGCTGGAGTCCATCGGGGCGGCGCACCAGGAGCTGGGCGACTTCCAGCGGGCCGCCGACTGGTACCGGCGCGGCCTGGAGCTGCGGCTGACGCGGGGGGAACTGGCCGACGAGGCGCGGCTGTACGGGCGGCTGGGCACGGTCCACGGCTACGCGGGGCTGTGGCCGGAGGCGCTGCGGGACTGGCGCGCGGCGGCCGCCGCCCACCGCAGGCTGCGCGATCACGCCGGGCACGCCCGGGCGCTGGGCGAGGCCGCGTGGGCGCAGGAGCACACGGGCCGGCCGCGCGATGCGGCGCGCACGGCGCTGGAGGCGGTGGAGTCCGCGCAGGCGGCCGGGGACGTCCGGCTGGAGGCGGGGCTGCGGCTGCGGCTGGCGGAGACCCTGGAGCGGCTGGGCGACGCGGCGGGGGCGCTGCGGCACCGGGGCTGCGCGGAGCGGCTGCTGGAGGGGCTGGGCGCGCCCGGTTCCCCGGGTGGTCCGGGGGTCTCGGGAGAGGTCTCGGCGGAAGAGGAGGAAGGACCGGGGGTCCAGTAGGGGGTACCGCAGGGTAACGGATCTTCTACCTAAGAAATCAGTGGCGCATCGCGCAAAGATTGATGCATTGCAAGGCTAGACAACGCGCAATCCTTCAATAGACTGGCTGGGCCGCGTTCGACGCGGTCTGCTCTGGTGTGCCCGGCATATCCGGATTAGCCTGTCATTCTCTGATTCAAGGACCGTGATCGACGTGAAGGTCGGCATCCCCCGCGAGGTCAAGAACAACGAATTCCGCGTGGCCATCACCCCCGCGGGCGTGCTCGAGCTGGTGCGCAACGGCCACCAGGTCTTCGTCGAGAAGGGGGCCGGTGTCGGCTCCTCGATCCCCGACGCCGAGTACGTCGAGGCCGGCGCGGCCATCCTGGACTCGGCCGACGAGGTCTGGGCCACGGCCGACCTGCTGCTGAAGGTCAAGGAGCCCATCGCCGAGGAGTACCACCGCCTCCGCAAGGGCCAGACCCTCTTCACCTACCTCCACCTGGCCGCCTCGCGCGAGTGCACGGACGCCCTGCTCCAGTCCGGCACCACCGCCATCGCCTACGAGACGGTCGAGCTCGCCAACCGCGCGCTGCCGCTGCTCGCCCCGATGTCCGAGGTCGCGGGCCGGCTGGCCCCGCAGGTCGGCGCCTACCACCTGATGCGCTCGGTCGGCGGCCGCGGTGTGCTGCCGGGCGGCGTCCCGGGCACCCACGCCGGCAAGGCCGTCGTCATCGGCGGCGGCGTCTCCGGCTGGAACGCCGCGCAGATCGCCGTCGGCATGGGCTTCCACGTCACCCTGCTCGACCGGGACATCAACAAGCTCCGCGAGGCCGACAAGGTCTTCGGCACCAAGGTGCAGACGGTCGTCTCCAACGCCTACGAGCTGGAGAAGGCCGTCGTCGAGGCCGACCTCGTCATCGGCGCGGTCCTCATCCCGGGCGCCAAGGCCCCCAAGCTGGTCACCAACGAGCTCGTCGCCAAGATGAAGCCCGGAAGTGTACTTGTCGACATTGCGATCGACCAGGGCGGCTGCTTCGAGGACTCCCGTCCCACCACCCACGCGGAGCCGACCTTCCAGGTCCACGACTCCGTCTTCTACTGCGTCGCCAACATGCCGGGCGCGGTGCCCAACACCTCGACCTACGCGCTCACCAACGCCACGATGCCCTACATCGTGGAGCTGGCGAACCGCGGCTGGCAGGAGGCGCTGCGCCGCGACGCCGCGCTCGCCAAGGGTCTCAACACCCATGAGGGTCAGGTCGTTTACGGCCCGGTCGCCGAGGCGCACGGACTGCCGCACGTCGAACTGAACACCCTGCTCGGCTGACCCGTCAGCAGCCGTTCGGAGACGAGCACATACCCGGCCGGGCCTTGCGCAGCAAGGCCCGGCCGGGGCGTTTCGCCATGGTTTGACCCGCCCGTGATTCTTCCGGGTTATCCGCCGAACACCCTTGACAGAAGGGTGTTCGATTGCCGACACATCGTGCCGTCTCCGGCGGATTGTGTTGCTGTGGACCGCCGACACGCCATAGAGTCGCCAACCGTCGGCATGGTGCCACGCTGACGTATCTAGATGTTTCCTGGTCACCAAGGAGGTAGGACGACTTGTGAATGAGTCGACATTTGCTCCCGGGGGTGGTCACCCAGGAATCCCTGCGCAGGGGCCGAGGCCCGTGGGACTCCACGCTGTCGGCTCCGTCGCTGTCCACACCTACTCAGCACTCGCAGCGCACCAGGACATCCAGAGCATGACGACAGCCCACCAGAGCATGGACGGTCACCACATGAACGCCATGGCCGGCGACGGGGCGGAGTCCACCCGTCTCGCCGACTACGAGAAGGTGCCCGAGGGGCACTTCTACGACCCCGACGCGGAGTACGAGCCCGACCCCGAGTACGCGGCCACTCTCGCCCCGGACGCGGCCCGTCAGCGCCGTGAGCGCATCGGCCCGACCGGGCGCCCCCTGCCGTACTTCCCCATCCCCGGACCGCTGGCGGACCACGGCCCGGCGAAGATCATCGCCATGTGCAACCAGAAGGGCGGGGTCGGCAAGACCACCTCGACCATCAACCTGGGTGCCGCGCTGGCGGAGTACGGCCGCCGGGTGCTCCTCGTCGACTTCGACCCGCAGGGCGCGCTCTCCGTCGGCCTCGGCGTCAACCCGATGGAGCTGGACCTGACGGTCTACAACCTGCTCATGGAGCGGGGCATGCAGGCCGACGAGGTCCTGCTGAAGACGGCGGTCCCCAATATGGACCTGCTGCCCAGCAATATCGATTTGTCAGCGGCCGAGGTCCAGCTGGTCAGCGAGGTGGCCCGCGAGTCCACCCTCCAGCGGGCCCTGAAGCCCCTGATGGCCGACTACGACTACATCGTGATCGACTGTCAGCCCTCGCTGGGCCTGCTCACCGTCAACGCCCTGACGGCGGCTCACAAGGTGATCGTCCCCCTGGAGTGCGAGTTCTTCGCGCTGCGCGGTGTCGCCCTGCTCACCGAGACCATCGAGAAGGTCCAGGAGCGGCTCAACCCGGATCTGGAGCTCGACGGCATCCTCGCCACGATGTACGACTCGCGCACCGTGCACAGCCGCGAGGTCCTCGCGCGGGTGGTCGAGGCGTTCGACGACCACGTCTACCACACGGTCATCGGCCGTACGGTCCGCTTCCCCGAGACCACGGTCGCGGGCGAGCCCATCACCACCTACGCGTCCAACTCCGTGGGCGCCGCCGCGTACCGCCAGCTGGCCAGGGAGGTGCTCGCCCGTTGTCACGCCGAGTGAGCCTGCCCGGCGCCGACGAACTGTTCCGCACCACCGGCGGGATGGGGCTCCAGTCCTCCAGCCCGCGCCGCAAGGCGAACGGCGAGGCGCCGCCGAGGGTGCCGGGTCCGGGTGACGCGCCCGACGGCGAGCGGCCGGGCAAGACGGCCGGCGCCGTCCCCGAGGGCCGTACCGCGGCCGTCCCCGCCGCCACGGGCCAGGAGCCGGAGGCCGAGCGGCGCACCGCCGCCCCCCAGGCCCCGGCGGCCCGCGTGGCCGAGCCCGTCGCCCCCGCCCAGCCCAAGCGCCGCGGCCGCGCGTCCGGACGCCGCCCCAGCGGCCGGGAGCGGCACGACGAGAAGATCACGGTCTATGTCTCCGCCGAGGAGCTCATGGACCTCGAACACGCCCGGCTGGTGCTGCGCGGCGAGCACGGGCTCGCCGTCGACCGGGGCAGGATCGTCCGGGAGGCCGTCGCGGTCGTCCTGGCCGACCTGGAGCAGCGCGGCGACGCGAGCATCCTCGTACGGCGTCTGCGCGGCCGCTGAGCGGTTTCGCTGCGCTAGCCTCGCTGATCCCCGGCCTTTACGGCCCGTTCCGCCCCACCCTGGAAAACCGATGCCCGCAGCCGCCGCCCCCTCCCCGGCCCGCCGCGCCCTGGGCCACGGCCCGGGCAACCGGCCCGAGCCTGCCGAGTACGCGACCTCCGGGGCCGGCCCCCTCGCGGCCGAGGCCGCCGCCGACGCGTCCCCGGGGCCGCAGGGCCCTGCGGCGGAGCCGGCCCCGGAACCGCCCGCCGGAGCGGATGCCGCCGCGTCGCCGACCCCCGCCGGAGGCGACCGGTTCACCGTTCGGCTGGCGAATTTCGAAGGCCCCTTCGATCTGCTGCTCCAGCTGATCGCCAAGCACAAGCTCGACGTCACCGAGGTGGCCCTCTCCAAGGTCACCGACGAGTTCATGGCGCACATCCGCGCCATGGGCCCCGACTTCGACCTGGACCAGACCACCGAGTTCCTGGTCGTCGCCGCGACGCTCCTCGACCTCAAGGCGGCCCGGCTGCTGCCCGCCGCCGAGGTCGAGGACGAGGCGGACCTCGCCCTCCTGGAGGCCCGCGACCTGCTCTTCGCCCGGCTGCTCCAGTACCGGGCGTACAAGCGGATCGCGGAGATCTTCAGCGGCCGGCTGGCCCACGAGGGCCGCCGCCACCCCCGTACGGTCGGCCTGGAGCCGCACCACGCGGAGCTGCTGCCCGAGGTCGTCCTCGGCATCGGCCCCGAGCGGCTGGCCGAGCTGGCCGCCAAGGCCATGGCGCCCAAGCCCCCGCCGCAGGTCTACGTCGACCACATCCACGCGCCCCTGGTCAGCGTCCGGGAGCAGGCCGAGGTCGTCGTGGGCCGGCTCAGGGCGACGGGCGAGGCGACCTTCGCACAGCTCACCGCCGACGCCGCGGACACCCTGACGGTCGTGGCGCGCTTCCTGGCCCTGCTGGAGCTCTACCGCGAGAAGGCCGTCGCCCTGGACCAGGGCGAGGCGCTGGGGGCCCTGACGGTCCGCTGGACGGGCGGCACGGACGACGCCGCCCCGCTGGTGACCGACGAGTTCGACCGTGAGCCGGAGACCGAGCCGGAGACCGATCCGGAGGAGAACGCACAGTGACCGAGACGACGCACCCCGGGCAGCCGGGCCGGGAGGAGATCGCCCGGCTCGCCCTGAAGCCCGCGCTGGAGGCCGTCCTGATGGTCGTCGACGAGCCGGCCACCGACGAGCACCTCGCGAAGGTCCTCGACCGGCCCCGCCGCGAGATCGCCGACGCGCTGCGCGAGCTGGCCGACGAGTACACGATCCAGGGGCGCGGCTTCGAGCTGCGCCAGGTGGCGGGCGGCTGGCGCTTCTTCACCCGCCCCGAGTACGCCGACGCCGTCGAGGCCTTCGTCCTCGACGGCCAGCAGGCCCGGCTCACCCAGGCCGCGCTGGAGACTCTGGCCGTGGTCGCGTACCGTCAGCCGGTCAGCCGTTCACGGGTCTCGGCCGTACGCGGAGTGAACTGCGACGGCGTCATGCGCACCCTCCTCCAGCGCGGTCTGGTGGAGGAGGCGGGGACGGAACCCGAAACAGGTGCGATCCTGTACAGGACGACGAATTACTTTCTGGAGCGCATGGGCCTGCGAGGCCTGGACGAGCTCCCGGAGCTCGCCCCCTTCCTCCCCGAGGCGGAAGCGATCGAGGGCGACACTCAGGAAGGTGTGCCGTCGTTCGATCCGGACGCACCGGACACCGACGACGACAAGACGGAATTTTGATGCGAAGCAGCGGCAGGAACAGCGGAAGCGGCAACCGGGACGACCGGGGCGGCCGGGCAGGGTCCCCCCGTCCGGGGTCCGGTGGCGGGCGCGCGGGCGGCGGTCGTTCCGGCGGCGGGCGCCCCGAGAGCGGCGGCCGCTCCGGCGGCGGTAGCTACGGCGGCGGTCGCTCCGGTGGTGGCGGCTACAGCGGCGGCGGCCGCTCCGAGGGTGGTCGCTCCGGTGGTGGCCGCTCCGAAGGCGGGCGTTACGACGGCGGTCGCGCCGGGGACCGGCGTGACGACCGCCGGGACGACCGGCAGCAGGAGCGCCCCCGCCGTCCGCGCCCCGAGGAGCGCCGCTACGACGTGGGCCCGGACGCCGAGCGCACCCGGGGCGGTGCCACCAGCGGCCGTCAGAGCGGTCCCACGAGCGGTCGTGGCGCGTCGGCCCGCGGCGGCGCCAAGGGCGGCCCCCGCAAGAGCTCCACGGCCGGTGCCGGCGGGCGCAGCAGCGGCCCCGCCCGTGGCCACGGCTATGCCCCGGCCCGCTCGCGCGAGCTCGACGCCAAGATCGAGGAGCGCAACCGGGAGCGGCACAACAAGCCGCAGGTGAAGACCCCCAAGACCTTCCCCGGCGCCGAGCAGGAGGGTGAGCGCCTCCAGAAGGTGCTGGCCCGTGCCGGCATGGGCTCGCGCCGCGCCTGCGAAGAGCTGATCGAGATGGCGCGCGTCGAGGTCAACGGCGAGATCGTCACCGAGCAGGGCATGCGCGTGGACCCGGAGAAGGACGAGATCAAGGTCGACGGCCTGACGGTCGCCACCCAGTCGTACCTCTTCTTCGCGCTGAACAAGCCGGCCGGTGTCGTCTCCACCATGGAGGACCCCGACGGCCGCCAGTGCCTCGGCGACTACGTCACCAACCGCGACACCCGGCTCTTCCACGTCGGCCGGCTCGACACGGAGACCGAGGGCATCATCCTGCTCACCAACCACGGTGAGCTCGCCCACCGTCTGACGCACCCCCGCTACGGCGTGCAGAAGACGTACCTGGCCGCCATCACGGGCCCGCTGCCGCGCGACATCGGCAAGCAGCTCAAGAGCGGCATCCAGCTGGAGGACGGCTGGGCCCGCGCGGACAACTTCCGCGTCATCCAGCAGACCGGCAAGAACTACCTCGTCGAGGTCACCCTCCACGAGGGCCGGAAGCACATCGTCCGCCGCATGCTCGCCGAGGCGGGCTTCCCGGTCGAGAAGCTCGTCCGCACCTCGTTCGGCCCGATCGCCCTGGGCGACCAGAAGTCGGGCTGGCTGCGCCGCCTGACCAACACGGAGGTCGGCATGCTGATGGGCGAGGTCGACCTGTAGCAGTCGGCAGTCGAACGCCGGATGGGCTGGACATATGTCCGGCCCATCCGGCGTTTCAGGAGGCCGTCGCGCGGCGGACGCGGACGAGGAAGTCCTCCACCCGCGCCGTATCCGGCTCCTCCGGAAGCGGCGTCCCCCGCAGCGCCTCCTCGCACTCCTCGAACAGCCGTGCCGCCCACGCCTCGATCCGGTCCCACGGCACCTCACCGCGCCGCACGGCCAGCAGCCCCTCCCGGCCCGCGCCGACGTCGAGCGACAGCGCCCCCGTACGCAGCAGATCGCGGCACGAGGTGAGCAGCCGCAGCATGTGCATGACGTGCTTCCAGCGCGGCGCCTCCTGGCGGAACCGCCGGTACTGGGCCCTGGCATAGCCGACGTGGCTCTGGTGGGCCCGGCGCGAGAGGAACGCCCCGCGCAGCTCCAGCAGCTCGCGCCCCGTCGCGTCCATGTGCTCGACCAGCGGGGAGTGGAGGATTTCGAGGGCGTTGGGATTGGCCCGCAGCGCCAGCTCGCAGAAGCGTTCCAGCTCCCAGGAGAAGCGCTCCTCCTCCGGGCCCTCCACATGCGTCGGGGGCTTGTCGAAGCCCCAGAAGAGCGTCGTCGGCGCCACGAACACGCCGCGCCGGTCGGTGTCGCTGGCCTCGGTGGCCAGGCCGAAGGCCCGGGAACCCATGACGCAGGAGTAGACGGTGTGCTCGGTCACCAGGGCGTGGTGGGCCGGGGGAGGCGTGGCGCGCATGGGGGTGATTGTCGTCGGCGGGCGACCGCGCGTCACCCGGGTTTCAGGAGGTCAGGACCATACCGCCAGCCCCGTCGCCCGCCCCTTCTCGTCACGCTGGATCTCCATCATCCCCTCGACCGCGTCGCGGGTGATCCGGCCGAAGACATGCGGGAAAAGGGTGCCGGGGGCCACGCCGGGCGGCGGGGCGGGCGCGGCGGCCTCCCAGCGGACCATCACGTCCAGCTTGTGCTCGTCGATCAGCAGCACCATCAGCGGCCCCGGCACATCGCTGTAGAAGGCCGTCGCCACGGCGAGGGTGGTCTCCTCGTCGGGGGAGCAGTGGACGAAGCCCTCCTCGGAGAGGGAGGCGGGGGAGTAGGGGCGGTCGGGCACGGCCAGCCAGTCGTCCAGGGGCACCACGTGATAGATCATGGACATCGTTCTACCCGACCCGGCCCCGGCCGTCCCGTACGGCGGGCTGACGGCATCGTCCGGATCAGAGCCGTCCGGATCACGACCGTCCCGATCATGCGGCCCGGCCGCCCCACTAGGCTGGGGGCGTGAGAACCGCCCTCGTCATCGGAACCGGACTGATCGGCACGTCCGCCGCCCTCGCCCTCGCGGGCCGCGGTGTCCGGGTGCACCTGATGGACCACGACCCCGCCCAGGCCCGTACGGCCGCGGCGCGCGGCGCCGGCACGGACCAGGCGCCCGACGGGCCCGTGGACCTGGCCATCGTGGCCGTACCCCCCGCGCATGTCGCGGCGACCCTCGCCGAGGCGATCCGGGGCGGTCTCGCCCGCGGCTATCTCGACGTCGCCAGCGTCAAGGGCGGTCCCCGCCGTGAGCTGGAGGCGCTCGGCTGCGACCTCAGCGGCTATCTGGGCACCCACCCGATGGCCGGCCGGGAGCGCTCCGGGCCCATGGCGGCCACCGCCGACCTCTTCGAGGGCCGGCCCTGGGTGCTCACCCCGACCCCCGGGACCGACACCGAGGTCCTCAACCTCGCCCTCGAACTGGTCGCCCTGTGCCGGGCGGTGCCCGTCGTGATGGACGCCGACGCCCACGACCGGGCCGTCGCGCTGGTCTCCCACACCCCGCAGCTGATCTCCAGCATGGTCGCCGCCCGGCTGCGGAACGCCGACGAGACGGCCGTGCGCCTGTGCGGCCAGGGCATCCTCGACGTCACCCGGATCGCCGCCTCCGACCCCCGGATGTGGCTGGACATCCTCTCCGCGAACCCCGGCCCGGTGGCCGAGGTCCTCGCGGGCGTCGCCGCCGACCTCGACGAGACCGTACGGGCGCTGCGCGCCCTGGAGTCCGCCGACGAGGACAAGCGCCAGGGCGGCGCGGCCGGCATCGAGGACGTACTGCGGCGCGGCAACGACGGCCGGGCCCGGGTGCCGGGCAAGCACGGCGCGGCCCCGGCCACCTACGAGACGGTGATCGTCCTCATCGGCGACCAGCCGGGCGAGCTGGCCCGGATCTTCGCGGACGCGGGCCGCGCGGGCGTCAACATCGAGGACGTCCGGATCGAGCACGCCACGGGCCAGCAGTCGGGTCTGATCCAGCTGATGGTCGAGCCCACCGCCGCGGCGGGCCTGGTCGCGACCCTGCGCGACCGGGGCTGGGCGGTCCGCCAGTAGGGCCCGTACGGCCCCGGGGCCGTACGGCGGCGCGGGCCGGTCCGGCGAGCCAGTAACCTTGAGTGAGCCATCAAGGCGATCCGCCAGGAAACGCCCCGTGTACGAGGAAGGTGCACTTCACCGTGGAAACCGCCGCCCGGACCGCTCCGGCAGCAGTCGTCGTCGGCATCGACGGCCCCTCCGGCACGGGCAAGTCCAGCACGTCCAAGGCCGTCGCGGCCAAGCTGGGCCTGCGCTATCTGGACACCGGCGCCCAGTACCGGGCGATCACCTGGTGGATGCTGAGCAACGGCATCGATGTGAACGACCCGGCCGCCGTGGCGGACGCCGCGGGCAAGCCGGAGATCGTCTCCGGCACCGACCCGTCCGCGCCCACGATCACGGTCGACGGCGCGGACGCCTCGGCGCCCATCCGCACCCGGGAGGTCACCTCGGCCGTCAGCGCGGTCAGCGCCGTGCCGGAGGTGCGCACCCGGATGACCGAGCTCCAGCGCGCCATCGCCGCCGAGGCGCCGTACGGCATCGTCGTCGAGGGCCGGGACATCGGCACCACCGTGCTCCCGGACGCCGACCTCAAGATCTTCCTCACCGCCTCCCCGGAGGCGCGTGCCGCCCGCCGCAGCGGTGAGCTCAAGGGCAAGGAGGCCGGCGACCTGGCCGCCACCCAGGCAGCTCTGATCAAGCGGGACGCGGCCGACTCCGGCCGGAAGACCTCCCCGCTGGCCAAGGCCTCCGACGCCGTCGAGGTGGACACCACCGAGCTGACGCTGGAGCAGGTCATCGAGTGCGTGGTCACCCTGGTGGAGGAGAAGCGGTCGGCGTGACCTCCTCCTCCGGTGCCGCCGTCGGGCGGCGGATCGGCATCGGCCTGATGTACGGGCTGTGGAAGCCCCGGGTGCTGGGCGCCTGGCGGATGCCCGCCGACGGGCCCTGCATACTGGCCGTCAACCACACCCACAACATCGACGGCCCGATGGTCATGGGCACCGCCCCCCGGCCCGTGCACTTCCTGATCAAGAAGGAAGCGTTCGTGGGCCCGCTCGGCCCCTTCCTCCACGGCATCGGCCAGCTGGAGGTCGACCGCTCGGGCACCGACCGCACGGCCATCACCGGCGCGCTGAAGGTCCTGGAGGACGGCGGCGTGCTGGGCATCTTCCCCGAGGGCTCCCGGGGCGAGGGCGACTTCGCCTCGCTCCGCGCGGGCCTGGCCTACTTCGCCGTACGGTCGGGGGCGCCGATCGTGCCAGTGGCCGTCCTGGGCAGCGGCGAGCGCAAGAGCCGGGCCGTCCGGGGAGTGCCGCCGCTGCGCAGCCGCGTCGACGTGGTCTTCGGAGACCCGTTCGAGGCCGGTGACGGCAGCGGCAGGCGCACGCGCAAGGCGCTGGACGAGGCGACCACGCGCATCCAGGAGCGCCTGGGCGCGCATCTGGCGGACGCCAAGCGGCTGACCGGCCGCTGACCGAGACTTGAAGTAGCGGGCCGTAAGGGTCCGCCGACGATAGAGAAGAACGAGGAACGGACTTCATGGACGACCAGATCCACACCGGCGACGAGCACGGTGAGCTTGGCGACGCCGAGTACGCGGAGTTCATGGAGCTCGCGACGCAGGAGGGCTTCGACGTCGACGAGGTCGAGGGCGCGCTCGGCGAGGCCGGCCACGGCCCGCTGCCCGTGCTCGCCGTCGTCGGCCGCCCCAACGTCGGCAAGTCGACGCTGGTGAACCGCATCATCGGCCGCCGCGAGGCCGTGGTCGAGGACCGCCCCGGCGTCACCCGTGACCGCGTCACCTACGAGGCCGAGTGGGCCGGCCGCCGCTTCAAGGTCGTCGACACCGGCGGCTGGGAGCAGGACGTGCTCGGCATCGACGCATCCGTCGCCGCCCAGGCGGAGTACGCGATCGAGGCCGCCGACGCCGTGGTCTTCGTCGTGGACGCCACCGTCGGCGCCACCGACACCGACGAGGCCGTCGTCAAGCTGCTGCGCCGCGCGGGCAAGCCCGTCGTGCTGTGCGCCAACAAGGTCGACGGCCCCTCCTCCGAGGCCGACGCCGCCATGCTGTGGTCGCTGGGCCTGGGCGAGCCGATGCCCGTCTCCGCGCTGCACGGCCGTGGCACCGGCGACATGCTGGACGAGGTCCTCAAGGCGCTGCCCGAGGCCCCGGCCCAGACCTTCGGCGCCGCGCTCGGCGGTCCGCGCCGTATCGCGCTGATCGGCCGTCCGAACGTCGGCAAGTCCTCCCTGCTGAACAAGGTCGCGGGTGAGGAGCGGGTCGTCGTCAACGAGCTGGCCGGCACCACCCGTGACCCGGTCGACGAGCTGATCGAGCTGGGCGGCACCACCTGGAAGTTCGTGGACACCGCGGGCATCCGCAAGCGCGTCCACCTCCAGGAGGGCGCCGACTACTACGCCTCCCTGCGCACCGCGGCCGCGGTGGAGAAGGCAGAGGTCGCGGTCATCCTCATCGACGCCAGCGAGACCATCAGCGTCCAGGACCAGCGCATCATCACCATGGCCGTCGAGGCCGGCCGTGCCATGGTCATCGCGTTCAACAAGTGGGACAACCTCGACGAGGAGCGCCGCTACTACCTGGAGCGGGAGATCGAGACCGAGCTCCAGCAGATCGCCTGGGCGCCCCGGGTCAATGTCTCGGCGCGTACCGGCCGGCACATGGAGAAGCTCGTCCCGGCGATCGAGACCGCGCTGGCGGGCTGGGAGACCCGGATCCCCACCGGCCGGCTGAACGCCTTCCTCGGTGAGCTCGTCGCGGCCCACCCGCACCCGATCCGGGGCGGCAAGCAGCCGCGCATCCTCTTCGGTACGCAGGCAGGCACCAAGCCGCCGCGTTTCGTGCTCTTCGCCTCCGGCTTCCTGGAGGCCGGTTACCGCCGCTTCGTCGAGCGCCGACTGCGTGAGGAGTTCGGTTTCGAGGGCACGCCGATCCACATGTCGGTGCGTGTCCGTGAGAAGCGCGGCAAGAAGAAGTAACGCGGGGCACGCCGGGGCGGCTCGGGGCCCGGGGGAGTCCTAGAAGCCCCGGCCGCGGCCGTCCCGCTGTCCCGGAGGCAGCGCGGGCAGCTGACCGCCGCGCTGTCGTCCGTAGTACGAATCCCAGACCGCGTTGTACCCCGAGGGACCGGGGTACGTGGCCGGGCTGGTGAGCTGACCCACGTAGCCATAGGTGCCGCGGTGGCCGAAGGCCTTGAAGGTCAGCTCCTCCTCACCGGAGCGGTCACCGGGCAGGGCCCGGAAGGCCCGCCGGTATTCGGAGCAGAGGGCGTCGAAGATCGGGGTGACCGAGGCGGGGTGACTCTCCGCAGAGGCGTCGCGGGGTGGCCGCATGCCGGGGATGTGGTTCGGGTACGAGGTCCGGGCGGGTTCGTATGAGTACACATCCCTGCCAACGACCTCAAGGCCCGTCGGATGCGGTTCACGCGGCGAATGGATGGCGGGGAGCATCCTGCCCGGGTGGACAACGGGATAAAAGTCCCGGTTCGCCGGGGGGTGCGACTCCGGCTCGTCCGCCTCGTACCCGTTCACGCGCCCCTCGTTCATGTGCCCGCGAGCGGCATGGCCGCCCCCACCAGCCGCCCGGTCGCGGCGGCCCGGTCCAGCGCCTCCCGCAGCAGGTCCTCCCGGGGCTGGGAGCCGATCGTCCCCACCGGGGCGCAGTAGACCAGCACCCGGCGCGTCTTGTTGACGGCGGCCCGCCAGCCGTCGGCGACCTGCATCGCCTGGTGCGCCTGCCACCACGCCTGGGGCGCGGCACCGCCGGCCGGCGGCTGGAGGACCGCGTGCAGCCGGCCCATGGCGAGCAGCACCGACCAGCCCGGGAGCACCGCCGGGGCCCGGCCGACATCGGTGACCGGGGCGAAGCCCTGCTCGGTGAGGAGTTCCAGGAACACATCCACCGGTCCGTCGGTGCCCGGGCGGGCGATCGGCCCCAGCGGCTCGACCACCAGCGCCGGCAGCACCTCGCCGCCGACCAGCACCAGCCCGCTCGTCACCCCCAGCTCCGCCTGGAGCGGCACCTCGCGCCGGATGCCCGTGGGCCCGGGCTCGCCGCCCTCGGCCCTGATCGAGGCGACCGCGCCTTGCAACTGCGCCTCGGAGACCGGGACGACCTGGGAAGGGATGCAGCTGGCGTGGGCGAAGGCCAGCACGGCCGTCTCCTCGCCGACGAACAGCACGGTGCTGGTGGGCACCTGGCCGGTGTGGCCGGGGGTGCGGCAGGAGGTGCAGTCGTACACATCCGGGGCGTTCTCGCCGCCGAGCAGTCGCTCCGCCTCTTCGTCGCCGATCTCGGCACGTACCTCGTCGCTGACAGCGAGCATGCGCGGCACGGGGGCTCCTCGAAACCTGGTAGGTCGGTTGTTCTCGTCGCAGGGCGCCGATGAACCGGGTGGTTCCCGGCTCGTAAGGAGACAACGGATGATCCATGGCATGGGTCACGCTCCGGAATAGTTCCCGGGCGCCGCTACCGATGGGGCAACGCTTGAAGCACGACTTGGCGATCAAGGCCAACCCCGTGCCCCTTCCCGCGGTCTAACCTCTCGGTAGAGGCGGGCCCGGGACGGATCCGCGGCATACGGCGGCATGGGGACGAATGCGCATCTCATTCCTGATCCACAACGCGTACGGGATCGGCGGCACGATCCGGACCACCCACACCCTCGCCGGCACCCTTGCCGAGCAGCACGATGTGGAGATCGTCTCCGTCTTCCGGCACCGGGAGGAGCCCGTCCTCGCCCCCGGCGGCAAGGTGCGGCTGCGGCACCTGGTGGACCTGCGCAGAGGAGGCCCCGGCTACGAGGGCGACGACCCGGACCACCGGCGCCCCGCCGTCGTCTTCCCCGCCGCCGAGGGACGCCACGGGCAGTACAGCCTCCTGACGGACCGCCGGATCGCCGAGCACCTGCGCCGTCTGGACTGCGACGTGGTCGTCGGCACCCGGCCCGGCCTCAATGTGCACATCGCCCGGCAGGCCCGGCGCGGCCCGGTGCGCGTCGGGCAGGAGCACCTGACGCTCGGCACCCACTCCGGGCAGCTCAAGCGGGTGCTGCGGGCGCACTATCCGCGCCTCGACGCCGTCACCACCGTCACCGAGGCGGACGCGCGCGCCTACCGGCGGCTGATGCGGCTGCCCGGCGTGCGCGTCGAGGCGTTGCCCAACGGGGTGCCCGCCCCGGGGGTCGCACCCGCCGACGGCAGCGGCAAATGGGTGGTCGCGGCCGGGCGGCTGGCCCCCGCCAAGCGCTACGACGTCCTCGTCCGCGCCTTCGCCCTGGTCGTGGCCGAGCGCCCCGACTGGCGGCTGCGGATCTACGGCGCCGGTGCCGAGCGGGCCACGCTGCGGACACTGATCGACAAGCTCGGTCTCTACAACCACGTCTACCTCATGGGCCCCGCCAGCCCCCTGGAGCCCGAGTGGGTCAAGGGGTCCATCGGCGCGGTCACCTCCAGCCTGGAGTCCTTCGGCATGACGATTGTCGAGGCGATGCGCTGCGGGCTGCCGGTGGTGGCCACCGACTGCCCGCACGGCCCCCGCGAGATCATCACCGATGGCACCGACGGCCTGCTGGTGCCCGTCGGGCGGACCGAGGCCATCGCCGCCGGGCTGCTGCGGCTGATCAACGACGACGAGCTGCGCCGGCGCATGGGCGCGGCGGCGCTGGCGAGCTCGGTGCGCTTCGACCCGGCGGCCGTCGCCGCCCGCTACGAGACCCTCTTCGCCGGCCTGCGCACGCGCGGCGGCCTCCGCGGCGGGCTGCACCGCACCCGGGGCGCCCTGCTCAGCACGGCCTTCCAGGCCAAGGACCGGGGCCGCTCCGCCCTGCGGAAGGTACGAGCCGCATGACGCCGACCCAGCCCACCGTGCCCGAGCGGGCCGGGGACCGCCCCTCCACGGCGGCCGCCCCGCAGGCCCCGACCACCACTCCCGAGGAGAGCGTCATCGTGTCTGCCCCTCCCCTGGCCGCAGGCGCGGGGAACCCCAGCGCCGACTGCATCGCGGACTCCGCGGGCGGGCTCACCTTCGACCTCGACACCCCCGGCCGGGCCGCCGACACCCACTGGTCTGCCGCGCTCGTGCTGCGCCTCCGGGGCCGCGAGGAGGACGGGGAGGAGGTCCGGCTGCCGCTCACCGCCAACGGCGACGGCCGGCTGCGGGCCGTGCTGCCCAGCACCGTCGCCCTGCCCGAGGGGCGCTGGGACGTCCATCTGGCCTGCGGCGAGGACACCCCGCGACGGCTGCTGCCCGGCCTCGCCGATCTGCGCTCCCTGGTCGACCGCCGGCCCGGCCCCAGCACCTCCCCGCTGGCCGTGCGCATCCCCTACGCCACCGAGCACGGCAACCTCTCGCTGCGCAGCTGGCAGCGCGCCCCGCACGCGGAGGCCGGGGACGTGCTCGTCGACCCCGAGGGCATAACCGTCCGGGGCACGCTCTACCGGGTGGAGGACCCCGGGGCCTGGCTGGCGGGCGCGGTCGTGGAGGCCCGCCGCCGGCGGGCGGACCTGACCGTCACGGCCCCGCTCACCGCCGCCGAGGGACAGGACTTCACCTTCACCCTCCCCTTCGCCGGGCTGTGCGCGCCGTGGCGCGGCGGCCCCGAGGTGTGGGACCTGTGGCTGCGCGGACCGGAGGGGACCCCGGTCCGCCTGGCCCGCATCCTGGACGACGTCGTCGACAAGAAGCACGTCTTCGTCTACCCGGCGCGGGACGTGACCGCCCCGTATGCCCCTGCCCAGGCGGGCCCGTACTACACCGCCGACAACGACCTTTCGGTGCGGATCGGCGAGTGCCCGCCGGGGGCCGGCCGGTAGCCGGCCGGGCTCAGCCGGCGGACTCGGCCGCGGCGTGCGGCCGTTCCCGCCCGATGCCCTCCGGGTGGTGGAGGTCGAAGGCCGGGGACTCGGAGCGGATGCGCGGGATGCGGGTGAAGTTGTGCCGGGGCGGCGGGCAGGAGGTCGCCCACTCCAGTGAGCGCCCGAACCCCCAGGGGTCGTCCACCTCGACCTTCTTCCCGTACCTGGCGGTCTTCCAGATGTTGTAGAAGAACGGCAGGTTGGACAGGCCCAGCAGGAACGCCCCGATCGAGGAGACGGTGTTGAGCGCGGTGAAGCCGTCGGCCGCCAGGTAGTCGGCGTAGCGGCGGGGCATCCCCTCGGCCCCCAGCCAGTGCTGGACGAGGAAGGTGAGGTGGAAGCCGGTGAAGAGGGTCCAGAAGTGGAGCTTCCCCAGCCGCTCCTCCAGCATCTTCCCGGTGAGTTTCGGCCACCAGAAGTAGAAGCCGGCGAACGTCGCGAAGACCACCGTCCCGAAGACCACGTAGTGGAAGTGCGCCACGACGAAGTAGGTGTCGGTGACGTGGAAGTCCAGCGGCGGCGAGGCGAGGATCACCCCGGTCAGACCGCCGAAGAGGAAGCTGACCAGGAAGCCCACCGCCCACAGCATGGGCGTCTCGAAGGACAGCGAGCCCTGCCACATCGTGCCGATCCAGTTGAAGAACTTCACCCCGGTCGGCACCGCGATCAGGAACGACATGAACGAGAAGAAGGGCAGCAGCACCGCGCCGGTGGCGAACATGTGGTGCGCCCAGACCACCAACGACAGGGCCGTGATGGTCATGGTGGCGCCGATCAGCATCGTGTAGCCGAAGATCGGCTTGCGGGAGAACACCGGGATGATCTCGGTGATGATGCCGAAGAACGGCAGCGCGATGATGTACACCTCGGGGTGGCCGAAGAACCAGAACAGGTGCTGCCACAGCAGCGCCCCGCCCCACTGGGGCTCGAAGACCAGGGCCCCGAACCGCCGGTCCGCCTCCAGGGAGAGCAGCGCCGCCGCCAGCACGGGGAAGGCGAGCAGGACGAGGATCGAGGTGAAGAGCACGTTCCAGGTGAAGACCGGCATCCGGAACATCGTCATCCCGGGGGCGCGCATCCCGATGATCGTGGTCAGGAAGTTCACCGCGCCGAGGATGGTGCCGAAGCCCGCCAGGGCCAGCCCCATGATCCACATATCGGCGCCCATGCCGGGTGAGCGGGCCTCGCTGTTGAGCGGGGCGTAGCCGGTCCAGCCGAAGGAGGCGCCGCCCTCGGGCATCAGCAGGCTGGAGACCACGATCAGTCCGCCGAAGAGGTAGAGCCAGTAGGCGAACATGTTCAGCCGGGGGAACGCCACGTCGGGCGAGCCGATCTGAAGCGGCATGATCGCGTTGGCGAAGCCCGCGAAGGCCGGGGTGGCGAACAGCAGCAGCATGATCGTGCCATGCGCGGTGAACACCTCGTTGAACTGCTCGTTGCTCATCAGCTGGAGCCCGGGGCGGGCCAGCTCGGCGCGCATCAGCATGGCGAGCAGCCCGCCGATGAGGAAGAAGCCGAACGATGTGATCAGGTAGAGGTTCCCGATCTTCTTGTGGTCGGTGGTCGTCAGCCAGTCCACGATGATCCGGCCGGGGCTGCGGTCCCCGGCCGGTCCGGCCGCGGCGGCCTGCGCGGTGTCGGTCCCCATCCGTGCCCCCTCGCCTGTGGTGCTCTCGGATACGCGAGTGTCCTCGCGGGCACCCGCCATGATGCTCCGGCAGCGCGTCGCGCGCGAGGGCGCCTCGCCGCCGGGACGTTCCGGAACATGGAATTCCGAAGGCTCCGGCGCCGATAGAGCCGGACCCCCGGTAATTCCGTTGGATCAATGCCGGGCAGGGGGCGTGGGGCGGGAATTCTCCGGGGCTCCGGGGGAGTTGCGCCAGGGGCGTCCGGGAAGGTGTGGTGAATTCCCCGGCGAGTTTTTGTGGAGGCATTGGGAGGGAAAAGGAACACCCCGTGGGGGTGAGGGAATTCGGCCCAAACCCTCTCGGTGGCACTGTGACAGAAGTGTGACCAGTGGCGGACCGGGGGGAGGTGGGAGGCTGGGCGGCGGCCCGCCCGGCCGCCTACGGTGGCTGCCATGGCAACCCTCCCCGGACTCCCCGCCGACCCCGACGACGACCCCGCCGCCTACGTCGGCCTCGCAGCCGACGCCGCCGCCGCCCGGGCCCGCGCCCGCGGCTGGACGGACGTACGGACGCTGCCGCCCGGCACGATCGTCACCATGGAGTACCGCGCCGGCCGGCTGAACCTGGAGGTCGAGCACGGCACCGTACGACGCTGCTGGAAGGGCTGACGGCCGGGCAACGACTCGACGCGCGAAGGCGGCCCCGGAGGATCTCCGGGGCCGCCTTCGCGGTGTTCCGTGACCGGCCTCTGCCTGCGGGCTCAGGCCCGGCCGCGCCCGGCCGACGGGCCGAAGGAGGTGCCGCGCGGCATCCGGTCGGCGTGCGGCGGCCGACGGCTGCCGGCCGGGGTGACCGGGCTCCGCTCGGAGCGGGCCGTGTGGGGCCGGGGCAGCAGATGCGTTCTGCCGTCGGCGACCCGGGCGGCCGTCCCGCCGCCCGAGCGGCTGCCGGCGCCCACGGGCTCGCGGACCGGCAGCTCGTCGTCGGCCGGGGCGCGGGGCGCGCCCAGCGGCATGGACGCCGCGACCGGTACGGAGACGGGCGCGGTGAGCAGCCGGCCGCTGCGCAGCCGCAGCCACACGCCCAGCAGCCAGGCCTCGGCACGGGCCATCAGCGGCTCGAACCAGGGCAGGGCCAGCAGCACCAGCAGACCGGCGGTCCAGCCCAGGGTGACGTCGCTCATCCAGTGCGTGCCCAGGTAGACCGTGGTCATCCCGACGCCGAGCGCCAGCATCGCGGCGACCACCGAGGAGATCCGCCGGGTGCGCGGCGTGGTGGCCAGATAGGCGAGGACGCCCCAGGTCACCACCGCGTTCGCGGTGTGCCCCGAGGGGAATATGTCGCCGCCCGCGAACATCTCGTTCGAGCCGACGACGGTGGCGTAGTGCGGACCGAGCCGGCCCATGCCGATCTTGGCGGCGCCCACGGTCGCGTTGAGCAGCAGCAGCGACGTGCCCAGCACCAGCAGCGGGCGCAGGGTCTTCTGCTTGTACGTACACCAGCCGAGCCACGCCGCGACGGCCACGGCGGTCGGGCCGCGCTGGCCCAGGACCACGAAGTAGTCGAGGAAGGTGTGGATCTCCGGCCACTGCTTGTAGGGCCGGAAGAGCATGACCTGCCAGTCGAAGCGCACCGGCCAGGACGTGGTGAGCACGCCGACCACGATGGCCACGTAGACCACGGAGGTCGCCACGAAGATGCCCAGGCGGGTCCGGGTCATCCGCGGCCGCACGGGTTGGGAGCGCTCCTCCGCAGGGACGAGCTCGTCGTTGGTACGCACTCAATCGACGTTACATTGCGTGACAGGAGGGTTCGGCCGATCGAGGCTCTTTGTGATGACGATGTGATGTGGAATGCGTCTCAATCGTGGCTCACCGCATGTTTGAAACGGCCGAATAAGAATCGGTTAAAGAAACGCGGGACGGCTTTGGTCAAAGCCTGGCGAGGTATTAATTCCTTTTCGTGGGACCGTGTTTATCGGTATGTGGCCGAGGGGTTCCACGCCGTTTCCCGGCGCCCCGCCGGGGCGTACGGGAATTACGATCATGGCGGGCCGGAGCCGTGCAGCCAGAACGCGCCATAGGCCGCCGACGCAAGCGCGACAGCCGTCATCACCGTCACCGCGCGTACCGTGCGTAGCCGGGCCAGGGCCACCGCCAGGGGCAGCAGCAGCGGAAAGGCCGGCAGCATCAGCCGTGGCTTGGACCCGAAGTACCCCTTGGCCGTGAGCGCCAGTAGCAGCACCGTCCCCGTATAGACGAGCAACGGCAGCGGCTGTCCCTGACGCACTCCGGCCAGATACAGCCGGATCACCAGGGCCACACCGAGCAGCAGCGCCACCCCAGCCGGCCAGGCGGGCCCCGTCAGCCGCTCCCGGATGAACGAGCCGAAGGCCAGCCCACCGTCGAAACCATTGCCCCAGCCGCCCTGGACATCGAGATAACCGGTGACGGAACCGGTGCGCGCCCCCACCCAGGCGACATACGCCAGCCAGCCCAGGGGCGCGAGCACCACTCCTGGCAGCACCCGGGCGAACGGCGGTGCCCCGCCCCGGCGGCGCGCCCGCACCAGGGCCGCCGCCGCGGTCAGCCAGACCGCCGCCACCACGGCCGCCCCCACCGGTCGGGTCAGCCCGGCCAGCGCCGCCAGCGCACCCGCCCACGCCCACCGGCCGGTCAGCACGCAGTACAGCCCCCACGCCGCCAGCGCCGTGAACAGCGACTCCGAGTACGCCATCGACTGCACGACACCCACCGGGAGCGCCGCCCACAGCACCACCAGCGCCACCCCGGCCCGCCGCCCGTAGGCGAGCGAGCCCACCGCGAAGATCCCCCACGCGGCGGCGAGCGAGGCGACCGCCGAGACCACCAGGCCCGCGTCCGGCGCCGACAGCGGCAGGACCGCCGACAGCGACCGCTCCAGCCAGGGCAGCAGCGGGAAGAACGCCAGATCGGAATGGACCTTCCCGCCCGGCAGCTGAAGCGTGTAGCCGTACCCCTGCTCGGCTATGCGGGCGTACCAGACGGAGTCCCAGCGCGCCGACAGCAGATGACGCGCCTCCTTGCCGTCCGCCAGCCCCCACAGCGCCAGCGCCACCACCCCCAGCACCCGCACCGCCGCGTACAGCAGCAGCGCGGGCGCCGCCCGGCGCAGCGCGGCACGGACCCGCGCGGGCCGCCCGCCGATGGCGGCGTCGGCGCGGGCACCGGCACCGACCTCGGCGGATATGCCGGAGGGGGCCGCGCCGGCGGAGGCCGGAGAGGTGGAGGAAGCGCGAACGGTCACCGATCGATTGTCCCAGCCCCGCGACGTGAGAGGGGCCACGTGGGTTCCGCCGGGACTCGCGTACGCTGTCGACTCACTCGCCCCCTGGTACCGCCGGGGCCCATCAGTCCCCAACCGGTTTCCCCGGCCCCATGGCCGCGAGCGCATGACACGGAGGTGTGTGGATGTCCGGGACGACCACCGCCGGCCCCCGACGGCCGGTCGGCGTTCCCCGGCAGCGGCTCCGGCCGCGCCGCGCGGAAGGGCCGGGTGCCGCCTCGTCGAGCCGGTGGACCGTGCTCGTCGTCCTCTGCGTCAGCCTGCTCCTGGTCGCCGTCGACGCCACCGTGCTGCACGTCGCGGTCCCGGCCGTCACGGAGGACCTCCACCCGGGCGCGATACAGCTGCTGTGGATCGTCGACGTCTACCCCCTCGTCTGCGCCTCGCTGCTCATCCTCTTCGGCACCCTCGGCGACCGGGTCGGCCGCCGCCGGGTACTGCTCCTCGGCTACACCCTCTTCGGCGTGGCCTCCGCGCTCGCCGCCATCGCGCCCACACCGGAGATCCTGATCGCCGCCCGGGCGCTGCTCGGCGCCGGCGGCGCGATGATCATGCCGGCGACGCTCTCGATCCTCCGCCAGGTCTTCCCCGACCGCCGGGAACGCGCCCTGGCCATCGGCGTCTGGAGCGCGGTGGCGGCGGTGGGCGCGGCCGTCGGGCCGCTGCTCGGCGGCTTCCTGCTGGAGCACTTCTGGTGGGGCTCCGTCTTCCTCATCAACATCCCGCTCATGGCCGTCAGTCTCCCCGTCGGCCGCTGGCTGCTGCCCGAGTCGACCGGCGACCACGACGGCCCGTGGGACGTCCTCGGCGCGCTGATGGCGGCGTTCGGCCTGTTCGGCGTCGTCTACGGGGTCAAGCGGGTGGGCGGCGCGGAGGCGCTCTCACTGGGCACGGTCGTCCCGGCGGCGCTGGGTGCCGCGCTCCTCGTCGTCTTCGTACGGCGGCAGCGGCGGCGGGAGCATCCGCTCGTCGACCTGACGATGTTCACCCGGCCCGCCTTCGGCACCTCCGTCGGCTGCATCGTCCTGGCCATGCTGGCCCTGGTCGGGCTGGAGCTGGTCGCCGCGCAGTACCTCCAGCTCGTCCTCGGCCTCACCCCCCTGGAGACGGGCCTGCGCCTGCTGCCCCTCACGCTCGCCGCGATGGCGGCGGGCCTCGCGGGCTCGCGGGTGCTCCAGCGGTTCGGGCCGCGCGCCATGGTCTCGGCCGGTTTCGTGCTCACGGCGATGGCGGTGCTCTCGCTGACCGTGATGGGCCGGGAAGACCGCCCGTACGCGCTGGTCGCCGGGTTCGTCCTGCTCGGCTTCGGCCTGGAGACCACGCTCTTCGGCGCATACGAGTCGATGCTGAGCGAGGCCCCCGCGGAGTCGGCGGGCGGCGCGGCCGCGATCGGCGAGACGTCGTACCAGCTGGGCGCGGGCATCGGCATCGCGCTGCTCGGCAGCGTCATGAACGCGGCGTACGCGCCGGGCGTGGACGGGGTCCCCGGCGTCCCGAGCGCGGCGGGCCGGGCCGCGAGCCACTCGCTGGGCGAGGCGTACGAGGTGGCCGACCGCCTCGACGGCCCGGCGGGCACGGCCCTGCGCGCGGCGGCGCGGGACGCGTTCGTGCACGGCCTGCATGTGACGCTGGCGGTGAGCGCGGGGCTCTTGGCACTGGGTGCGGTGGCGGCACTGAGGCTGCCGCGGGGGCTGGACGCGGCGGAGGGCTGACGGCGGTGCCGGAACCGCCTCGGCCGGGTCTGGACGGCGGGGGTTACCCACCCGTAGCGTTCTGGGCAAGCGATGATCACCCTGAACCGAGCCGGAGGCTGACCCGTGTTCGACCCCCATGATCCGCTCGGCATCGACGACCTGCTCACCGACGACGACCGTGCCGTCCGGGACACCATCCGCCGCTGGACGCGCGACCGAGTGCTGCCGCACATCGCGCAGTGGTACGAGAGCGGCGAGGTCCCCGTGCGCGAACTCGCCCGGGAGCTGGGCGCCATGGGTGCCCTGGGCATGCAGCTCACCGGCTACGGCTGCGCGGGCGCGAGCGCCGTCCAGTACGGGCTGGCCTGCCTGGAGGTGGAGGCGGCCGACTCCGGCATCCGTTCCCTCGTCTCCGTGCAGGGTTCCCTCGCGATGTACGCCATCCACCGCTTCGGCTCCGAGGAGCAGAAGCTGCGCTGGCTGCCCGGGATGGCGGCCGGCGAGATCATCGGCTGTTTCGGGCTGACCGAGCCCGACCACGGCTCGGACCCGGGCGGGATGCGGACGTACGCCAAGCGCGACGCCGGCGGCGACTGGGTGCTGACGGGCCGGAAGATGTGGATCACCAATGGCTCGGTGGCCGGGGTCGCGGTCGTCTGGGCCCGGACGGACGAGGGCATCAGGGGATTCGTCGTCCCCACCGACAGCCCCGGCTTCTCCGCCCCGGAGATCAAGCACAAGTGGTCGCTGCGCGCCTCCGTCACCAGTGAGCTGGTCCTGGACGAGGTGCGGCTGCCCGCCGACGCAGTGCTGCCGGGGGCGAAGGGGCTGGGCGGCCCGCTCGGCTGTCTGAACCACGCCCGGTACGGCATCGTGTGGGGCGCGATGGGCGCCGCGCGCACCTGTTTCGAGACGGCGCTGGACTACTCGCGCACGCGCGAGCAGTTCGGCAGGCCCATCGGCGGCTTCCAGCTCACCCAGGCCAAGCTGGCCGACATGGCGCTGGAGCTCCACAAGGGCGTACTGCTGGCCCATCATCTGGGACGGCGGATGGACGCGGGGCGGCTGCGGCCGGAGCAGGTGAGCTTCGGGAAGCTGAACAACGTGCGGGAGGCGATCGAGATCTGCCGCACCGCCCGCACGATCCTGGGCGCCAACGGGATCTCGCTCGAGTACCCCGTGATGCGCCACGCGACGAATCTGGAGTCGGTGCTGACTTACGAGGGCACCGTGGAGATGCACCAGCTGGTGCTGGGCAAGGCGCTCACCGGCCTCGACGCGTTCCGGTGAGCACCTGTCCCAGCGTCAGCTCTGGTTGCTGTGCTGTCCCGGGGGCAACCCCCGGACCCCCGGCCGCTGCCCCCACGTCCCGCATCAGCTCTGATTGAAGAAGCCACCCTGCCCGCGGCCGCCCTCCCCGCTGACGACCTTGTAGTCGGCGGGGGTGAGCAGGAACACCCTGTTGGCCACGCGCTCGATCGAGCCCCGGAGGCCGAAGGTCAACCCGGCCGCGAAGTCCACCACCCGCTTGGCGTCGCTGGGCTCCATGCCCGTGAGGTTGACGATGACCGGTACGCCCTCCCGGAACAGCTCGCCGATGCCCCGGGCGTCCCGGAAGCCGTCCGGGGTGACCGTGGCGATACGGGTGCCCTGCTCCTGTGCGACCTCGTCGGCCACGCGGACCTTGGGGTTGGTCACCCAGGAGTCGCCGGGCTCGGTCCCCTCGTCCGAGTCCTCTTCGTAGCCCCCGTAGTAGCGCTCGTCATCGCTGTCGTCGACGAGGCCAAGCCACGCACTCGCCTTGCGCACCGATCCCATGGACGCCTCCTCTCACACGCGGTGTGTTCCGCCCGCTCCTCTATGGTCGTCCATGATGCGGATGATGTGCCAAGTGGATGGCGGCCATGCGGGGATTTCGTGACGCATCTGGTGCAAAGTGGGTGGCGGTGCGTCAGAAACTCCTATGAGCCGACCTTAGGCGCCGGACCTGGGCATATGCGGCATGGACCGGAGTGGACGGCCTCCGGCCCAGCTCGATTGTCCCCGCTGACTAGGATGCCCGGGCACATCGACACCACACACGGGGACACGTTTTGTTCGGGATCATCAAGCCCTGCCGTCACAGACTCTCAGAACGCATGCGAGCGGAGTGGATGGCACATCTCTGCGGCCTTTGTCTGGCGTTGAGAGGCGATCACGGGCAATTCGCCCGAATAGCAACCAATTATGACGGTCTCGTCATATCGGTGCTGGTCGAGGCGCAGTCCACGGGGACCGGGGAGTCCGGCTCCTGGCGGCGCACGGCCGGGCCCTGTCCGTTGCGCGGGATGCGCTCCGCGTCCGTGGCCCAGGGGGAGGGCGCCCGGCTGGCCGCCACGGTCTCGCTCGTCCTGGCCTCGGCGAAGATGCGCGACCATGTCGCCGACGGTGACGGGCTGTTGGCGCGCCGTCCGGTCGCGGCGGCCGCACGGGGCATCGCCGCCCGGTGGGAAGGGGCGGGTGCCCGTACGGGGGCGGAACTCGGCTTCGACACGGCCGTTCTGGTCGACGCGGTCGAACGGCAGGCGGGCATCGAGGCGCTGGCCGGTCCGGGCACCCCGCTGCTGGAGGTCACCGAGCCCACCGAGACGGCCACCGCCATGGCCTTCGGGTATACGGCCGTGCTCGCGGGACGGCCCGGCAACAGCCCGGCCCTGGAGGAGGCGGGCCGGCTCTTCGGGCGGCTCGCCCATCTCCTCGACGCCGTCGAGGACCTGGAGGAGGACGCCCGCACCGGGTCCTGGAACCCCATCGCCGCCACCGGCACCGGCCTCGACGAGGCACGGCGGCTGTGCGACGACGCGGTACGCGGGGTGCGGCTGGCGCTGCGCGACGTGGAGTTCGGGAGCAAGTCCCAGGGCAAGCTGGCGCACCTCCTGCTGGCGCACGAGCTGGAACGGTCCGTGGACCGGGCGTTCGCGACCGGCGGCTGCGCGACCCACGGACACGAGCACTCCCATGGACACACCGCGCCCGAGGGCGCGTTCGGGGCGCCGCCCATGATGCCGCCGACCGCCCCGCCGGAGCCGCCGAGGGGCGGCCGCCGGCGGCGCGGGCTGATCGCCGGCTGCGCGGTCTGGACCGGCATGTTCTGCACCGGTCAGGTCTGCTGCAAGGACCCCTACCGGGACCCCTGGGACGGTCGGCCGCGTGAGGGCTGGTGCGCCAAGTGCTGTGACAACTGCGATTGCGGTGATTGTGGCGACTGCAGTAGCTGCTGCGATTGCTGTGACTGTTGCAGCAAGTGCAGCGATGGTTGCGACTGCTGTGACGGCTGCGACTGTGGCTGTGACTGCTGAGCCACACGGCGCAAGGGTCCGGTGCGTGGACGTGCGAGGGGAGGGTGCGGCTCAACTGCCGCGCTGGTGAAGGCAGCGGGCGCCGGGGCGCGCGGGCGCCACGGCGCGCGTCGTGTCTCGGCGGTACGACGGCGCGCGGTCAGCGCGGACAGGAGGCGGACCACACCCGGCCGAAGTCGATGTGGTCGCGGGTGACGAGCCGCTGCCGAGGACGCATGACATAAGTGGAACAGCCATCCGGTTGTCCCGTCAACCGAGTTGAGACGGGCTGTCCACACTGCGGACGCCATTCTGGACAAGGTTGACAGCGGACCGAGGCCCCGGCTTAGCCTCGACGTCCGGTCGTGCTGAGGGGCGCGGCCGGGTGAAGGCAGCACCATCCCGTGTTCGATCACCGCATCCACGGAGCCTTCGCATGCCCGCGCACCCGCGCCCGTCCTCCCTCCCCACCCATGACCGGGGCCCCGTCCCCTCCCTCGTCGTCGTCGGCGCGGGCCCGCGCGGCACCGGTCTCGTCGAGCGCATCGCCGCCAACGCCCCCGAACTCCTCGGGGGCGCCCGCCTCGACCTCCACCTCGTCGACCCGTACCCGCCGGGCGGCGGCCGGATCTGGCGGCACGACCAGTCCCCGCTGCTGTGGATGAACTCCATGGCCGAGGACGTCACGATGTACACCGACGACTCCGTCGAGTGCGTGGGCCCGGTGCGCCACGGCCCCTCGCTCGCCGAGTGGGCGGCCCGCGTCCGCGACGGTGCGGAAACGATCCACCTCGATCCCGGAACGGCCGCCGAGGCCCGGGCGCTGACGCCCCGGAGCTTCGCCGGCCGACGACTCCAGAGCGCCTATCTGTCCTGGGTGTACGACCGCGCCGTCGCCACCCTGCCGGCCGGGATCACCGTCCACGAGCACCGCCGCCGCGCCGTACGGCTCTCCGGGCCCCGCGACGGCCGGCAGCGGGTGTGGCTGGAGGGCCGGAACCGGCCGCTCCTCGCCGACGCCGTCGTCCTCGCCCTCGGCCACCTCGACGCCGGCCCCGGCCCGGAACAGCGGGCCCTCGCCTCCTTCGCCACGGACCACGGACTGACCTATCTGCCGCCCGAGTTCACCGCCGACAGCGACCTGGCCGCCCTGCGCCCCGGCGAGCCCGTCCTCGTACGCGGCCTCGGCCTCGCCTTCATCGACCTCATGGCCCTGCTGACCGAGGGCAGAGGAGGACGCTTCACCGCCGACGACAGGGGTGCGCTCACCTACCACCCCTCCGGGCGCGAGCCCGTGCTCCACGTCGGGTCCCGGCGCGGCGTCCCGTACCGCGCCAAGCTCGGCTACCGCCTGCACGGCGAACACCCACCGCTGCCCCGCTTCCTGGGCCCCGCCGAGATCGAGGAGCTGCGCGCCCGCCCCGGCCCGCTCGACTACCACCGCGACATCCTGCCGCTGGTGGAGAAGGAACTCGGCTTCGCCCACTACCACCGGCTGTTCGCCGCCCACCCGGCCCGGACGGCCGTCGACTGGCACGTCTTCGAGGAGAAGTACGCTGTCTGCGCCCCCGGCAGCGCCGAACTCGACGCGCTGGTCTCCTCGTCCGTGCCCGACCCGGCCGACCGGCTCGACCTGGCGATGCTCGACCGCCCGCTCGCCGGACTGCGCTTCCCCGACGGGGAGGCGCTCCAGGAGGGCCTGCGCGCCCACATCGAGGCCGACCTCGCCCGGCGCCACAACCCCTGCCACAGCCCGGACCTCGCCGTCTTCCTCGGACTGCTCTCCGTCTACGGGCAGCTCGCCGGGCTCGGCGACATCGGCACCGAGTGGCACGGCTTCTTCAGCTATCTCGCCTCCGGGCCGCCCGGCCCCCGGCTGCGGCAACTGCTCGCGCTCTCCCGCGCGGGCGTCGTCCGCTTCCTCGGGGCGGACACGGCCTTCGGGACGGACGCGGAGCGCGGGGTGTTCCGGGCGCGGAGCGTGAGCGCGCCCGGCCTCGCCGTCGAGGCGCGGGCGCTGGTGGAGGCCCGGCTGCCGGAGCCGTCCGTCGACCGGTCGCGCGACCCGCTGCTGCGGGAGCTGCGGGGAGAGGTGCGGAGCACCCCCGCCGGGCTGCTCGCGGTCAGTCCCGAGGACGGGCGGGTCCTCGGGACCGACGGGGCGCCGCACCGGCGGCGGTTCGCTCTCGGTCCGCATACGGACGCGCGGTTGTCCGGGGCGTTCGCGCGGCCCGGAACGAACGCGCCGGCGTTCCGGCAGAACGACGCTGCCGCGCGGGCCTTGTTACGGCTTCTGCGCTGAGGCCGGTTCGTGTCCTGCGGGCCGGTTGTGCCCACCCGTGCCGCCCCTGCGGCACGACTGCCCACAACCTCTTGGAGGGAATCCCCTATGCCTGAACCCACTCGTCCGCTTCATCTCGCCGTCGCGCTCGACCGGCCCGGTACCTACGCCGCCGAGCCGTACGCCGAGGCCGCCCGGCTCGCCGAGCGGGGGCGGTTCGACTTCGTCACGCTCGGCGACTCGTTCGGCCCGCCCGGGCGGGGGCGGGGGCGGCTCGACGCGCTCGCCGTGCTCGCCCGGGTCGCGCCCGCCACGGAGCGGATCGGGCTCGTGCCCACCGTCACCACCACGCACACCGAGCCGTTCCACGTCTCCTCCGCCCTGGCCACCCTCGACTGGGCGAGCCGGGGCCGCGCCGGCTGGACCGTCGGGGTGTCCACGGACGACCGCGAGGCGGCCGTCTTCGGGCGGCGTGACGCGCCGGACGCCTGGGCCGCCTGGCGGGAGGCCGAGGCGGTCGCCGACGTCGTCGCCCGGCTGTGGGACAGCTGGGAGGACGACGCCGAGATACGGGACGTCCCCACCGGGCGCTTCGTCGACCGCGACAAGCTCCACCACGTCGACTTCGAGGGCCCCGGCTTCAGCGTGCGCGGCCCCTCCATCGTGCCCCGGCCCCCACAGGGCCGGCCCGTGATCGCCGTCGACGCCACCGCACCGGCCGCCCAGGCCACCGCCGCCCGCCACGCGGACGTCGCCTACGTCCGCGTCGGGAACCTCGACGACCCCCGGGCCGGGCACACCGTCCGCGCCGCTCGCGGCGAGTTACGCCAGCGCGCCCGGGCCCACGACCGCGACCCCGGCGGCCGCGCCGGCCGGCTCGTCGTGCTCGCCTCGCTGCCGGTCGCGCTGCACGCGGCCGCCGACGCGGTCGCGCTCGCCGACCTCGTCGACCGCTGGTACACCGACGGCGTCGCCGACGGCTTCCACTTCCGGCCCCGGGACCCCGACCGGGACCTCGCGCTGCTCGTCGACGGCACCGTGCCCGTACTCCAGCACCGGGGCCTGCTGCGCGGCTTCTATCCCGGCTCCACCCTCCGCGAGCACCTGTGTCTGGCCCGCCCCGCCAACCGCTACGCCACCGTCAGGGAGACCGCATGACCGCGCGCAGCAAGCCGATGCACCTCGCCGCGCACTTCCCCGGCGTCAACAACACCACCGTCTGGGCGGATCCGAGGGCGGGCAGCCAGATCGACTTCGCCTCCTTCGAGCACCTCGCGCGCGTCGCCGAGCGCGGGCTCTTCGACTTCTTCTTCCTCGCCGAGGGGCTGCGGCTGCGCGAGCACAAGGGGCGGCTGCACGACCTGGACGTCGTCGGCCGGCCCGAGTCGATCACCGTGCTGAACGCGCTGGCCGCCGTCACCGAACGGCTGGGCCTCGCCGCCACCGTCAACGCCACCTTCAACGAGCCCTACGAGCTCGCCCGGCGCCTCGCCTCCCTCGACCACCTCAGCGGCGGGCGCGCGGCCTGGAACGTCGTCACCTCCTCCGACGCCTTCACCGGCGAGAACTTCCGGCGCGGCGGCTACCTCGACCGCGCCGACCGCTACACCCGGGCCGCCGAGTTCGTCGCCACGGCCAGGGAGCTCTGGGACTCCTGGACCCCTGACGGCACCCCGCGTCCCTTCGCCCACCACGGGCGGCACTTCTCCGTCGCCGGGACCTTCGACGTGCCCCGGAGCCCGCAGGGCCACCCCGTGGTGATCCAGGCGGGGGACTCCGAGGACGGCCGGGAGTTCGCCGCGTCCGCCGCCGACGTCGTCTTCACCCGGCACGGCACCCTGGAGGCGGGCCGCGCCTTCTACACGGACGTCAAACGGCGGCTGGCGGCGTACGGGCGGCGGCCCGAGGACCTGAAGATCATGCCCGGGGTGACCTTCGTGCTGGGCGACACCGCCGCCGAGGCGCAGGAGAGAGCGGACCTCATCCGCGAGCAGCAGGTCTCCCCGCAGACCGCGATCCTCACCCTGGAACAGATCTGGGGCCGGGACCTGTCCGGCTACGACCCCGACGGCCCGCTGCCCGGCGTCGACCCCGACCCGGAGGGACGGCTGACCCAGGGCCGGGTGCCGCTGGGCGATCCGTTCGCCGTCGCCGCGAAGTGGCGCGCCCTGGCGGAGGCCAAGGGCCTGTCCATCCGGCAGACCGTGATCGAGGCGACCGGGCGGCAGTCCTTCATCGGCACCCCGCGTCAAGTCGCGGCGCGGATGGACGAGTTCGTCACCGAGGAGGCCGCGGACGGCTTCATCCTCGTCCCCCATCTCACCCCCGGCGGGCTCGACGACTTCGTCGAGCGGGTCGTCCCCCTGCTCCAGGAACGTGGCGCGTTCCGTGAGGAGTACACGGGGTCGACACTCCGGGAACACCTCGGGCTTCCGCTGCCCGTATGGAAAGGTTGACGGCCATGAGCACGAGTGACGCGCGACAGCGGTGGAAAGAGTGGCGCGAGGAGCGTGCCGAGGTGGTCTCGACCCCTTACGGCCCGCTCGCCCTGACCGGGACGTACTGGCTCTCCGGGCTTTCGGAGGGGCGAATCCCGGACACTCCCGGGCACTGGACCGAGGCCCCGGGCGGCTCGGGCGTCCTGCTGACCGCGACCGCCGGCGACGGGCTCGCCCTGGACGGGCGGCCGTTCGAGGGCGGGACGGTGCTCACCGCCGACGCCGGACCGGGCGCGGCCCGGGTCGCCCACGGGGAGCGGAAGCTGGTGGTCATACGGCGCGAAGGGCTGTGGGCGGTCCGGGTGTTCGACCCGGCTTCCCCGGGCCGCCGGGCGTTCGCCGGGATCGACGCCTTCGAGTACGACGGGAGCTGGGTGCTGCCCGGGGTGTTCCGCCCGTACGACCGTGACCGGACGGTCGCGGTGGAGAACGCCGACGGGCGAACGCGCGGCCTGGGCGTCGCCGGTGAACTGGCCTTCGTCAAGGGCGGGGAGGAGCACGCGCTACGGGTCTCGGCGGAGGCCGACGGCTCGCTGTGGGCCGTCTTCGCCGACGGCACCAGCGACGTCTCCAGCTATCGCTTCCGTTTTCTCAAGCCCGGGGCCCCGGACGCCCAGGGGCGGCTGACCGTCGACTTCAACCGGGCGCTGCTGCCGCCGTGCGCCTTCGCCGACCACTTCATCTGCCCCTTCCCGCCGCCGGGCAACCGGCTGCCCTTCGACGTCCCGGCGGGGGAGCGGAACCTCCTCACGCGTTGATGCGTCACAGCGTCTGTTCAGGAGCCGTAGCCGGGTAGGACCGGGCAATGGCCCCGGCGGCCGGAGAGCCGCCGGGGCGCTTTGTGGCGCGCGGGGGCGCGTCCGAAAGGAGCCCTTGCGCCATGCCGTCCATGGCCCGAATACTCCCGAGCAGCGCTTGTCAGGGGCACGGCGAAAGCGGAATCCGGTGTGCCTTTTGGCTGCGCCTCACGGGTCCGCGCCCACCACGTGGATCCCCGACCCCCCCTCGGGAGGAAGAACGTGAGGATCAAGCGCACCACCCCCCGCAGCGGTACCGCCGGACACATCAGGGTCCTGGCCGTGACGACCGGACTCCTGGCCGCTTCCGCCCTCGTCACAGGCGTCGCCCGGGCCGAGCCCGGCGCCGTGGCCGCCCCCTCGACCGCCCGGCTGGCCTCGTTAAGCGCGGCCGTGGAGTCCGCCGACGTCCCCGGCACCGCGTGGGTCGTCGACCGGGCCGCCGGATCCGTCGTGGTCACCGCCGACTCCACGGTTTCCGACGAGGCCATAGCCGGCATCAGACGCTCGGCCGGGGACGACGCCGACGCGATACGCGTCGAACGCACCCCGGGCACCTTCCGGAAGCTGCTCGCCGGCGGCGACGCGATCTACGCGCCGACCTGGCGCTGCTCGGTCGGCTTCAACGTACGCAAGGGCAACACCTACTACTTCCTGACCGCCGGCCACTGCACCCAGGGCAAGCCGCAGTACTACACCAACTCCAGCCACACCACGAGCATCGGCCCCACCACCGGCACCAGCTTCCCGGGCAACGACTACGGCATCGTCCAGTACACCAACGGCACGATCCCGCACCCCAGCGCGGTCGACCTCTACAACGGCGGATCGCAGCGCATCACCACCGCCGGCAACGCCACCGTCGGACAGCGCGTCCAGCGCAGCGGCTCCACGACCGGGGTGCACGGCGGCACCGTCACCGGCCTGAACGCCACGGTCAACTACGGCAACGGCCAGGTCGTCCGCGGCCTGATCAAGACCGATGTCTGCGCGGAGCCGGGCGACAGCGGCGGCGCGCTCTTCGCCGGCTCCACCGCCCTCGGCCTCACCTCCGGCGGCAGCGGCAACTGCTCCTCCGGCGGTACGACCTTCTTCCAGCCGGTCACCAAGGCGCTCGGCGCCTACGGGGTGAGCGTCTTCTGACCCGCCGGGCGCCCGCGCGGGCGCCCCTCCATACGCCTGACCGCGAGCGCGCTCCGCCCTTCCCCACGCCTGCGGCCGGCAGCACAGGAGCCCCCGGCCCCCTGGGCCGGGGGCTCGACCACGCCCGGGCGCGGGCATACCGTGGATATGTATCTCCCGACGGTAACGGCAGGGGGTCGTGATGCTCGAAGACCTCGTGGCGGCGGCAGTGGCCGCCGGGTCGGCCGGGGCGGTGTACGCGGCCGCGGCGTCCCGGGTGGTCAAGCAGTACGAGCGCGGCATCGTGCTGCGACTGGGCCGGCTGCTCCCGGAAGTCCGGCAACCGGGATACACCATGATCATTCCGGGCGTCGACCGGCTGCGCAAGGTGAACATGCAGATCGTCACGATGCCCATCCCTGCACAGGAGGGCATCACCCGCGACAATGTCACCGTCCGGGTGGACGCGGTCGTCTATTTCAAGGTCGTCAACCCCGCGGAAGCCGTGATCGCGGTCGAGGACTACCGCTTCGCCGTCTCGCAGATGGCCCAGACCTCGCTGCGCTCGATCATCGGCAAGAGCGACCTGGACGATCTGCTCTCCAACAGGGAGAAGCTCAACCAGGGGCTGGAGCTGATGCTCGACAGCCCGGCCATCGGCTGGGGCGTGCAGATCGACCGGGTCGAGATCAAGGACGTCTCCCTGCCGGAGACGATGAAGCGCTCGATGTCGCGCCAGGCGGAGGCCGAGCGCGAGCGCCGGGCCCGGGTGATCAACGCGGACGCGGAACTGCTGGCGTCGAAGAAGCTCGCGGAGGCGGCGGGCACGATGGCCGCGCAGCCCGCGGCCCTGCAACTCCGGCTGCTCCAGACGATCGTGGCGGTGGCGGCGGAGAAGAACTCGACGCTGGTGCTGCCGTTCCCGGTGGAGCTGCTGCGGTTCCTGGAGCGGGCGGGGGCGCCCGCCGCTTCGGCTTCGGAGGACCTGGAGGGTCCGCTTGCCCAGCCGGCTGCGCCGGAGGTTTCGGGTGTGCCGGATGTGCCGGAGATGCCGCCTGGTGCTCCGGAATCCGGTGAGGGGGAGGCGGGTATCGGACAGGTGTAGCCCCGGACCCCTTCTTGTCCTCAGGCGCCGGACGGGCTGAACAGCCCGTCCGGCGCCTGAGGACAAGAAGGGGCGCGCGCATGGAAATTCGCGCTTCTGAAATTCGCCCTTGTGCACTCCCTCGCCCGGTGGGGACACTCGACGGACCAACTTGGCATGGACGCGACCTCCTCCGGGGGGTGCGGCTGTGTCGTTCGTCCTCCGAGCCCGGTCCGCATCCCGACCCTGGGCTCAACCCCCCACTGGAGGTGCCGAGTTGAAGAACCGTCGGGTGTCCGTCCGCGCCGTCCTGGCCGGGGTGGCGGCCGCCGCCCTCGCCGTGGTGACGCTCGTACCGCAGCAGGCCCAGGCCTCGCCGGGTCCGGTCGTCCCCACCGCCCTCGCGGGGCTCACCGCGCTGACGGCCGCGGGGTCGTACTACGACGAGGGATCCGGGCGGCTCGTGGTCAACGTCCTCGGACGGGACGCCGAGGAGATCGTCCGGGCGGCGGGCGCGCTGCCCCGGCAGGCCCGGTTCTCCCAGGCGCGGCTGGACGCGACCCGGCAGATGCTGAACGACCGGGCGGCGATCCCCGGCACCGCGTGGGTGACGGATCCCAGAGTCAACCGGGTCGTGGTGACGGCCGACAACACGGTCACGGGGGACAGGCTCACCCGGCTGAACGCGGTCACCTCGAAACTCGGCGACACCGTGACCGTACGGAGAATCAGCACCAGGCTCACCCGGATGATCGCCGGCGGTGACGCGATCTGGGGTGGGTCCGCCCGCTGTTCGCTGGGCTTCAACGTCGTCAAGGGCGGGCAGCCCTATCTGCTGACCGCCGGGCACTGCGGCAATGTCGTGGCGAACTGGGCGGCGCAGCGGGGCGGGCCGGTGATCGCCACCACCGAGACGTCCGTCTTCCCCGGCCATGACTACTCCCTCGCGAAATACGTGCCCGGTGTCGAGCACTCCAGCGCGGTCACCCTCGGCGGCGGTCTGACGCAGTCCATCACCCGTGCCGCGCCCGCGTACAACGGCGAGTCCGTGCGGCGCAGCGGCTCCACCACCGGGGTGCGCGGCGGGCGGGTCACGGGCCTCGACGCGACCGTCAACTATCAGGAGGGCCAGGTCACCGGGCTGATCGAGACCACGGTGTGCGCCGAGCCCGGTGACAGCGGCGGGCCCCTCTACGACGGTGACGCGGCGGTCGGCCTGACCTCGGGCGGCAGCGGGGACTGCAAGCTCCCGGGTGCGAAGACGTACTACCAGCCGGTGCCGGAAGCACTGGCTGCCACCGGGGCGGCCATCGGCTGACCCCGCCACGGACCGCGGCCCCCGGACACACCTCCACGGTGTCCGGGGGCCGCTTCGCGCGAGGACGCGTTCCGGTCGGGTCCGGCTCAGAACTCGAAGACCGAGCCCTTGCCCGACTTCAGTTCGCACGGGTTGGCGAACGTGTGCTCGAAGCTGACCCTACGGCCGTCCCAGACGCCTTCCGCGGTGACGGTGGAGGGGTTCCACTCCCGCGTACACGCGACGCCTTCCTTGATCTTCACGATCTTGTCGAAGTCACCGTCGTTGAGGCGCAGTTGGGCACAGGCACCGCGGGTGTCCGGGTGGGTGCCGCCGGCCTTCGGCGTACAGGTGAGCGTCACCGCGCGCTGAACGCCCGAGGTCGCCGCCGAGTCGCCCTGGCCGATGGTGAGTACGAGCGCTGAGGGCGCGTACAGACTCTGCGTCTGCGCCGCGGGTATGGGCGAGGGCGAGGCGGTCGCCGTTGTGCCCGCTCCCGCCAGGCCGCCCAGCGCGAGCGCCGCTCCCAGCGCGATTCCCCCAGTGATGTACCGCATTCCGAACACTCCCTTGTTCGTCGGTGCAGATAACGGACGGCAGTCTGGCCCAACTCGCGCATGAACGCACCTCGAACGAGCACTTTCAGTCGTCGAGCGAAAACCCTGTGTAGCGGTTCCGGGTGGCCGGATCCTGCGCGAGGTGGGTCTCCCTGGTGGCGCCACGGGAGTGCTGGATGGAGAAGCGAGTCCGGATTGGCGGGATATGGAGGGATTTAATGTTTCAGGAATGTTGACCAGCGAGGATGCCTTGTTTTCATTGACATAATGCCGGGAGAGCCTTTGAAGGCTCGAATTTCTACCCCTCGAACCATTGGATCCAATGTCTTTCGGGTCGCTCCGGGAGGCCCTCGCGGCCCGGCCGAAAAGAGGCTCGCCCGGTGACCGCGCGGCGGCCGCGCCGACTCTGGAGCGTCGCAGCAATGGCCGAAGACCACTCAGACCGACCGTTCGGTCTGTCGGTTCTCACGGCCCTCGCGCTCCTCGCGGAGCGGGCCGTCAGTCGGTCGGGACCTCGCGCCCGCGCCGGAGCGTGGCGGAGAGCAGGGTGACCGCCGTGCCCGCCACGGCCCACGCGGAGAGCACCAGCAGCGGGCCGGTCAGCGCGTTGCCCCGGAAGTAGGCCAGGGAGCGGGCCGACCAGGTGCCCGCGCCCGGTGGGAGGGCCGGGCCGATGGCCCGCCAGAAGGGCGGCAGCAGGGGGTAGGGGTAGGCCCCGCCCGCGCTGGGGTTGCCCAGGACCACGACGATGCCGATCGCCAGCCCGATGCCGACGATGCCCACCAGCCCTTGGAGGGCCAGCGTCAGGGACCCGACGGCGAAGACGACCAGCGCGCCCAGCCCCCACAGGCCGAGGATCCCGCCCGGCAGCGCGCCCAGGACCGGGCCCGCGATCACCGTGCCGAGCAGGCCCGCGGCCAGCGCGTAGAGCGCGAGCGCGGCCAGCCGGATGACGGCCCGGTGGAGGTTCGCGGGGCGGGCGCCCGCGCTGATGGCGAGGATCGCGGCGCACAGATAGCCGCCCACGCACCAGCCCACGACCAGGTAGAACGCGCTGAGGCCGCGGGCGTCGCCGGCGGCGGCCGGGGCGGTGTCGACGACCCGCAGGGCACGGCCCTCGGCCCGTTCGGCGCGGGTGAGGACCGCTTCGGCGGCCTGGGCGAGCGAGGCGCCCGCGCCCCCGGCGACGAGCAGGGTGTCGGTGGTGCCGCGCGGCTGGACGAGCAGGGCCGCGTCCAGGTCCCGTGCGCCGATCTCCGCACGGGCCCGCGCCTCGTCGGGGACCGTGCGCGGGTCCAGGGGGTGGCCGGGGAGCGCGTCGAGCTTCTTCACCAGCTGGTCGCCGAGCGGCCCGGGCGCGACCACGCCGACCGCGATGTCCTTGGGCTTCGGGCTGTGGAAGGCGCCGACATAGGAGGCGACGAACGCGAGCTGGAGCACCAGCGCGCCGATCACCAGGACCGCCGCCCGGCCCGTCACGGCATCCCGGACCTCCTGGACGAAGCGGGCGCCGCCGCCGGGGGTGCTGGCCATGCCCCGAGCCTGCGGGCTCCGGGCGGTGGGCGCAGGCGGTGAGGGCCGGCCGGGTGACACCCCCCAGCGCGTTCGTACGAATGTTCGAGAGTTGGTTTATGGTGGAGAGCGGGAGGGGCGAAAAGAATCGGCCAAGGGGGAGGGTGATCGCGAGCGGCAGGGAGGTGCGATGGCGGCGTTCCGGGCGACCTCCGGGTTCACACACCTGCGCGTCGCGTCCGGCTTCTCGGCGCGCTACGGGGCGGCGCACCCCGAGCGGCTGGCCGAACGGGCCGCCGAGCGCGGCATGGACGCCCTCGCCCTCACCGACCGCGACAGCCTCGCCGGCGCCGTCCGGTTCGCCAAGGCCGCGGCCGGAGCCGGGGTGCGCCCGCTGTTCGGCGTGGACCTGGCCGTCTCCGCGCCGCCGCCCGCCGACGGTCCCACCGTGCGCCACCGCGCCCCCGACCGCGGCGGCGCCTTCGTCGACGAGTCCGCGCCCCGCGCGGTCTTCCTCGCCCGCGACGGCGCGCCCGCCTGGGCCGCGCTCTGCGGGCTGGTCTCCGCCGCCCACGCCGGAGGCACCGGGCCCGGCACCGGCCGCCCCGGGCTGTCGTGGCCGGACCTGGCCGCTGCCGCCGCCGGCCTCGGCGGCGCCCTGACCGCCCCGCTGACCGTCCTGCTCGGACCGGACTCCGAGATCGGCCGCGCGCTCGCCGCCGGACGCCCCGACCGCGCCGCACGACTGCTGCGGCCCTGGCGCGAAATGTTCGGTGACGGGCTGCGGCTGGAGGCCGTCTGGCACAGCCGCACCGGCACCGGCCCCGGCTCGCTGCGGCTCGCCGCCCGTACCGTCGGCTTCGCCGCCGACCAGGGCGTACGCGCCGTCCTCAGCAACGCCGTCCGCTACGCCGACCCCGGCCAGGGGCCCGTCGCCGACGTCCTGGACTCCGCCCGCCGGCTGGTGCCCGTCGACCGCCGCCGGCCCGAGACCCTCGACAGCGGCGAACGCTGGCTCAAGGACCCGGCCGCCATGACGGCCGCCGCCACGCGGATCGCGGAGGCCGCCGGCCTCCGCCGGGACGCCGCGCGCCGGCTGCTCGCCACGACCGAGGACACCGCGGCCGAGTGCCTCGTCGACCCCGAGGACCACCTGGGCCTGGGCTCCGTCCACTTCCCCGAGCCCCACCTCGTCGGCGTCGGCCCCCGCACCGCCGCCCGGGTGCTGCGCTCCCGCTGCGCCGCCGCCATGGTGCTGCGTGGACACGACCGCGACCGCCGCTACTGGGACCGGCTGGAGGACGAGCTGCGCGTCGTCGACCGGCGCGGCCTCGCCTCGTACTTCCTCACCGTCGCCCAGGTCGTCGACGACACCCGCGCCCTCGGCATCCGGGTCACGGCCCGGGGCTCCGGCGCAGGCTCCCTCGTCAACCACCTGCTCGGCATCGCCCACGCCGACCCCGTCGCCCACGGCCTGCTGATGGAGCGCTTCCTGTCCACGCGGCGGACCGCGCTTCCCGACATCGACATCGACGTCGAGTCCGCCCGCCGCCTGGAGGTCTACCGCGCGATCTTCGACCGCTTCGGCGCGGAGCGCGTCGCCACCGTCGCCATGCCCGAGACCTACCGCGTCCGGCACGCCGTACGGGACGTGGGCACCGCCCTCGGCATGGCACCGGCCGTCGTCGACCGGCTCGCCAAGTCCTTCCCGCACATCCGCGCCCGGGACGCCCGCGCCGCGCTCGCCGAACTGCCCGAGCTGCGCGAGGTCGCCGCCGGGCCCCACGGGCCCGGGAACACCCGGCTGTGGGAGCTGGTCGAGGCGCTGGACGCGCTGCCGCGCGGCGTCGCCATGCACCCGTGCGGAGTGCTGCTCTCGGACGCCTCGCTGCGCGCCCGCACCCCCGTCGTGCCCACCAGCGGCGAGGGGTTCGCGATGTCGCAGTTCGACAAGGACGACGTGGAGGACCTGGGCCTGCTCAAACTCGACGTACTGGGCGTGCGGATGCAGTCCGCCATGGCCCACGCCGTCGGGGAGCTCGAACGGGCCACCGGGCGCCGCCTCGACCTCGACGACCCCGCCCAGGTGCCGCCCGGCGACCGGAAGACATACGAGCTGATCCGCTCCACCGAGACCCTCGGCTGCTTCCAGATCGAGTCCCCCGGCCAGCGGGACCTCGTCGGCAGGCTCCAGCCGGAGAACTTCCACGACCTCGTCGTCGACATCTCGCTCTTCCGCCCCGGCCCGGTCGCCGCCGACATGGTCCGGCCCTTCATCGAGGCCCGCCACGGCCGCGCCCCCGCGCGCTACCCCCACCCGGACCTGAAGGAGGCGCTGGCCGAGACCCATGGCGTGGTCGTCTTCCACGAACAGGTCATCGAGATCCTGCGGATCATGACCGGCTGCGGCCGTGACGAGGCCGACGAGACGCGCCGCGCGCTGTCCGACCCGGCGCTGCTCGGCCGGATACGGGCCTGGTTCGCGGAGCGGGCGGCCGCGCGCGGCTACGCGCCGGACGCCGTCCGCCGCACCTGGGAGATCGTCGAGGCGTTCGGCAGCTACGGCTTCTGCAAGGCGCACGCCGTCGCCTTCGCCGTGCCGACCTACCAGTCGGCCTGGCTCAAGGCCCACCACCCGGCGGCCTTCTACGCCGGGCTGCTCACCCACGACCCCGGGATGTACCCCAAGCGGCTGCTGCTCGCCGACGCGCGGCGGCGCGGGGTGCCGATCCTGCCGCTGGACGTCAACCGGTCGGGAACGGCCTATTCGATCGAACTGGTGTCCGATGGGGTCTTCGGGGTGCGGCTCTCGCTCTCCGACGTGCAGGGCATCGGCGAGGCCGAGGCCCGCCGGATCGCCGACGGGCGCCCGTACACCTCGCTCCAGGACCTGTGGCAGCGCGCCCGCCCGAGGCGGCCCGTGGCCGAACGGCTGGCGCGGGTCGGGGCGCTGGACGCCTTCGGCGCCAACCGCCGGGACCTGCTGCTGCACATCGCCGAGCTCCACCGCGGGCGGCGACGGGTGCCCGCCGCCCAGCCCACGCTGATCGACAGCGCCCGGACCGAGCCCGCCGGCCTGCCCGACCTGGACGCGGCCGAACGGCTCGGCGCCGAGCTGTCCGTGCTCGGCATGGACGCCTCCCGACATCTGATGACCGATCACCGGGCCTTCCTGGCCGAGCTGAGCGCCATCCCGGCCCGCCGGCTGCGCGACGCCCGCCACGGCGAGACCGTCCTGGTCGCGGGCGCCAAGGCCGCCACGCAGACACCTCCGGTGCGGTCGGGGCGGCGGGTCGTCTTCACGACCCTCGACGACGGCACGGGCCTGGTCGACTGCGCCTTCTTCGACGACAGCCACGCGGCGTGCGCGCACGTCGTCTTCCACTCCTGGCTGCTGCTCGTCCGGGGCGTCGTCCAGCGGCGCGGGCCGCGCAGCCTGAGCGTGGTGGGGGCGGCGGCGTGGGACCTGGCGGAGCTGGCGGGGTTGCGGGCGGAGGGCGGGCTGGGGGCGGTCGCGGCCGTTCTCGCGGCAGCGGTTCCGGGTGCGGATGCGCCGGTTTCCCGGCGGATCCGGCTGTCGACGGGGTACGGGTTGCACCCGTGGGCGGATTTGCAGCCTGCGGGTGAAGGGGCTGCCACGGGGCGGAAGTTGTGGCATGCGAGTCCGGGGAGCGCGGGGCGATGACCGAGCGTTGGCTTTCCCCGGTCCCGCCCCTTCCCGGAACCGGGGGCTCCGCCCCCGGACCCCCGCCAGGTTGTGGGCAATCGTTCCGCAGGGCGGAACGGGTGGGCACAACCGGACCACCGGGCCGCACCGACCCGACAACCGTCCTGTACGTGCACTTCCACTCGCGCGAAGGCGCCCTCACGGAGGAGACCTACGACGGCCTCCTCGCCCTCCTCGCCGAGGTGACCCCCGTTGTGGAGGCACTGCCTCCCGACGCCGCGCTCATGGACATCCGCGGAGCATGCCGCTACTTCGGGCGAGATCCGGCCGAGCTGGCCACGCTGCTGCGGGTGCGCGCGCTGGCGCGGTACGGAGCCGACTGCACCGTCGGCATCGCGGGCAACCCCACGCTCGCGCGGATGGTCGCGCGGGACGGGCCGCCCGGCGCGGTCCGCGCTCTCTCCGGCGGACCGGACGCCGTCGCCGCCTTCATGGCCCGCAAGCCGGTCGCCGCGCTGCCCGGTGTGGGGCCCGCCACCGCCCGTGCCCTCTGCGCGTACGGGCTCGACAGCGTCGGCCGGGTCGCCGAGGCGCCGCTCACCACCCTGGAGCGGATCCTCGGCGCGGCCGCCGGGCGGCGGGTCCACGAGCGGGCGTGCGGTATCGACCCGACACCCGTGACCCCGGACGCCCGGGCGCGGTCGATGGGGGCGGAGCACCGCTTCGCCACCGACGAGCTGGACCCCGGCCACCGGCGCCGCGCGCTGCTCGCGCTCGCCGACGGGCTGGGCGCCCGGCTGCGGGGGAGCGGCCAGGTCGCCCAGGGGCTGAAGCTCACCGTCCGCTACGCGGACGGCTCGTCGAGCACCCGCGCCAAGTCCTTCGCCGAACCGACCGCGCACTCACCCGACCTGATCGCCGCGGCGTACGCGCTGCACACCGCGCTCGCCCTCCAGCGGGCCAGGGTGCGGTCCGTGGCGCTGCGCGCGGAGCGACTGCGCGACGGCCGTGCCGCCGCGCACCAGTTGTCGTTCGACCCCGCCGACGAGAAGGCGCGGCGCGTCGAGGCCGTGGTCGACCGGGCGCGGGCGCTGTTCGGCCCGGGGGTGGTGGGCCCCGCCGCGGCCCTGGACGTGGCGTAACCCGGAGTCCGCCGTGATTTGACCAAGTCATCGCGATCTTTGTGATTTTGCTTGACGCAAGCAAAGATCGCCCGCAATCTACCCGCAAGTAAGTTAACGACTTTTTCACGCGCCCGTAACAGCTGTTGCCGGCGCTGTTCGGCGTACCCACCCCCCATTTCGCGAGGAGTTCGGATGAAGCAGCGTCGCAGCATCTGGAGATCCGTCAGATCCCTGCTGCCCGCCCTCGGACTGGCCGTGGCCGCGGTCGCGACACCCACCGTCGCGTCCGCCGCCACGGCCTCCGCGTCCCCGGCGGCCGCCTCCACCGTCAGCAGCGGCTGGAACGACGACTCGTGCAGGCCCTCCGCCGCCCACCCGCGCCCCGTCGTCCTCGTCCACGGCACCCTGGAGAACGGCACCAACAACTGGTGGTCCTTCGCGCCCTATCTGACCGCGCGCGGATACTGCGTCTTCTCCTTCGACTACGGCAAGATCCCCGGCATCCCCGGTATGTACGGCCTGGGCCCGGCCGAGAAGTCCGCCGGGGAGCTGGCGCGGTACGTCGACAAGGTGCTGGCGACGACCGGCGCGTCCAAGGTCGACATCGTCGGCCACTCGCAGGGCGGGATGCTGCCCCGCTACTACCTGAAGTTCCTGGGCGGCGCCCCCAAGGTCAACGCCCTCGTCGGCATCGCGCCCAACAACCACGGCACCACCCTGTCCGGGATCGCCAAGCTCCTGGACGTCGTCCCGGGCGCCCGGAAGATCATCACCGGTACCGCCCCCGGCCTGACCGACCAGGTCGTCGGCTCGGACTTCATGAAGAAGCTCAACGAGGGCGGCGACACCGTCCCCGGTGTCCGCTACACCGTCATCGCGACCCGCTACGACGAGGTCGTCACCCCCTACCGGTCCGGGTTCCTCGACGGTCCCGGCGTCCGCAACGTGCTGGTGCAGGACCTCTGCCCGGTCGACATCTCCATGCACCTGACGCTCGGCACCATCGACCGCGTCGCCTTCCACGAGGCCACCAACGCCCTCGACCCGGAGCACGCAACCCCGGCGACCTGCGCGTCGATGATCGGCTGACGGGAAATATTCGCTCGCTTCACACCTCGTCGCGGGAGAGGCTGCGGCCGACCGATCAGGCGAGGCGTGAAGCGGGTGGATGCTGTGAACGAGACGTACAGCGAGACGCACAACGAGACGTACACCGTGGGCGACGAGGTGACCGTCGCCCTGGTGAAGGCGGGCCGGACCAAGGTGCGTTACCCCGCCACCGTCGTATACGAGGACGGCGTGCGCGTCGTCGTCCGGGCGGCCTGGGCGGGGGCGTCGGACCGGGACTTCGGCTTCGTCCGCTTCGAGGCGGGCGACGTGTTCACCGAGCACTACTGGCGCGACCGCTGGTACTCCGTCAAGGAGGTGCGGAGCGCGGCCGGCTCGCTCAAGGGCTGGTACTGCGACATCGCCCGTCCCGCCGTCACCGGGGCCGGGGGTCCGGTCGTCGAGGACCTGGACCTCGACCTGTGGGTCGCGGCGGACGGCTCGGCCGTTCTCCGGCTGGACGAGGACGAGTTCGCCGCGAGCGGCCTGGAGGCGCGAGACCCGGCCGCCGCCGACGCCGCGCGGCGGGCGCTCGACGCCCTGGAGGAACTGGCCCGCGCGGGATCGCTCACAGACCTGCTGGGGGGTGTCGTGGCAGGGTGAGGCCATGACCGAGCACAGCAGACCCGCCCCCGTCCCCGCCCTCGACCTCATCCTGGCCGTCGTCGACCCCGGCAGCTGGCGCAGTTGGGACCGGCCCGTCCCGCTGTCCACGCCGGACGCCGACTACCGCGCCGACCTCCTGGCCGCGCGGGAGCGGACCGGGCTCGACGAGTCCGTCGTCACCGGCGAGGGGCTGGTGCGCGGTCGCCGAGTGGCGCTGGTGGCCTGTGAGTTCCGCTTCCTCGGCGGGTCGATCGGCGTCGACGCGGGGGAGCGGCTGGTCCGGGCCGTGGAGCGGGCGACGGCGGAGGGGCTGCCGCTGCTGGCGGCGCCGGCCTCGGGCGGCACCCGGATGCAGGAGGGCACGATCGCCTTCCTCCAGATGGTGAAGGTCGCCGCCGCGATCACCGACCACAAGGCCGCCGGGCTGCCCTATCTCGTCTATCTGCGGCACCCCACGACCGGTGGGGTGCTGGCCTCCTGGGGCTCGCTCGGCCATCTCACCGCCGCCGAACCGGGCGCCCTCATCGGCTTCCTGGGCCCGCGCGTCCACGAGGCGCTGTACGGCGAGGAGTTCCCACCGGGCGTCCAGGTCGCCGAGAACCTGCTGGCGAACGGGCTGGTGGACGCGGTGCTCCCGGCCGGGAGCCTGTCGGAGGTCGCGGCGCGGGCGTTGTCGGTGCTGTGCGACGGGACCGCCGGCACCACACCGGAGGGTGCTGTTCCGGAGCCGACCGCCCCGGCCGTCGTGCCTTCCGCCGAGGAGTCCATCCGCGCTTCCCGCCGCCCCGGGCGGCCCGGTGTACGGGAGTTCCTGCGGGCGGCCGCCACCGACGTCACCCTGCTCAGCGGCACGGGCGCGGGGGAGCGGGACCCGGGGCTGCTGCTGGCGCTGGCCCGCGTCGACGGGACCCCGTGCGTGGTCCTCGGCCACGACCGGGGCAGCCACCCCGAGCGGAACACGGGGCAGGCGCTCGGGCCGGCCGGGCTGCGGGCCGCCCGGCGGGGCATGCGGATCGCGGCGGAGCTGGACCTTCCACTGCTGACGGTGGTGGACACCGCGGGGGCCGCGCTCTCCCGCGAGGCGGAGGAGGGCGGGCTCGCCGGGGAGATCGCCCGCTGCCTCGCCGACCTGGTGAACCTGCCCGCGCCGACGCTGTGCCTGCTGCTGGGCCAGGGGGCCGGCGGCGCGGCCCTCGCCCTGCTGCCGGCGGACCGGGTGGTGGCGGCCCGGCACGCCTGGCTCTCCCCGCTGCCGCCCGAGGGCGCCTCGGCGATCCTCTACCGGACCACGGACCGGGCGTACGAGATCGCCGGGCGGCAGGGCGTGCGCTCCGCCGACCTCTTGGCGAACGGGATCGTGGACCGCATCGTAGAGGAGGAAACAGAGGGGGAGGCCTCCGGGGACGGGGACTTCCTCGTGACTCTCGGCCGGGTGATCGGAGCGGAGATGGCTGCTCTCACGGCGCGTGATCAGCAGGAACGGCGTACGGCACGTCGTTCGCGCTACCGGCGCCTCGGTGCGCCGGGCGGCGTCGCCCCGTAAGGAGGCCGGTCGTCGAGGGCGTACACCCAGGGGGAATTGACAAGCTTAGGTTTGCCTAACCTAATGTCCTCTCCGTGAAGGAGATCGGCACCGGCCGTCCGCCGGCGGCACGCGAGGCCCTCCGCTTCCCGGAGGGCCCCCGTCCTCCCGCCCGCCCCGCCCCGACGAAAGGTGCCACCGTGCGGCTGCACCTGCTCGCGCTCAACCCGACCGACTCCGTCACCGAGGGATTCCTGCCCGCCGCCGCCCGGCTGGGCCTGACCGTCACCCTCCTGACCGACCGGCCCGACGCCCACCGGCACGCCTACGCGCGTCACACGGCCCGGGGCGGCGAGGCGCTGCCCCCGCTCGACGTCGTCCCCTGCGACGTACGCGACTTCCGCGAGGTCATAGGCGCCGCCTGTGGCCTCGGTAGGCCCGACGCCGTCTTCACCAACAGCGACCACCTCCAGACCCAGGCCGCCCTGGCCGCCGACTACCTCGGCCTGCCCGGCAAGGACTGGCGCGCCGCGTTCACCGCCAAGAACAAGGCCCAGCTGCGCCGGGCGCTGGCCGCGAGCGGCCTGGACACCGTCCGCTCCGCCGAACTCCCCCCGGACGCCGACCCGGTCGCCCTGGCCGGGGCGGCGGAAGTGCCCTACCCCTGTGTGCTCAAACCCCGCGAGGGCGTGGCCAGCGAGGACGTCGTCCTCGCCCGCGACGCCCGCGAACTCGCCGACCGCTGCCGGGAGATCCGGGCGCACCGCCCCGGCGAGGCGCTCGTCGTCGAGGAGTACCTGCCCGGGCCGCTGCACACCCTGGAGACCCTCGGCGACGGCACCGCCCTCCACGCCTACGCCGCCTTCCGCACCACGCTCTCCCCCCTGCCCCACTTCGTCGAGGAACGCCTCGACCTCCTCCCCGCCCCGCCCCGCCCCCACAGCGACCAGGTCCTCGCCCAGCTGACGGCCCTCGGCATCGGATTCGGCGTCTGCCACACCGAATACGTCGCCCAGAGCGACCGCGCCCGCATCATCGAGGTCAACTACCGCGCCATCGGCGACCGGTGCGACCTCGCCCTCGCCCAGGCCCTGGACTTCCCCCTCTTCGAACACGTCCTGCGCACCCACCTCGGCGAGCCGCTCCCCGCCGAACTCGGTGCGCGCGCCGACGGCCGGGTACGTATCGAGTATGTGTGCGCCGAACGCGGAGGCACCCTCACGGCCGCGCCCGGGGCGAGCGACACCGAGCGGAACGGCGTACGGCTGGTCTACCGGCCGCTGCGCGAGCCCGGCGAGAAACACCCGCATTACCGAACGAACCGCGACTACCTGGGTGTATTGCGGGCGACCGGTACCGACCAGGACCGGATCGACCGCACCGTCGCGGAATTCCTGGCCGCCCGGCGATGGGAGATCGGCTGATGAGCGCGCCTTTGACCGCCGGTGCGTCCGCGCCCGCGGCCCCGCCCGTCCCCGCGCCCGACGCGCTGGAGGACGAGCTCCTGACCCGGGTGCTCAGCGCCCTGCTGCGCGAGGACGCCTACCGGCTGCGCTCCGGCGCCGTCCCCGAGACCCGCCCCGACGGGGACTGGCTCCGCCTGCCTGTCGCGGGGGAGCCGCTGCTGCTTCCGGTCGGCCCCGACGGCTTCCAGTGCGAGGTCCGGGCCCGTGAGCCCCTCCTGCTCACCCCCGGCGGCCCGGTGCGGGGCCTGCGCCCCGCCCTCGCCCGGCTGCGCGGGGCCGCCGCCCCCGAGGACCGGGCGGGCTTCGACGCGTTCCTCGCCGAGTGCGACGAGGCGCTGGCCGCGATGCGGCTGCACGGCCGGGTCCGTCAGGACGTCCTCGCCCGGCTGACCGCCGCCCACGGGCCCGCCCCCGCCGGCTGGACCGGACCGCGCGGCTCCCTCGCCTTCGACACCCTGGCCGCCTTCCGCGAGCACCCCGTCTACCCCACCGGGCACGCCCGCGCCGGCCTCACCGAGACCGAATTACGCGCGTACGCCCCCGAGTTCCACCCTTCCTTCGCGCTGCGCTGGCTCGCCCTGCCGCGCGGGGCCGTCACCGGCGACCGGTCCGCGCTGCCCCCCTGGTGGCCCACCCCCGCCGCGCTCGGCCTGCCCCGACTGGACGCCACCCACCTGGCGCTGCCCGTCCACCCCCTCACCGCCGGCGCCCCGCTCGCCGCCGCCCTCGCCGCCACCGGTCTGACGGGCACCGCCCGGCTCGCCGAGCGGCCCTGGCTGGAGGCGACCCCGACGCTGTCCACCCGGACCGTCGCCGTCACCGGCGACCCCGCGACCCACCTCAAACTCCCGCTCGTCACCGCCACCCTGGGCCGGCGCAACCGGCGCACCATCACACCCGGCAGCCTCGTCGACGGCGCGGCCGGCCAGCGGCTGCTGGAGGCGATCATCGCCGCCGAGCCGCGCTTCGCAGGCGCCGTGCTGCTCGCCGACGAACGCACCCACCTCGCGGCCGGCCATGAACTCCTGACCGCCATGGTCCGCCGCCACCCGGCCGGGCTCCACCGCTCCCACGTGGTCACCGTCGCCGGGCTGCTCGCCCCCGCCCCCGACGGGCGGCCGGTCGCCGACATCCTGGCCGAGCGCTACTACGGCGGCTCGCTCCCCGCCCTGATCGACGCCTATCTGACGCTCCTCCTGGACTGGCACACCACCCTCTTCTCCTACGGCACGGCCCTGGAGTCCCACCAGCAGAACACCTCCCTGGTCCTCGACGAGACCGGCGGACGCACCCGGATGCGGCTGCTGCTGAAGGACAACGACAGCCCCCGCGTCCACCCCGCACGGCTCGCCGCCCGCCTCGGCGGCCGCGCCGCCGGCCTGCTCGGCTTCGACGACCGGCGCATCCTCGTGGGCGGTGACGGACCCGTCGCCGACGTCTTCGCCACCATCACCGTCCACCTGTGCGCGGGCGCCCTCGCCTTCGAGCTCGCCCGCCTGGGCCGGGGGACACCACGGGAGTGGCTGCGGCTGCTGCGCGACCGGCTCACCGGGGCACTGGACCGGCTCGCACCCGGACCCGCCGCCGTGCTGCGCTCCCGGATCCTCGACGCCGACCGGCTGCCCGTCAAAGCCATGATCACCGCCGGGACCCTGCTCACCAAGGAGCGCTCCGGAGCCGCCGACATCAACAAACACTACGTCGACGGCCCCAACTACCTGCGCGGAGCCGCCGGATGACCGCGCCGCCAAACATGCCTCCCTCCTCCGCTGGAGTCGCTGACATGTCCTCAGCCCCCTCTGCCTCCCCCCTCTCCTCCCGTCCTTCAGCGCGGAACGGAGTGCCCACCCCCGACGACGTCGTCGCCCACACCCTCCTGAACTGCCTGCTCCGCGAGGTCTCCGGCCCCGAGCACCGGACCGCCGTCACCGACGGGCACCTGCTGCTGCGACTGCCCCGCACCGGCATCCTGCTCCGGGTCCGGCTCCGCCGCGTCTCCCTGATCGGCGCCCACCGCTTCACCGGACCGGTCGCGGAGCAGCGCGCGGACGGCTGGGCCGAACTGCCCTGGCGGACCCTCGCCGAGCGCGTCCACCGCGAGCTCTCCCTGCGCACCGGCGTCCGCAACGACGAGTTCCTCGACCAGGTCGCCGCCGGTCACGCCGGCGTCACCGCCGCCCTGGCCGCCTGGCGGGCCGCCCCCGACGCTCCCGCCGACCGCTATCTGGACTCCGAGCAGTCGCTCCTCTTCGGCCACCGCTTCCACCCCACCCCCAAGGCCCGCACCGGCACCCCCGAGGACTGGGCCCGCTACGCCCCCGAGGCCCGCGCCCGTTTCCCCCTGCGCCACCTGGCCGTGCGCCGGGAGCACGTCCGCGAGGACTGCCTGCCGGGCGGCGCCCTCACCGCCCTCGACCGGCAGGGCGCCGTCCCCGACGGGTACGCGCTGCTGCCCGCGCACCCCTGGCAGTACGGCATGCTCGCCGGCCACCCCGTCCTGCGCGCGGCCCTCGCCCGCGGCGACGTCCTCGACCTCGGCCCGCGCGGCGCCGACTTCGCCGCCACCGCCTCGGTGCGCACCCTCTACGACGGCACGGACTTCCTGAAGTTCAGCCTGAACATCCGCATCACCAACTGCCTGCGCAAGAACGCCGAGTACGAGCTGACCGGAGCCGTCGCCCTGACCCGGATCCTGGAGCCCGTCGCCACCGCCCTCGCCGCCCGCTTCCCCGGCGCCGCGCTGCTGCGCGAACCCGCCTATCGCACCCTCGACCTGGGCAGCCGCGAGCTCGCCGAGGGCTTCGGCGTCATCGTCCGCGAGGGCCTGGCCGCCCGGCTCGCGCCCGGCCTGACCGCCCTGCTGGCCGCCGCCGTCGCCGACGAGTACCCCACCAGCGGCGCCCAGGTCTCCCGGCTGCTGGCCGGCGGCGGCCCCGAAGCCGCCCTGGCCTGGTGGGACGCCTACCTCGGCCTGCTCGTCCCCCCGGTGCTGGCCGCCTACTTCGACCACGGCGTCGTCCTGGAACCCCACCTCCAGAACGTCGTCGTCGGCGTCGACGACGACGGCATGCCCCGGCAGGTCCTGCTCCGCGACCTGGAGGGCACCAAACTCCTCCCCGAGCACCACGCGGCGGCCCTCGCCGCGCTCGACCCGACGGTCGCCCGGCCCATGACGTACGACCGCGAACGCGGCTGGGACCGCGTCGTCTACTGCCTGCTCGTCAACCACCTCGCCGAGATACTGGCCGCCCTCGCCGACCGCCACCCCCATCTGGAACCCGCCCTGTGGTCCGCCGTGCGCCGGGTCCTGGCCCGCCGGGCCGCCGCCCACGGCGACCCGCCGGAGCTGCGCGCCCTGGTCACCGGGGCGGCACTGCCCGCCAAGGCCAACCTGCTGACCCGCTGGGAACGCAAGGCCGACCGGTACGCCGGATACGTCCGCATCGGCTCGCCCCTGGTGTCGGACGTCCTGGCCGCCGTGTCCGAGCCCGGCCCCTGGGGCGGCCCGCTGTGATCACCCCCCGCGTCGCCGACCACGTCCGCGCCCTGCCGACGGCCGCACTGCCCGCCTACGTATACGACCTGACCGCCCTCGACGAGCACGCCCACGCCGTACGCGAAGCCCTGCCGCCCGCCGTCGAGCTGTACTACGCGGCCAAGGCCAACCCCGACCCCGCGATCCTCCGCGCCCTCGCCCCGCACGTGACCGGCTACGAGGTCTCCTCCGGCGGCGAACTCGCCCACGTCCACGCCGCCGTGCCCGGCCGGCCGCTCGCCTTCGGCGGCCCCGGCAAGACCGAGGCCGAGCTGCGGCTCGCCCTCGGCCTGGGCGTCGAGCGCTTCCACGTGGAGAGCGAGCATGAACTGCGGCTGCTCGCCGCCCTCGCGGACGAACACCCCCGGCGGGCGCCCGTGGGCGTACTGCTGCGGGTCAACCTCCCCGTCGCCGACGGCGGCCTGGGCGGGGCGGCGCTGGCCATGGGCGGCCGCCCCAGCCCCTTCGGCCTCGACCCGCGCCGGGCCGAGGCGTGCCCGCCCCTGACACGCGGCGGTCCGCTGCGGCTGCTCGGCGTCCACGCCCACCTGGCCAGCGGCCTGGACGCCGCCGCCCAGCTGGCCGTGGCCGCCGGGGTCACCTCCTGGGCGCGGGAGTTCGGCGACCGGCACGGCCTCGGCCCGATGGAGATCAACGTGGGTGGTGGCATGGCCGTCGACTACGCCGGGCCGCACACCCGCTTCGACTGGTCCGCCTACGGACAGGGCCTGGGCGAACTGGCCGCGCGCCACCCCGGCGTGACCCTGCGCATAGAGCCGGGCCGGTCGATGACGGCGTACGCGGGCTGGTACGTGACCGACGTCCTCGACGTCAAGCACAGCCACGGCGAGGCCTTCGCCGTGCTGCGCGGGGGCACCCACCACATGCGCACCCCCGCAGCCAAGGGCCACGACCACCCCTTCACCGTCCTGCCCGTCGAGGAGTGGCCCCGCCCCTGGCCCCGCCCGGCCGCCCGGAACGAACCGGTCACCCTCACCGGCCAGCTCTGCACCCCCAAGGACACCCTGGCGACCGGGATCCCGGTGACGGAAGTGCGGGCGGGCGACCGTATCGCCTTCGCCATGGCGGGGGCGTACGCGTGGAACATCTCGCACCACGACTTCCTGATGCACCCGGCGCCCACGTTCCACTACGTCTCCCGGCCGGGCCGCCGCACCGTGTAACACCAGGTTTACCAGCCATAGTTGCCGGATACATCAACTCTCGCATCCAGCGAAAGGGGTACCCGTACATGTGCGGCATCACCGGATGGATCTCCTACGACCAGGACCTCACCACCCCCCACGCCTCCGCCACCCTCGACGCCATGACCCGGACCATGGCCTGCCGCGGCCCCGACGCCGGAGGCGTCTGGCTGGACACCCACGCCGCCCTGGGCCACCGCCGCCTCGCCGTCATCGACATCGAGGGCGGCAAGCAGCCCATGCTCGTCCAGGAGGGCGGCCGCGCCCTGCTCGCCCTCACCTACAGCGGCGAGGTATACAACTACCGCGAATTACGCGCCCAGTTGGAGAGCCACGGCCATATATTCCGCACCAGCAGCGACACCGAGGTCGTGCTCCACGCCTACCTCGAATGGGGCGAGGCCTTCACCGAGCGCCTCAACGGCATGTACGCCTTCGCCCTGTGGGACCCCCGCACCGAGGAACTCCTCCTGGTCCGCGACCGCATGGGCATCAAGCCGCTCTACTACCACCCCACCCCCGACGGCGTGCTCTTCGGCTCCGAGCCCAAGGCCATCCTCGCCCACCCCGCCGTCCGGCCCGTCGTCGACGCCGACGACCTCGCCGAGATGCTGGCCTTCACCAAGACCCCCGGCCACGCCGGCTACCACGACATGTACGAACTGCGCCCCGGCCACACCGCGCGGATCCGCCGCCAGGGCCTGACCGTCCGCCGCTACTGGGGGCTGGAAGCCCGGGAGCACACCGACGACACCGCCACCACCGTCCGGCGCGTACGCGAGCTGCTCGACGACATCGTCGCCCGCCAGCTCATCGCCGACGTGCCGCTGTGCACCCTGCTCTCCGGCGGACTCGACTCCTCCGCCATCACCGCCCTCGCGGCCGGGGGACTGGCGGAGGCCGGGCGCGGCCCGGTGCGCTCCTTCTCCGTGGACTTCACCGGCCACACCGAGAACTTCAAGGCCGACCTGCTGCGGCCCACCCCCGACGGCCCCTACGCCCACGCCCTCGCCGAGCACGTCCGCTCCGACCACAGCGACATCGTCCTCGACACGGCCGCGCTGATGGACCGCGCCAACCGCGACGCCATACTGAAGGCCCGCGACCTGCCCACCGCCGGCTTCGGCGACGGGGACGTCTCGCTCTACCTCCTCTTCAAGGCCATCCGCGAACAGTCCACGGTCGCGCTGTCCGGGGAGTCCGCGGACGAGGTCTTCGGCGGCTACCGCTGGTTCCACGACCCCGAGTGCGTACAGGCCGACACCTTCCCCTGGCTCGCCGCGGGCATCGCCGACCAGTTCTCCGGCCCCGCCAGCGGCGGCCGCACCGCGCTCCTCGACAAGGGCCTCCTCGCCAAGGTCGACCTGCCCGGCCACGAGCGGCAGCGCTACCACGAGGCCCTCGCCGAAGTGCCCCGCCTGCCCGGCGAGAGCGGACTCGAACGCCGGATGCGCGAGATCGGCTACCTCCACCTCACCCGCTTCGTCCAGCTCCTGCTCGACCGCAAGGACCGGGCCAGCATGGCCGTCGGCCTGGAGGTGCGCGTCCCCTTCTGCGACCACCGGCTCGTCGAGTACGTCTTCAACACCCCCTGGGCCATGAAGACCTTCGACAGCCGCGAGAAGTCCCTGCTGCGCGCCGCCACCCGCGACCTGCTGCCGGACGCCGTCGCCGACCGCGTCAAGAGCCCCTATCCCAGCACCCAGGACCCCCGCTACGCCGACGCCCTGCGCACCGCGCTCGGCGACCTCCTGGCCGACAAGGACGCGCCCATCCGCCCGCTGCTCGACGCCCCCACCGTCGCCGAGGCCCTGGACGAGCGCGCGGGGGAATCGTTCAGGACCGCCACCGAAGTGGTCCTCAACCTCAACACCTGGCTCACCGAGTACGGCACCGAACTGCGCCTCTAGCGGGCCTGCGGCCACGGCGGGCCCGGCTGACGCACAATGGACCCACCGTAGTTCTCACCAGGAGTCCCACCGTGGCCTTGCAGATGACCGTCGACCAGGATGCCGCCGAGCCTCCGTACGAGCAGATCCGGGCCGGCATCGCCGAGCGTGCCCGCGCGGGGGAGCTCCCGGTCGGCTACAAGCTGCCGACCGTCCGCGGCTTCGCCGAGGAGCTGGGCCTGGCCGCGAACACGGTCGCCAAGGCGTACCGGGCGCTGGAGGCGGACGGGGTCATCGAGACCCGGGGGCGCAACGGCACGTTCATCGCCGCCCCCGGGGACACGGCCGCCCGCGAGGCGGCCGCGGCGGCGGTCGCCTTCGCCCAGCGGGCCCACCGGCTGGGCCTGGACCACGACGCGGCGCTGGCGGCGGCGAGCGACGCGCTCCGGGCGGTGTACGGGGACTGAGCCCGGGCCGGCCGTGCCCCGCCGGCTGTGGGCCATCCGGCTGAATATGGCCCGCGAGCCCCCGGCCTTCTGTGGTTCGCCGGGACCATGAGGGACAACCGCAGCACGATACGTCCCGGGAACAACGGACGGACCAGGCAAGGAGCGTCGTGAGAAGACTCGTGCGGGTGGTGACCCTCGCCGGGACCTGTGGTCTGGTGCTGTCCGGCACCGGTTGCGGCAGCGCGGAGGCGCAGACCCAGACCGCTCCGGGCTCGCTGCTGTCCGCCGTGGCGGGCGCCGACCTCGGCACCGTGGCCGAGACGGTCTCCGGTGTGGTGTGCAACAACCGGCTTGCCGACTTCCACTACAACTCGCCGGTGTCCCGGTCGCCGCACCCTTGCGTCAACGGTCCGGTCCAGAGCGGTAACAGCGAGAACAGCAACAACTTCATCAACCACGGAAACCCCGTGGACAGCGGGAACATCGAGACCGCCGCCGGCTCCACCAACAGCCTCAACGACGTCAAGGGGGCGCAGAGCAACAGCGGCAACGACATCTCCAGCGCCCACCCGATCATCCTCCCGTAGGGGGATCCGGGCCGGACGCTGCCGTCCGGCCCGGTCCGCCGGGCCGCCGGCTCAGATGTGGAGCTCGCTGCCCTTGCCGAGCTGCTTCTGGTGGTTGGAACTGCCCGACGCGGCACCCGTGCCGGAAGAGCCGGAGTTCACGGAACCGCTGTTGTCCACGGGGCTGCCGCTGTCACTGGGGTTTCCGGTGATCCGGACGTTCTGCGAGTTGCTGCTGTTGCCGCTGTTTACAGGGCCGTTGACACAGGACCGGGCAGCCCGGCCCTCGCAGCTGAATCCGGCGTGGAAGCGGACGAACGTGTCGCCGCTCGCGTCGAACGGCCCGTCGCCGCCCCAGGCCATGGCGGGCGATGCCCCGCCCCCGGCCAGAAGCAGGCCGAACAGGCCCGCGATCGCCATTCTCGTGCGACTGATGCTCTTCACTGTGTGGTCCTGACCCTCGGCGGCTGGTAAATCCCACTCCCTACCGGGAGCGCCGGTGCGGGCCAAGCGCAAGGAGGGCGCGGTCACCCTCTCCGACCACCGTATTCACCGTGACTGCCTAGTCCGCCTAGTCCACCATCGAGAGCCAGGAGCCGATCAGGGCCACCACGATGATCACGGTGACGGCCTGGAGCTGGGCGCCCTTGGACAGGGCGTTGTCCGGGCTGCTGCCGTGCTCCGCCGCGTACCGGGCCTTCTCCCGGAGCTCCGCGCGGCGTCCCAGGAAGCCGAGGGGAAAGCCGATGATGGCCGCCGTGTAGAGCGGCAGGGAGACCTCCGCGCTGTGGTGCTTGACCAGGGCGCTCACCGCCACGAGCAGGACCGCGGCGAACGGGGCGAGGGCGATCCGGATCCGGTACCGCCGGTTCGGCATGAGCGGGACGAAGAAGGCCAGGAACGCGAACGTCGCCGCGACGGCGACGGCCCACCAGGCGGTCAGGGGTATGACGGGAGGCTGGGGCATGACTCTTCCTTGACTCTGTGGGGCCCGGCGAGAGCCGGGCCCCACAGCTGTTCTCTTCAGTCGGATCGTTCCGCCGGAGGCCGGTCAGGCTACCAAGTGAACCAGCCGACGACCGGGGAGATCGCCTGCTGTACGGCGTTCACCGCGCGCTCCACCTTGGTGAACTGGGTGATGCCCTTGATGACCGGGACACCCAGCTTGAGACCGGCGCTGGCGAGGTTGCCGATCCCGCCCAGTGCCATACCGGTCACCGCGCTGATCATGTTCGAGTTGCCGAAGCCGTCCGCGTACCAGGACAGCCCGGCGCTGATGCCACCGGCGATCATCGACGCCGCTCCGAGGACGGGCGTGACGACGACGTCGGCGCCCGGGATGAAGGCCGAGATCGCGGCCGCCGTCCCCAGGACCGTGCTCGCGCGGTTCAGCCACTTCGCCCCGCTGCGCGCCCAGCCCTTGCCGTCGTCGCCCTTGTCGCCGGCGTTCTTGCCGTCGCTGGTCGGCGCGGTGGAGGAGCCGTGCTGGTCGTACTTGGGGTCGTCGGAGGGGTTGGTGCCCTTCTTGGCGTTCTCCCGGGCCTGCTCCGCCGCACGGGCGGCTTCGGCGGCCTGCTCCTGCCGGCGCTTCTCGATGGCGACGTTCTTCGCCTCGGTCGCGGCCTTGGACGCCGCGGCGGCGTCCTGACCGGCCTGGGTGGCGGACTGGCCCGCGCTGGCGGCCGAGGCCTTGGCGTTGGCCGCGGAGTCCACCGCGGCGGCGGCGGAGTTCTCGGCCTGGGTGGCCGAGTAGTTGGCCTGGCGGCTGGCCTGGCGCGCGGTCGCGGCGGCGTTCTTGGCCTTCTCTGCGGACGCGGCCGCGGCGGCGGCCGAGGTGTCGGCCTCCTTGGCCTTGTCACGGGCCTGCTGGGCGTAGTCGTTGGCCTCCGCGGCCGACTTCTTCGCCTTGTCGGCCCAGTCGGCGGCCTCATTGGCCTTGTTCCGGGCGTTGGCGGCGACCTTGGACGCCGTGTAGGCGTTGTCGTTGGCGTCCGCCGCCGCGCTCGCGGCCTTGGCGATCAGCGCCTGGACGGACGCGACGTGGGTGGCCGTGTCCTGGTCCTTCTGGGCGGACCGGTACTGGACGCGGGCCACGAAGTCGTGCTGCATCCAGGCGGGGCCGGCCATCGCGACCTGTGCGGCGGCCTGGGTGTTGGCGGCGCCACCGCTCATGACGCGGAGCGTCTCGACGCGGTCGTCCTCCATCTGGGCCTGGCGGTAGCCGACGCTCAGGAAGGCGTACAGGGCCTTGACGCTGCCGTCGCTCAGCGCGGCGCTGCCGGCGTCCTTGACGGCCTTGCCGGCACCGTTCATGAGCTTGAGGGTCTGGACCCGGTAGTCCTCGACCTGGACGTCGTAGGCGCCCTTGGCGAGGAAGTTCTCCGCGGCGTCCGGGTCGTTGCTCTGGAGCGACTTGGCGGCGGCGTCGGCGAGGGCCGGGCCGCCGACCGTGGAGAGGGCGAGCACCTTCTCCCGGTCGTCCTGCCGCTGGGCCTGCTTGAAGTCCGTCCTCGCCCAGGCGACGACGGCCTCGTCGGGACCGGACAGCGCGGACTCGGCGGCCGCGCGGGTCCACGACCCGGTGTTGTCCAGCAGATTGACGGCGGCCTTGCGGCCGAGCTCCGCGGCGGACTTGGTGTCGATGCCGGAGGCGGCGGCCTTCGTCACGAGCTGCTTGGTGTCGTCGTCCATCTGGGCCGACTGGGTCTGGAGCTTCGTGACGAAGTCGCGGCCGTCCTGGTCGGCCTTCGCGGCCGCCTTGGCCTCTTCGATGCCGAGCGCGGTGTTCGCGTCGAGCTCCGCCTTCTCGCTCTCGCGGGCGAGCTTCTCGGTCTTCTGCGCCTGCGTGACGGCGTCGGACGCGTCCTTGGCGGCCTCGATGGCGTTGTTGGCGTGCTCGGTGGCCTTGTTGGCCCAGTCCTGGGCCTTGCCGGCCTCATCCGCTGCCTTGTCGGCCGCCGCGGCGGCCTTCTCCGCGTGATCGGCGGCGCGGTTGGCCGCGTCGTGCGCGTCATGCGCGGCGGAGGCGGCCTGGGAGGCGAGCGACTGGGCGCGGCCGGCCGCGGCGGTCGCCGTGTTCGCCGCGCTACGGGCCACATTGGCGGCCTCGCGGGCCCGGGCGGCCTGCGCCTGGGCCACACCGGCGGAGGCGCTCGCGTCCGCGGAGGCGGCCGCGGCGTCGGCCGCGTTCTGCGCGGCGCGGGCGGCGGCGGCACCGGAGGCCCCGGCCTCGGCGCTGGCGTTGGCGGCGTACTCGGCGGCCGACGCGGCGGTACGGGCGCCCTTGGCCGCGTCACGGGCGGCCTCGGCGGCCCGGCGGGCGTTCCCGGCCTCGGCGGCGTTGCCCGCGGCAGCGGCGGCGGCGTTGTAGGCGCGCGAGGCGGCCTGACCGGCGGCGGCAGCGGCGGATGCGGCGGCCTGGGCGGCGCTCGCGGCCGTACGGGCGGCGGAGACGGCGGTGTTGGACGCCTGGATGGCGGTCCGGGCCGCGGCGGCGGCGCCCTCGGCGGCCTGGGCGGCGCGGTTGGCGGCGTTCCCGGCGTCCTCGAGGCTGTCCTTGGCGGCGGCGGCCTCCTTGGCGGCCTTGAGCGCGGCCTCCTTGGCCTTCGCAGCGGCCTCCTCGGCCCGCGCGCCGGCCTCCTTGGCCGCGTCGGTCTCGGCCTTGGCCCGCTTGCCGGCCTGCTCGGCGACCTGCGCCAGCGCGGAGACGGTGGCGCTCTCCTGGTCCCGGCTGCGGGCCAGGTACTGCCCGCGCTCCAGGAACTCCCGGCGGTCGTCGGCCGTGCCCTGCATGGCCCGGTCGCCGAGCTTCTTCACCTCGGGTCCGCCGGCCTGCATGATCTTCAGGACCTGGACCCGGTCGTCCTCCTCCTGGGCCGTGAAGCGGCCCTTGGTGAGGAAGGTGTCCAGCGCGTCGGCGGAGCCGGCGTCGAGGGCCTTCTGGCCCGCGTCGCGGACGGCCTTCTCGCCGTTGTTCATGGCCGTCAGCACGGCGACGCGGCGGTCGTCGTCCAACGGGTTCTTGTAGCCGTTCTTGACGAACTCGTGGATGTCCGAGTCGGTGCCGCTCAGCGCCTTGGACGCGGCGTCGCGCACGCCCTTGCCGGAGGAGCTGAGCATCTTCAGGACGGCGAACCGCTCGTCCTCGGCCGTCGCCCGGTCGAGCCCCTTCTGAAGGAAGGAGCGAAGGTCCGTATCCGAACCCAGCAGCGCCTTCGTCGCGGCGTCCTTGGTCGCCAGTCCCCCCAGGCGATACGCGTCGACCGCCTGCGCCCGCGCGTCCGCCGGCAGCGGCGGGCCGTCCGGCTCGGCCGGAACGGCCGACGCCACGGTGGTGCCGAGCACCGTCGCGGCCAGGGTCAGGGAGGTGAGGGCGAGAAGTCTCTTGCGCCCGTGCCGTGTGAGCGGCAGACGTGCTATCGGTCTCTTGCTGGTCATATCCCCTCAAAAATCCGCCGGGTTCGGTTAACAACCCGTCATGAAGCGACAGGAGCCGCCACATCGGCGTGATCGTATGGGCGGAAACCGGAATTCCGGATCTTTTGAAGGGGGTCTCGGGGGCGCGAAAAACGCCCCCGTACGGGCGCTGACGCGCCGTCGGGGGCAGTTGGGGGTGCGTGATCTTTTACAGCTTATTTACGGCCGGTGTGGGGTTGGGTTGCCAATACCGGAAGGGGAACATCCGGTTACGCGCGCAGCGAGGCCGTGAACGTTGACCAAGCGGTGGTCTCGAATATCAGCGCCGGGTGGTCGGGATTCTTGCTGTCGCGGACCGGGACGATGCCGTTGTCTGTGAGGTTGGGGGCGAATTCGACGCACTCGCCTTCGTTTCCTCCGCTGTAGCTGGACTTGACCCATGCTGCGCCGTGGGTGTCGATCCTGTTCACGTAGACCATTCCTCCATCACCTTACGGATGAGCTCCAGTGACGCCTCCGGGGCCAAAGCGTCGGCACGCAGCCGGTCGTAGGTCACCTGAGCGTTCGCCACTGTTTTGCGGCAGTCGATCACCTGGCCGGAGATCGGGTTCTCCACATACAACACGTCCGGCTCGTCGCCGAACTTCAGCATGTAGAACGGCAGGTGTGACGCGGGCGCTCCCGAGTCGAAGGGGAGCACCTGAAGGGTGACGTGAGGCGATTCCTTCGCCTGGAGGAGATACGCCATCTGCTCGCGCATGACGTTCCTGCTGCCCACTCTGCGCAGCAGGGTCGATTCGTCCAGGACAACCCACAACAGCGGGGGATTGTCGCCCTCCATCACGTGGCGGCGCCTCAGTCTGCGTGCGACTCTCTCGGCGGTGGCCTCCAAGGCGTCCCGTGGGTGTGCCTTTCGGAAGACCTCGTGGGCGTAAGCCTCGGTTTGCAGCATGCCCATGATGAGGGCCGAGCTGTAGGCCAGGATCGTGGTGGCGCGCTCTTCGAGCCGCACGTACGGCTCGAACCAGGCCGGATACCCCCGCTGCGCGGCACGTCGCCGCAGCCGAGCGAACGTCCCCGGTGTTCCGAAAACCGTGTCGCACGCTGTCGCGAACTCCGGGCTGGCCAGCCGCTCGCCCGCCTCGACTTTGGCCACGTACTGCTGCCCGTACTGCGCCGCTTCCCCCAGCTCCCGCTGGCTCATCCCTCTGTCTGTGCGCCACTCGCGCACCTCCGTACCGAAGTACGCCGCTCCGCTCTCCGGAGGGAGATCGTTGGCCATAACTTCCGTTCACCCCAAACCCGTTGGCGTGGCTCCAGACCTGGTGAGCGTAGGCGCGGACCGCAACGCTGGGAGCGGAAGCAGTGAACGTCGCTCGCGTGGGTGAGCGACCCTCTAACAAAGGTTTGCCCACATGCGTCATACCCCCGAACGAATTGGCGAAGCACCCGGCTCCCGCTGTGAGGAGTGCGACCACATCAAGGCCGCCTACTACGTCGCGTCCCGGCACGGCGATCGCGAGGCCGCCGCGTTCTGGGCCACCGAGATGGGCCTCCATCAGCGGGCGGCCCACTCGTGAGGCCCCGCTGCGCGCACCCGGCGGAGGAATGGGTCACGGACCGGCACACCGCCACCTGCGGTCGCTGCGGCGTGCGCCGCTTCCTCGGCTACGCCGCCCTACGGTGGCCCGGCAGGGGCCAGATGGGCAGCCCGCCGCTCGACGGGCGCACCACCTGGGCGCGGGGCACCGCGCCACGGCTCGGCCGCCGCCACCGCCCCGTCCCTACAGGTACAACCCCGCGTCCGCCGCCCCGTCCGGCTGCCCCGGCACCGACGTCGGAACGGTGCCGCGCCGCAGCGCGAAGAGCTCCGCCAGCGTGGCGCCCTGCCGGCCCACGCCCTCCTCGCGGCCCAGCCACCGGACGGACTCCGTCCGCGTCAGCGGGCCCACCTCGATCCGGGCCAGACAGCGGCCCGGCCGCACCACCGCCGGATGCAGCCGCTCCAGGTCCTCGTTGGTGGTCACGCCCACCAGGACGTTCCGGCCCTGCCCCAGCAGACCGTCCGTCAGATTCAGCAGCCGCGACAGCGCCTGGCCCGCCGCGTGCCGGGCCTCGCCGCGGATCAGCTCGTCGCAGTCCTCCAGGAGGAGAAGCCGCCAGCGGCCGCCCTCCGAGCCGTCGTCCTCGCCGATCGCGATGTCCATCAGATAGCCGACGTCGTTGAGCAGCCGCTCCGGGTCCAGGACGCAGTCCACCTGGCACCAGTCCCGCCACGAGCGGGCCAGCGTGCGCAGCGCGGAGGTCTTTCCCGTGCCCGGCGGGCCGTGCAGCAGGAGGAGGCGGCCCGCGACGTCGTCCGGGGTGACTTTCATCAGCCGGTCCATCGCGTCGGCCACCGGCGCGGTGTAGTTGGCGCGGACCTCCTCCCACGTACCGGCCGAGATCGACCGGGTGGTGCGGTGCGGGCCGCGCCGGGGCGAGAGGTACCAGAAGCCCATGGAGACATGCTCGGGCGTGGGCTCGGGATCGTCCTCGGCGCCCGCCACCGCCTGCCGCAGCACTTCTTGGGCCAGCTCGTCGCTGACGGCCGTCACCGTCACATCGGCGCTCCGCTGCCAGCGCGACACCAGCAGCGACCAGCCGTCGCCCTCGGCGAGGACCGCGCCGCGGTCGTCGTCCCGCGCGGAGCGCGTCACCCGGGCCCCGGGCGGCAGCAGCGTCGCCCCGGACCGGATGCGTTCCACCGAGTGCCCACGCGCGTAAGGCTGTTCACCCCGGCCGAACGGCGCGAGGAAGAGGGCGTCCATCACATCGGCCGGGGAGTCGCTGTCGACGTGGATCCCGATGGCCGGGGAATCGGCCGAAGGAAGAAGGGGGCGCTCGGCACTGCGGTCGGCACACATGCGCCACATGATCCGGCACCGATCGCCCCGGCGCACCCGGGTTTTCGCCGGTTCCGCCCCCGCCTGCGCCGAACGCGCCGCAGACCGATTCCGCCCCCGTTACCCTTTCCGTGATGGGACGTCATGGTGAAGGTCGGGCGTGGCGGCGGGCAAGGGGGTGGCGGTCCGGTGGGCCGTCGCGACGGCGGCGGATCGCCGCACTGCTCGCGGGCGCGCTCCTGGCCCTGGCCGCCCTGGTCACCGCGAGCGTCGAGGCCTGGCGGTCCGGGGACGGCCCCCCTGCCGCGCCCGCCGGCTCCGCGGCCTGGGTGGGCTGGGGCTTCACCCACACCCAGTACAGCGCCGACCTCGGCCAGGACGCCGCGAAGGCGACCGCCGAGAAGACCCTCGCCGGCACCCCCCTGCCGCAGAACCAGCACATCATGGGGTGGGGCGTCGACAACCCCGAACCCAGACCCGGCACATACAACTTCTCCGACCTCGACCGGCGCGTCGCGCTCATGCGGGAGACGGGCACCACGCCCGTCCTCACCCTGTGCTGCGCCCCCGACTGGATGAAGGGCGGCGGCGACCGCACCGACTGGTCCCAGAAGTCCCTGGAGAAGGCCCCCGACCGCGACCACTACAAGGACTTCGCCGCGCTCGCCGGAAGGATCGCCAAACGCTACCCGGACGTACGCCACTTCATCGTCTGGAACGAGTTCAAGGGCTTCTACGACGAATCCAGGAACCGCTGGGACTACGAGGGGTACACCGAGCTCTACAACCTCGTCTACAAGGCGGTGAAGAAACAGAACAGCAAGGCCCTCGTGGGCGGGCCGTACGTGGTCATGGACAGCGAGGCCCCCGGCACCGGTTCCTACGCCTCAAGAGTGAGCGGCGACTGGGGGGCGGTGGACCAGCGGGCCGTCGACGCCCTGGAGTACTGGACCGAGCACAAGGAGGGGGCGGACTTCGTCGTCGTCGACGGCGCCAGCTACACCCGCACGGGCAGCAAGCCCGTCCCCGACGAGTTCCGGGCCACGCGGAAGTTCACCGACGTCACCGAGTGGGTGCGGAAGACCACCGGGCTGCCGGTCTGGTGGGCCGAGTGGTACGTCGAGCCCGCCGACGAGAGCGACGCCCGCAAGACCTGGACCGAGCCCCACCGCGTCGCCGTCCAGGCCACCGCGATGATGCGGATCGCCGAGGCGAACGCCGCCGCGGCGTTCTACTGGAACCCCGAGGAGGAGAGCGCCGACTGCCCCGGCTGCTTGTGGCGCAGCACCCAACTCCCCGACGGTGGCGGGCCATTGCCCATGCTGGACCTGCTGACCCGCTTCGCCAAGGAGTTCCCGCCCGGCACCGGACTGCGCCATATCGACGTCGGCGGCCCGGACGCCCCGGCCGTCCAGGTGATCGGCGCGGGCAGGACCGTACTCGCCGTCAATACCCTCGACCGGAAGATCACGGCTCAGGTCGACGGCCAGAGCGTCGACTTCGGCCCGTACGAAGTCCGCTGGCTCTGACCCGTTGCCCCGCACCGCGCGGGGCGGCAACACTGAAGCGGCGTCAACCGAACGAAAGGGAGACCTCATGCCTGAAAACACGGCTCAGGCGCTGGTCATCGTCGACGCGGAAGGCAACTACTACGTGCTGCCCAGGGAGGTCGTCGAGACCGCCAGGGCGGCCCCCGAGGCCAGGGAGACCATCCGCGAGCACCTGCGGGACGCCGCCCACGTCCCCCTCGCCGACGGCTACTCCTTCGCCGGGGTACTGCGCCTGACCCCCGAGAACGAGATGGCCCACTACACCCCCGAGGCCTCCTGGCCGGTCGCCACCACCACCTCGTGATGGCCGGCGTCCCCCGGAACGACGACACCTGGATCGCCGCCCGATTACCGGGCCCCGCCGAGCGGCGGGACTTCACCGCGCGCGGCTGCCTGGCCGTCGAAGGACTCTGGGACGACCGGTGCGCCGCCGCGCTGGCGTACGAGGCAGGGCGGCTGCTGCCCCGCGGCCGCCGTGCGGGCCCCGAAGGGCCGGACCGGCCCAGCCGGCAGGCGGTCGCCGCCGACGCCCCGCTGCTGGCCCGGCTCCACCGCGCCCTCGTCCCCCTGGCGCGGGCCCTCGCCGGACGCCTCCTCGTGCCCACCTGCGCCTGGTACAACTACTACGAACAGGACGACGGCATCTGGCTCCACATCGACATCGACGCCTCGGAACTCGCCCTGCTCACCACGGTGCTGGGCGAGGTCGGCCCCCTCCACCTCCACCCCGCGCTGCGCGGACGCACCCAGGAACAGCTCGACGCCCTCCAACGCGACCCGGACTGGGACCGCCACAGCGGTACCGCCGTCCGCTACCCCCGCCGCGGGGTACTGGCCCAGCTGGGCCGGGCCGTGCCGCACCACCGGCCCGGGCGGCCCCTGGCCCGGCCGGGAGCGGTCGCCGCCCTCCACTACCGCTCACCGTTCTAGCCCCGACCGGTTCTGGCCCTCCCGCACGGAAGAGGCACTCGTGACGCACGCCCCGGTCCTTCCGCAGCCCGCCCCCGTCACCCCCGCCGCGCGACGGTCCTTCGCCGACCACGGCTTCGTCCACCTCCCCGGACTGTGGGACCGCGCGCTGGCCGACGGGATGGCCCGGGAGGCCCGGGAGCGGTGGCCGCATGCCGAGATCCCCCGGCACGGCCCCCGCACCCCCGTCACCGCGCGCCGCGTCACCCGCCGGGGCACACCCGCCGCGAGCGGCCCGCTGCTGGCCGGGGTGCATCTGGCACTGACGGGGACGGCCCGGGCGCTCACGGGCCGGCTCCTCGTCCCGACCTTCGCCGCCTACGGCTACTACGAGGACGACGACGAGGTCTTCCTCCACATCGACACCGAACAGTGCGACCTGACCCTGCTCACCACGGCCTTCGGGAACGTCGGCCCCCTCCACGTCCACCCCGGCCTGATCGGCAGCACCATGGAGCGGCTCGGCGAGCTGGAGAGCGACCCCTCCTGGGACCGTGCCGGCGGCATCCGCGTCGGCTACCCCGGCACAGGTGCGACCGCGCTGAACGGCCACGTCCTGCCCCACCACCGCCCGGGCCGCCCCCGCCCGGGACTCCACGCGGTGGCCGCGCTGTGCTACCGCTCCCTCTTCTGATCCGGGAGGCAGCCCAAGGCGCCTACGACAACGTAGCCATCCGCCACACCAGGGACCCCAGTACCACCAGCAGCAGAGGCAGCGCGAACCAGAAGGAGCCCTGAAGCCACCGCAACTGCCGCACCCCCGGCCCCGCCGCCACCCGCACCAGCTCGCGCACCGTCAGCAGCACCAGCAGCACCGCCGCCGCGAGCGCCCCCGCCACGGTGACCGGCGTCCACGTCACCCGGGGCCCCACCGGACCGGGCGCGGGCTCCGGCACCGCGCCCGCCGGGCGGTCCTTGAGCTCGTAGAGCACCGCGTCGTCATTGCCGAACACCCGCCGGAGCTCCGGCCGCCCGTCCAGCGCCCCGCGCACCCGGGAGTCCCAGTCGGGCGCGTAGCCCGCGCTGAGCTCCAGATAGTCGGACTGGCCCCGGTTCACCACGAGCAGGGAGCCCGGCCCCGCCTTGCGCAACGCCTCCACCAGGTCGGACACCCGGCCCGGGTCGCGCGGGGCGAGCGTGGGCTCGTACCGGACGCGCTCCATGTCCCGCGCGCCCCACGGCAGGGCGGGGGTGACGTTGTTGACGGTGTCGCTGCTGGTCCACAGCAGCCGTACGGTCGGCCGGTCGTGGGCGTATACGTAGTCCATGGCGGCGACCTCGCCGGGGCGCACCCGCTCGAAGGACTCATTGCCCCAACGGGCCACCAGGAAACCCAGGACGAGCACCAGCCCCGCCAGCAACGCGGCCAGCGCCCCCCGGTGCGCCCGGCGGGGCCCGGCCGCCGGGCGCGGGAAGAGCGCGAGCGCGGCCAGGAGGCAGGCGCCGGGCAGCGCGAACAGGAAGACGCGCAGGGCGACCTCGCCGCCGTAGGACTGCATGCCGAAGGCGAGGAACGGCACACAGGTCAGGAGCAGCAGCGACAGATCGCCGATGCCCGCCCGGCGCCGCCGCCACCAGCCGAGCGCGGCGAGCCCCAGCACCCCGGCCGCCAGCGCGACCCGGACGTAGAGCACCATCTTGTGGGTGGCGCTGCCGCCCTCGATCCGGCCGGACACGGACGAGGAGAGATTGCCGCCCAGGGAGCCCAGCCCGCCGAAGAGCTCGTCGAAGTGGCCCGACCAGTACGGCTCCGCCAGGAACCCCACCCACACCGCCAGCATCACCCCGCACAGCAGGGGGAGCCCGGTCGGGGTGAGCCTGCGGGCCAGCACCAGCGCGGTGAGGACGCCGAGCATCACGAACGGGGTGAGCTGGTGACTCGCGACCGACGCGGCGAACAGGGCGACGACCAGCCCCAGCAGGACCGCCGCCGCGCCCCGGCCGACGGGGAGGACCTCGCGCTCACCGGGCAGCAGCCGGCCGCGCAGCTGACCGGGCCAGCGGAACCACAGCAGCAGCACGGCCACGAACAGCAGATAGAAGAGGTAGTTGAGCGACTGGGGGGAGAAGTAGTCCTGACCCACCCAGCCGCTCAGGGCGAACAGCCACAGCGCCGCCCACGTCGCCCGCCACCCCGCCCGCACCACCCGCGTCAGCAGCAGCATCGGGGCCAGGCTCAGCAGCTGTACGACCAGCGGCCACCAGCGCAGCACCTCGGTCAGGTCGCCCACCCCGCAGGCGCGGGCGGCGAACGCGGCCACGGCGAAGAAACCCGGCCAGCTCCAGCGGGCGTCCAGATCCGGCACGGCAAGGCCGGTGCGGTCGATATAGTCCAGGAAACCCAGGTGCTGCCAGGCCGTGGCGAACCGCGGCGGCCCCTCCAGCACGGCGGGCACCGCGTGGAGGGACACCACCGTCGCCAGCAGCACCGCCAGCAGCAGCCACCGGCGGCACTCCGGCAGCCACAGCGCGGCCGCGAACGCCACCACCAGCAGCCCGGCCCCCAGCAGCGTGGCCACCGGCAGCACGGACACCAGCCCGAAGCCGCCCATGCCGTCCAGATCCACCCGGCCCACGGCCGTGAGCGGCACCCAGTACAGCGCCAGCGCGGCGACGAGCAGCAGCGCGATCCCGGCCTCCGGCGTACGCCACCGGGTGCCCAGCCACCCGGCACCGGAGCCCGGGGGCGGCAGCGGGGCGCTCCCGGGCTTCTCCATGACCGGCAGCCCCTCCGCCGGGCGGACGTCGGGCCGGCGCTCCAGATGGTCTATGTCCAGCCGGACCCCCAGCGGCAGCGTGTCGGGGTCGAGGGCCGTCCGCAGCGCCCAGCGCGTACCGGTGCGCCCCTTGGCCGGCTCGCCCTCCTCGTCGTGCCGCTCGCCGCGCGGCGCCAGGTCGGCCAGATCCCCGTCGGGCGCCGGGGGCTCGGCCGCCGTCCGCTCCTCCGGCGGCGCGGCCATGAGGATGCCGCGCAGTTTCACCGCCGCGATGGAGACGATCACCGTGAGGCTGCAGATCTCCGCCACGCCCGCGCCCGTCAGCCCCATCCGGGGGAGCAGCAGCAGCGTCAGCCCCAGGACCAGCACGCACAACAGGCCCTGGAGGTAGGCGAGCCCGGCCGTACGGCTCTGGGCCCGCAGCACCGCGAAGTACACCTCCATCACCACGCGCAGCCCCGCCCCCACCGCGAACCAGCGCAGCAGCGGAGTGGCCGCGTCCGCGTACCCCCGGCCGAAGACCCGCAGGATGTACGGCGCGAGGAGGAACAGCAGCACACAGACCGGCACCATGATCTTGGCCATCCGGCGCAGCGCCGCCCGGCAGTTCTCCGCCAGCCGGGCCGGGTCGTGCGAGCCCTCCACGGTCAGCGAGGCGCCCATGTTGATGGCCAGCAGATTGACCGTGCCGCCGATGGTGGAGGTGATGTAGAAGTACGCGTTGTCGGCGGAGTCGATCTGCGCCGCGACGATCACCGGCACCAGATAGACCACGGCCAGCGAGAACAGCGAGCCCGTGTAGTCCCCGGCGAGGAAACGGCCGATCTCCCGGGCGGAGACCTGCCGGGCGCTCTCCTCGGTCGCCCTGATGTGCGCGGGCACCAGCCGCCGGAACACCAGCCAGCCCAGCGGCACCACCGACACCGCGATGGAGACCACCCAGGAGACGAACACCCCGGTGGCCGGCAGCGCCACCGCCAGCGCCACCAGCAGCGCCAGCTTCACCGCCGAGAAGACCGTGTTGCCCACCGGCACCCAGAACGCGCTGCGCAGCCCGGTCAGCACCCCGTCCTGGAGGGTGAGGAGCGACCAGGCCACGACGGCGGCGACGAACCCCAGGCCGGGCAGCCAGCCGGCCAGGAAGCGGTAGGACGGCCCCCACAGGCCGAGCGTGAACAGGAAGACGCACGCCGCGACCGCGACGAACACGGAACTGCCCGCGTAGGTGGCCAGCACGAGCCGTCCCGTCCGCCGTCCGGCGACCGGGATGAAACGGGCCAGGGCCCCGGTCAGGGTGACGGCGGTCAGCCCGGCGATGAGCTTCATCGCGGCGATGGCCGCCGAGCCCTGGCCGACCGAGTCCTCGGTGTAGTAGTGGGCGGCGATCAGCCAGAAGCCCAGCCCGAGGACTGCGCTGATGCCCGTGTTGAGCATCAGCGCGAAGGCGTTGCGGAACAGCGGACTGCCGACGCCCCGCCCGGGCAGCCGCAGTCGCCGGGCTGTCGGCTCCACGGCTCGTTCCTCGGCTCGTTCATCGATCCGGGCGGACGTGTCAGACACGGGCTTCGGTCGCTTTCCTGTTCCTGGTGGCGCGTTCTCCGGTGAGGCGGCGGCCGGCTCCGTAGAGGCCGCGGCCTCTACGGAGCACGGCGTAGCCCTTGGTCAGCGCCCGGTCCCGGGCGAACAGCCGGCCGATCCCCTGCCCCTCGACGAGCCTTTCGAACTCGTCGATGCCGGTGGAGCGGCGCACGGTCACCCGCTCCAGGGCGTACGGGCCCTGGGAGCGCCGGGCCAGGGCGTTCCCCACGGCCAGCGAGACCCCGAACCCGGCCGCGCGCACGGTGTCGCGCACCCGGCGGCTGGAGTAGCCGTAGGGATAGGCGAACGACACGGGCGGGTGACCCAGTTCGGCCGTGAGCAGGTCGTGGCAGTGCCGTACCTCGTACCACAGGGGCCCGTCGCGCAGCTGGTCGAGCTGGGGGTGGGTGTGGCTGTGCCCGCCGATCTCCATGCCCGCCGCCGCCAGCTCCCGGAGCTGGTCCCAGCTCAGCATCAGGTCCAGGGCGCCCCCGGCCTCATGGGCGCCCCGCAGCCAGCCCGTCGAGGCGAACAGGGTGGCGGGGAAGCCGTGTTCGGACAGGACGGGGAGGGCGTAGCGGTGGACGCCCTCGTAGCCGTCGTCGAAGGTGATCAGCAGGGGTCTGGGGGGCAGCGGGCCGCCGCCGCGCCAGGCGGCGGCCAGCCGGGCGGTGGTCACCGGGGTGAAGCCGTGGTCGGCCAGCACCCGCATCTGCTCGGCGAACGCCTCGGGGGAGACCGACAGCCCGTACGCGGCCCGGGCCGGGGCGTGGGCCACCGCGTGGTACATCAGGATCGGCACCGGGCCGCCGCTCATCCGCCCGCCCCCTCGCACGCCGCCGCCCCGCCGTCCGGTGGTGCCTCGTCGTTCGTCGGCGCCTCCAGCGTCGCCACGGCGAAGCTCCCGCCACCGCCCCGGCGCGCCCGCAGGCTGCCCAGCGCGTAGCCGCCGGCCGCCGCGGCGACCCCGGCGACGATCGCCCCGGCCCGGCCCGCGCCGCCCGGCCGGCCCAGCAGCGCGTCGCGCAGCCCGCGCGCGACGCCGGCCGGCAGGACGCGGGTGGTGTAGCGGCGCTCGCTGGCGAGGCCCTCGCGGGCGCCCACGCTCCGGGCCACCAGGGCCTTGGAGAGGCCCTCGGCATACGCCCGGGTGCGGAAGTAGCTAAAGCGCTCCCGGGCCGGCGGCACCCGGTGGTGGATCACCGAGCGGTCGTCGACGATCAGCACGGCCTCCGGCAGCGCCCGGGTGAGCCGGATGCACAGCTCCGTCTCCTCCCCGCCCAGCGGCAGCCGTTGGCCGTCCCGCCCGATCCCGCTGGCGAAGCCGCCGACGGCCTCCAGGCCGGACTTCCGGAACGAGGCGTTCCCGCCGAGGACGTTGCGGACGGCCACCCTGCCCGGCGGCAGCCCCCGGTAGCTGCACCCGACCACCCAGTCGAACTCCTCCGGAAACCACGCGGGGCGGCGGCGGGAGGCCCAGACGGGCTGGGTCCGGCCGCCCACCGCCATCACCCGGGGATCGGCGTAGCCCTCGGCGAAGTGCAGCAGCCAGTCCCGCTCGGCCACCGCGTCGTCGTCGAGGAAGGCGATCACCTCGCCGGAGGCGGCCGCCACCCCGGTGTTACGGCCCGCCGACAGCCCGCGCGGGCCTGCGTTGGCGAGCACGCGCACCCGCTGGGCGCCCGTCTCCGCCCCCGCGCCGTCGTCGCCGTAGGACTTGGCCAGCCGGCGCAGCAGCGCGGGGTTGTGATCGACCACGAGGAGGGTCTCCAGCGCGGGGTAGGACTGGTCGCGCACCGAGGCCACCGCGGCGAGGATGTCGCCCCAGCGGTCCTCGGTGTAGACACAGATGACCACTGACACGGCGGGCGCGCCGGTCCGTCCGTCGGGCACTGCGCTCAAGACACTTCCCCGCGGTTGGCCGCGGGCGCGAGCGCCAGCGGGCGGCGCCGCCGGGACCGCCGGCCGGTGCCGCGCTCATGGAGGATCACCTTCAGCACGCGGATGCCGTCGCGCACGGCGCGCAGATTGCTCGTGCCGTGTATGCGGACGAACTCATGGCTGGGAATCTCCTGGACCCGCAGGCCGGCCTTGACCACTCTGATGTTCATCAGGGTCTCCACCTCGAAGCCGGCGCAGTCCAGGGCGATCTCGCCCAGGCAGCGCTTCCAGAACGCGTTGTACCCGTAGCACAGGTCGGTGTACCGGGCGCCGAACTTGTGGTTGACGATGGACGTCAGCACCCGGTTGCCCAGCTTGCGGATCAGCGTCATGTCGTCGGTGCCGCCGCCGTTGGCGAAACGGGAACCCTTGGCGAAGTCGGCCCCGCCGACCAGCGCGGAGACATAGCTGACGATCTCCCCGCCGTCGGCCGAGCCGTCCGCGTCGACCATGACGATGATCTCGCCCGTACAGGCGGCGAAGCCCGTGATCAGGGCGTCGCCCTTGCCCTTGCCGTGCTGCTCGACGACCTTGACGCCCGGATACAGGTCGCGGGCGACGCGAACGGTGTCGTCGGTGGAATTGCCGTCGACCAGGACCACTTCGTGAATCCAGTCGGGAAGCGTCTTGAAGACATAGGGAAGGTTCTCCGCCTCGTTCATGGCGGGAATGACGACGCTCACCGGTGGCGCTATCGCGAAATGGGAGGTCACCGGCCGGTAGCGGCCGGATGTCTCCCCATCCTCTTCGCTGGCCGCCGGCTGAAGGAACGCACTCATGTGTCTTCTTTCCCTCTCGTCCGGTGGACCGCCTGCCCCAGCGGTCCGATCGTGTGTCCGGTTCGAAAAGGGGGTACTCGACCTGGCCCCGAACGGCAGCGAGCACCGTACGGAGAGGGCGAGTTGGCAAGTACACCGTGCCGCGCGGCGCGCGCCCCGGCACGGTGGAACGGCCGAGCGCGGCACCCCCTGCCGCGCCCCCGCGCCGGTCACCATCGCGACGCTGCGAAGCCCTCCCCGGAGCCGCTTAGAGAAGATGGGCCGATGCGGGTAGATGTACGACGGTATTGAAGCTTGAGTCCGTATGGCAAGAGGTGGGGCGGAGGCTCCTCCTTTGGTGTTATTTGCGCCTATGCAACCATTCGCAGGGACTTAACTATTGACGCCGTGTCCATGGCGGACGGTTCCCTCAACCGCCCTCCCGGATCCGTCCCATTCGCTTCAGTAGCCTGTCCGCCTGTTCGAACAGCTCCGGCCGGGCCAGCACCGTGTTGCGCAGCGCCCGCAGTGGCGCGCGCCGGGCCCGGTAGCCCAGCGCCACCGGGTGGCGGCGGGTGACCCAGCCCTCGGAGACGCTGAGCTCACGGGTCTTGAGCGAGTCCTTGTAGGGCTTCCCGCCCCGCCCCAGGTCCAGATAGGCCAGCCCCTGCGCCGCGGCCCCCTCGGCCATCCGCATATGGAGTATCAGGCCGGGGGAGTAGCGGGCGAACTCCGGGTCGTACGCCGGGAACCAGCACGCCAGCACCGTGTTCGAGCGCAACCCGAAGTGGGCCGCGACCGGCCGCCCGGCCGCGTAGAGCACCGACAGCAGCCCGGCGAAGGACTCCGTGCGCGTATGGAACAGCTGCTCGACGAGGTGGGCTATCCACGGGCGCGCGAAGCGGTCCGCACGTCCTGTTCTTCGGTACTGCGCCGATTTCCAGCCGGTCAGCACCCGCAGCGCCGCCGGGTCGCGTTCGTCGTGGACGTAGCGCACCTCGCCCAGGTCCCGGCCGAGCCGGCGCTCCTTGGCGAGCGTGGTGCGGGTGAACTTGGGCGACTGCTTGCGCAGCGCCGCCAGATACCGCTCGTACCCCTGGTCGACGTCGATGACCGGTGAGGCGAAGGAGCCGGAGGCCGCCACCTCGAAGGGCTTCTGGCCCTCGATCAGGTGGTCGAACTCCCAGAGGGAGAGGCCGCAGGCGAGCAGCAGCTCCCGGGTGTCCCACTGGAAGCCGGGGCGGTGCACCAGCCCCTGGGCGTCCGAGACCCCCATCCCGATGGCCCGCCCCACGCCCAACGAGGTGCGCTGGAAGGGGAAGAACGCCATCGGCTCGCCCTCCTCCCGTACCACCGCGATCCGGATCCCGCGCCGGCAGCGGCCCACCGCGAGGGCGAACTCCGGAGCGAGGAAAGGATTCGCGAGCTGCGGTGAGCCGTCCTCGACGGCCCGCGCCTGCATCGCCGACCAGGCCGCCCGGTCGGCCGCCGTGAGCTCGCCGGGCCGGTACACGCTGATGTCCACGTCAGGAAGCCCGACTTCTCGTGGCGCGGCCCCGATGGCGCCGCGCGTGTGCCAGCAGGAACGCGAGGAGCAGGAGGACGGCGCTGACGGCCGCCACCGCGACCACGCCGCCCCGCACCGTCCAGGCGTGCAGCGCGAGCATGGTCTGGGCCACCAGCAGGTCGACCGCGACCGCCCCGCCGGTGGCCACCACGGCCCTGCTGAGGGGATCGAGCCCCCGCAGCGGGGCGGCCACCGCGCATGCGGGCGCGACGATGAGGAAGAACAGGGCGAACGGGGCGCGCAGCGGCGAGGTGACGTCGGCGAGCGCCAGCGCGCCGCCCACCCCCGCGATGGCCGCCGCGACGCCCGCCATGACCGGCAGCGAATCCCGGGCGGCCGGACCCCCGTCGCGGCCGCTTCCCCCGTCCGTGCCCTCGGTGCCGTTACGTTCCGCCGGGTCGTCGAGTCCGGTGAGATCTGTAAAGCTCTGCATTGGCGACTTTGCCCCCCGAAGCGCCGGATGCCGGGCTTCAATGTCGCGCAATCGGCAAAGGCCCGTCAAGATGTGAAGGCCATGCGAAACAGCCCCGGACGGTCGTGACCGCCACAACCGGAGGCTGTCCGTCAGATGAACAGTGAGTGACCTGGTCCTACTGTCGGATCGTGCGTCAACTGACGGCTTTCAAACGCGGGTTGACAGCTCCGCCCTCGCCTCGCGCGCTCGGATGACCCTTCGGCGAACCGGCCCATATTTTTGGCATGGACACTTCCAGCGACATGGGGTCGCTGCTACCACAGAGATGGCAGAAACCCCTGCTAGGGAGGTTCCATGAAACTGTCCCGGTTCGCGGGTGCCCTATCCGCGCTGGCCCTCACCGCCGCCCTCGCCCTAGGCGGGGCCGGCGCCGCGCATTCTGCCGAACGCGCGTCAAACCCCGCCTACACGGCCCTCGGTGACTCCTACTCCTCCGGTCTCGGCGCCGGGAGCTACGACTCCGCCGGCGGTGACTGCAAACGCAGCACCAAGGCCTACCCGGCCCTCTGGGCCGCCGCCCACAAACCGTCCAGATTCGACTTCAATGCCTGCTCCGGCGCCCGTACGGGTGATGTCCTCAGCGGACAGCTCGGCACGCTGAACGACTCCACCGGGCTCGTCAGCATCTCCATCGGCGGCAACGACGCGGGCTTCGCCGACACCATGACCACCTGCGTCCTCGGCACCGACTCCTCCTGCCTGAGCCGGATCGACCAGGCCCGCGCCTACATCCAGGACGAGCTGCCCGCCAAGCTCGACGACGTCTACTCCGCCATCAGCGACCGCGCGCCCCAGGCCCAGGTCGTCGTCCTCGGCTACCCGCGCTTCTACCACCTCGGCGGTACGTGCATCGGCCTCAGCGACACGAAGAGGAGGGCCATCAACGGGGCCGCGGACCTGATCAACTCCGTCACCGCGAAACGGGCGGCCGACCACGGGTTCGCCTTCGGCGACGTCACGACCACGTTCACCGGGCATGAGCTGTGCTCGGGGAGCGCGTGGCTGAACAGTGTGACGTTTCCTGTGAACGAGTCGTACCACCCGACGGCGGCCGGGCAGTCGGGGGGCTACCTTCCGGTCTTCGCCGGCGCGGCGTGACGAAACGCCGGACGGGCTGATTTCAGCCCGTCCGGCGTTTGAGGACACCGCGCGCCAGCGCGGAACGGGGCCTCAACCGCTCGTGCCGCCGTACGTACCGGGGTAGCCGGACGGGCTTCCGGACGGGCTCGCGGAGCCGGACGGCGAAGGCGCCCCACTCGACGACGCCTTCTGACACGTCACCGTGAACGGAACATGCCGCGACACCCCCACCCCCCTCACCTCCAGCGCGATCCAGTCCTTCTCCTGATCCCCCGCCCGGTGCGCGGTGTCCGTGTGCGCGAGGACCTTGCTCCGCTCCCCGGCGCCGACGCGTGCCGTCCGCCAGCCGCCGTCCGTGACGTTCCCGCTGCCCGTCACCCAGCGGTAGGTGACATCGGTGGGGGAGCGGTCCACCGCGATGGCGGCCTGGAAGGCGGGAGCGGCGTCGCCCGGCGGCGGGCAGGGGCCGGAGTAGTGGTCGCGCAGGGCGACAATGGTGACGGTGATGTTCACCGGCGCCGCGCTTCCGGCGGAAGGTGACGCGGGCGGCGGTGCGGCCGCCGATGGCGTACGGTCGCCGCCCTGCGACGCCGCCCCCGCGTTCTTGTCGCTCCCGGTGGACGCACCCCCGCCGCCCGACCCACCGTCACCACCACTGCCACCGTTCGAGGTGAGCGCCCACACCAGCCCGCCCACGGCGAGCAGCGCGACCAGCGCGCCCCCGGCCAGCGCCACCCGCTTTCCCGCCCGCCGCTCGGGCGGCCCGGCCGGGCCGGACGGCGGCACCGGCACCGGCTGGGTCGGCGGCGCCCCGCCCGCCCCCTCAGAACTCGCGGCCCCCGCCGCCACGGTCGGCGCGTACGCCCCCGCACCCCCACCCGTCTCCACGCGCGGCACGTTCCCCGCCGCCACCGTCCGCAGGAGCCGTTCCGCCTCCGCCGCGCCGAGCCGTCGCGCCGGGTCCTTGCGGAGCAGCCCGTCCAGGACGGGGGCGAGCGGGCCGGCCCGGCGCGGCGGCGGGAGTTCGGCGTCGACGACGGCGCGCAGCGTGCTGAGCGGGGTGTCCTGCCGGAAGGGGGAGTAGCCCTCCACGGCGGCGTAGAGCATCACCCCGAGCGACCAGAGGTCCGACTCGGGCCCGGGTGGGTGCCCCAGCGCGCGTTCCGGGGCGAGGTACTCGGGGGAGCCGACCAGCTGGCCCGTGGCCGTCAGCGCCGAGCTCCCCTCGATCATCGCGATGCCGAAGTCGGAGAGGACGACACGCCCGTCGTTGGAGACGAGTACGTTTCCCGGTTTCACGTCGCGGTGGAGTACGCCCACGGCGTGCGCGCCCCGGAGCGCGGCGAGTACCTCCACACCGATCCGCGCCGCCCGTACCGGGGCGATGGGCCCCTCGGCCAGGAGGACCTCCGCGAAGGAGAGGCCGCGCACCAGCTCCATGACGATCCAGGGCCGGCCCTCCTCGGTGACCACGTCGTGGACGGTGACGACGTTGCGGTGGGAGATCCGGGCCGCCGCACGTCCCTCGCGCTCCAGCCGGGCGTAGAGCTGCCGCACGTCGGGGGCAGGCAGCCCGGCGGGCGCCCGGACCTCCTTGACCGCCACTTCCCGGCCCAGGATCTCGTCCCTGGCGCGCCATACCACGCCCATGCCGCCCTGCCCCAGCTCGCCCAGCAGCCGGTAACGGCCCGCCAGCACCCGTCCGGCGCCGGAACCCGTGTCCATGCGTCCGTCCCTCCCCCGAGAGCAATTCGGGGTGAATGTACCGCAACGGAGCGTGATTGCCCCCTGTTCGGTACCGTATTGTCCTGTTCAACTCGCTGTCGGTAACGGCAGGTTCACGTCAGGTTTGTCAACGCCCTTGACGGGGTGGTGAATCGGCCCCGCCGATGCGCGGGTGACGCGATGGGGCGATAGGGTTACCCTGCCTGGGCCGGGTGCCTCGTACGGGTGGGGAGTATCGAATGGATCAGATAGCGATGCGGAGCAGGCCGCGTGTGCCTGCCATCAGCTACGGAAGCGGTGCGTCGAGCGCGCGCCTCGACCGTCACCTCGCGGTGCTCGGCGGGCCCGCCCTGCCGCAGCGCGAGGTCGAGGGCGCGACGGTGCTGATGCGCGAGATCACCTCGCGCGACCACGTCCGCGCCGGTCGCAGCAAGAGCCGGAGCCGTATCGCCCGGGTCTCCCTGTTCGCCCCGCTGCGACGGCTGCGCCGCTCGCTCTTCGGCAGCCGTAGCACCACCTCTCACGCCTGACCCCCGGCCCCGGCCCGTCCTCGTACGGCCTGCCCTTTCCCCGGGGCCGGTCGGGCAGTGGCGCACCCCGGCACGCCCCCGGTCACCCTGGCATCCCTCGGCGCCCCTCCGGTCGGCCGTCTCCACCCGGACTCTCCATCCCCCGCCGAATCCCCCGCTCGGTCTCCGGACGTTCGCGCCGTCTCCCGGTGCGCGGTGAGTCAGGGGCGCGCCGAGGAGGAAATCCCCGGGCGTGCGCAGATCGTGGAGATCCGGGGGAGAGCCGCCCCGCACGCCCCTGATGCGCCCCCGGTGCCCGTCCCCGCGCCCGGCTCAGTGCGCGTCGAGGGTGACGGTGAAGGAGAAACGGTCCCCCCGGTAGTGGATGCGGGCGATGTCGACGGCCCGCCCGTTCTCGTCGTAGGTGATGCCCGTGTAGTGGAGGATCGGGCTGAGCAGCGGCACCTGGAGCAGCCGGGCCGTCTCCGGGTCGGCCAGCCGCGCCTCGACGGTGTCCGTGATCCGGCTGATGCGCACCCCCACCACGTCGCGCAGCACCTTGGTCATGGGCCAGCGGCTGAGGTCCGCGACGTCGATGTGCTCGGCCAGTTCCGGGCGGACCAGGTTCTCGGCCCAGTTCGTCGGCTCGCCCGACGTCTCGTCATGGCGCAGCCGCCGGTAGGCGACCGCCTCGTCCAGGCCGGGGAAGTGCTCGGCCAGCTCGGCCGGGACCGGGACCGGGCCGTGGCCGAGAACGGCCGTGTGCTCGCCGGACTGCTGGGCGACGATCGTGTCCACCGAGCCCAGCAGCCGTACGGGCGAGCCGCGCCGGGCGCTCGGCTCGATGAACGTGCCCCGCCGGCGGTGCCGGGTGATCAGCCCCTCCGCCTCCAGCTCTTTGAGCGCCTGCCGCATCGTCAGCACGCTGACGCCGTAGTGCGCCGCGAGGGCTTCCTCGGTGGGCAGGCGCAGCGGGTCGTCCGGGCGCCGGCCCAGTATCGAGGCGCGCAACGACTGCGACACCTGGTACCAGAGCGGCAGCTTGCGGTTGAGCGCGAGGGAGTCGGGGGCGAAGGTCACGGGGGCTCCGGCTCTGACGAACGGGGGGTGTCACTGACGGAAATGGCGTTCCAGACCCTGCCACACCTGGTCGTATCCCGTCTGCAGGTGGTCGGCCTCCGCCGCCTGTGCCGTGAGCGTCATCGGCCAGCGAGTCTCGAACATGAAGGCGAGGCCGTCGTCGATCTTCTGGGGCCGGAGCTCGGCCGCGCTCGCCCGCTCGAAGGTGTCCCGGTCCGGCCCGTGCGCGGACATCATGTTGTGCAGCGAGCCGCCGCCGGGGACGAAGCCCTCCGCCTTGGCGTCGTAAGCGCCCTCGATCAAGCCCATGTACTCGCTCATCACGTTCCGGTGGAAGTAGGGCGGCCGGAAGGTGTCCTCACCGACCAGCCAGCGCGGCGCGAAGACGACGAAGTCCACGCCGGCCAGCCCCGGGGTGTCGGACGGCGAGGTGAGCACCGTGAAGATGGACGGGTCCGGGTGGTCGTAGCTTATGGACCCCAGCACATTGAATCGGCGCAGGTCGTAGACGTACGGCACATGGTTGCCGTGCCAGGCGACGACGTCCAGCGGGGAGTGGTCGTACGTCGCCGACCAGAGGTTGCCGCAGAACTTGTTGATCACCTCCACGGGGCCCTCGACGTCCTCGTAGGCGGCGACCGGGGCCAGGAAGTCACGGGCGTTCGCCAGCCCGTTGGCGCCGATCGGGCCGAGGTCGGGGAGGACGAAGGGCTGCCCGTAGTTCTCGCAGACGTAGCCGCGTGCCGAAGCGTCCAGGAGTTCCACCCGGAAGCGCACTCCGCGCGGGATCAGCGCCACGTGGCCGGGCTCGGCGCGCAGCAGCCCGAGCTCGGTGCGCAGCAGCAGCCCGCCCCGCTCGGGGACGATCAGCAGCTCCCCGTCGGCGTCGCTGAACACGCGGTCCGTCATGGAGGCGTTCGCCGCGTACAGGTGGACGGCCATGCCGGCGCGCTGGGTGACGTCCCCGTTGCCGCCCAGGGTCCACAGGCCGGCGAGGAAGTCCGTGCCCTCGGCGGGCTCGGGCAGCGGGTTCCAGCGCAGCCGGTTGGGGTCGGGGACGGTCTCGGCGAAGGGGGCCGTGCGCAGGGCGCCGTTTCCGGCGCGGGTGAAGGGCGGGTGCGCGGCGGAGGGACGGATCCGGTACAGCCAGGAGCGGCGGTTGTGCGCGCGGGGCTCGGTGAAGGCGCTGCCGCTGAGCTGCTCCGCGTAGAGCCCGAGGGGGGCCCGCTGCGGTGCGTTGCGCCCCAGGGGCAGGGCGCCGGGGAGGGCCTCGCTGCTGTGCTCGTTGCCGAAGCCGGGGGAGTAGACCAGCGCCTCCGCGGTCTTTCGCGCCCGCTCGTTGCCCGTACCGCTCATCGCGTGCTCCCACTGCCGATGGATTCCTATGGGAGACCGTAGGATTCCCGGGCCGGGCGCGTCAATGGACCGGTGCCGGGCATGCGGAAGAACCGGCCGCCGGGGGTGCCGGTGCCCGCGACGGCCCGGCGGCCGGGATGATCACGCGGCGCGGGCCGCGATCAGCCGGCCCGGTCCGCCCGCCACTGCGGCGACGGGAGATGGATCAGCAGCAGGACGATCCCCGTCAGCGTGAACATACGGGTCGCGGCCTGGAGCCCGTTCCACTTCGTGGACTGCCACATCGCGAACCACTCCCCGCCGATGGCGACGAAGCCCAGCCCGAAGAGCAGCATGAGCATCAGCAGACCCAGCGTGGTGGCCCGCCGGGCGGGCCCGAAGCCCTGGCCGGTCCCGCCGCGCCGCAGCCCCCGCACCCACAGTCCCGTGGCCGCGAGCAGCACGAGCGCCGCCAGCGTCTCCCAGACGATGATGGTCACATAGGCGGCGTTCTGGAGCGTGGCGTCGGTTATGGCCCGCCACATCACATCGCGGTCCTGGAACGTCGTGTCCATGGCCAGGACGTGCCGGACGAATTCCTGGTTGGTACCGAAGTCGGTGACATTGCCGAAGGCGACGAGCGTGATGTAGACCGCGATCGTGGCGGTCAGCGCCGTGGCCGCCACCGGCAGGGTGCGCTCGGCGGTCATGGGTCATGCATGCCCGTCCGGCCGGGCCGCTACGCGCCGCGGCCCCGGACCCATGCGCCCTAAGCGCTTGCTCAGGCCCGGGGTATGGTGTTCGTCCTTCTGTCGGCGAGGGGCCCGGACGGGCCCGGAGAGCGGGGCACCGAGATGGGCGAGCGGACGCCACGGACCGAGGAGTGGGCCGACGTCACGCCCGACGCGGCACGCCGCCTGCTGGCCGCCGGCGTGGAGGCCTTCGCCGAGCGCGGCTACCACGCCACCACCACCCGCGACATCGCCGGCCGCGCCGGGATGAGCCCCGCCGCGCTCTACATCCACTACCGGACCAAGGAAGAGCTGCTCTACCGCATCAGCGGCGTCGGGCACCGGCTCGCCCTCGACATCCTGCGCCGGGCCCGCGACGGCGCCGGCACCCCGGCCGAGCGCCTCGCCGAGGCCGTCCGCCGCTTCGTCCGCTGGCACGCCGAGCACCACACCACCGCGCGCGTCGTCCAGTACGAGCTCGGCGCGCTCGGCGAGGAGCACTACGCCGAGATCGTCGCGCTGCGCCGGGACACCGACGCCGCCGTCCGCGCGATCATCGAGGACGGCGTCGCCTCGGGCGACTTCGACGTCCCCGACGTCCGCGGCACCGCCCTCGCCGTGATCTCCCTGTGCGTCGACGTCGCCCGCTGGTTCGACGCCGCGGGCCGGCGCACGCCCGCCGAGGTCGGCGACCTCTACGCGGGCCTGGTGCTGCGCATGGCCGGCCACCCGGAATCCTCGCCGCGACCGGCCTGACAGTGCCGTCACGTACAGTCTGAGCCGTGCCGCAGATTACGAAGAAGGTTTGCGAGCTGACTGTCGGTCAGCTCTCCGCGCGCAGTGGCGCGGCCGTCTCCGCCCTTCACTTCTACGAGACCAAGGGCTTGATCAGCAGCAGGCGCACCTCGGGGAACCAGCGCCGCTACGACCGTGACGCGCTGCGCCGCGTCGCCTTCATCCGTGCGGCCCAGCGCGTCGGCATCCCGCTCGCCACGATCCGCGAGGCGCTGGCCGAACTGCCCGACGGCCGCACGCCCAACCGGGCCGACTGGGCCCGGCTGTCCGAGGCATGGCGGGTCGAACTGGACAACCGGATAGCGCAGCTGGGCAAATTGCGCGACAGCCTCGAGGACTGCATCGGCTGCGGCTGCCTCTCCCTCGACCGGTGCGCGCTGTCCAACCCCGACGACCGCTTCGGCGGCTTCGGCAACGGCTCGATCCTCTACGGCCAGCGCGACGCCGGCTGATCGCGACGCCGGCTGATCACGCGCCCCAGGGGGTGCCCGAAGGCGGCCGATGCTCCCCGGAGGGGTCCGGGGAGCACGCTCACACCCCCGCGTACCGCCCGGCGAAGGTCCTCCTGTGCGCCGCGGCCAGAGCGGCGGGCGTGAGCACCGAAACGGGCACCACGATGCCGCAGTCGGCGCAGACGGGGCCTTCCAGCGGATAGCGCTCCAGGTCCGTGCGCCATTCGACGCGCTCCTGCCCGCACACCGGGCAGGCGTCGCCGGGGGTGGACTCCATCGCCGCGATCACCCGGCGCAGCACGTCCGCGAGCCGGGCATCGGGGGTGAGATCGGGGGACGCACAGGGCACGATGTCACAGCCGCCCCAGGTGTTGCGGTACCAGTCGTCGATCGCGCTCGGCTGGCGGATCCCGTGGTGCTTCTCCCGGCGGCGCCGGCCCGCGAACCGGGCCTCGTACGCCAGCCAGACCTCGCGGGCCTCCTCCAGCTCGGCCAGCGCGGCGATCAGCAGCGCGGGGTCGGGGGCGCGGTCGTCGGGGGCGAGACCGGCACGGGCGCACAGATGGCGCCAGGTCGCCCGGTGCCCGTAAGGGGCGAAGCGTTCCAGGCATTTGCGCAGGGAGGTCCTGCGGAGCGCGATGGTGTTCCGTGGATTGCGCACTTCTCGGGCTAGTGCTCTGAAACCTGCCACTGCATCCCACCTCCGGCGGCGCGGACTCGGATCGACATGGAAGGGACGTAACGCACGGCCGATCGGATCCATCGGATTTTCGGATCCCGGCCCGCGTCACGGCGCCGACTCCGCTCTGCTACCCCCATCGGGCGGACAGATGTGGGGCATCACGAAGGTGGCGGAACCCGGTGCCGTGCTCAGCGCACCAGGCGCCCGGCCAGCAGGACGAGCCGGGCCAGCTCCCGGTGGCAGATGTCACTGTGCGCGCCGGACGGCGGGCCGCCGCGCCGTATGACCGCCGAGGCGTCGACGTTCACACAGCCGTCGGCCGGGAACGGGCCGGTCAGGGCCCGGTCGAGAGCGAGGGCCGCGGTGCCGGGCACGGCCTGGACGCCGTCGTGGCCCATGGCGCCCCAGCGGGGGTCGGACAGGCCCAGTGGGTCCAGGCCGAGCAGTGAGTCCATGTCCCCGGTGATCCGGGAGGCCAGCGGATAGAGCACCCCCAGGGCCTGGTCGTGGCTCGAATGGCAGCAGACCACCGGGCCGTCGACCCGGTGCTGGAGTTCCTTGAGCGCCCCCGCGAGACCGGGGGCGAACGGCAGCCGGGGCGCGAACGCGTAGTGCGAGAAGGCGCCTTGGAGCAGAGTGACGGAGCGCACGCATCGCGCGCGCTCCGGAAGACCACGCAGGGCGAACGCGACGAGCCGTCCCCCGAAGCTGTGCCCCGCCAGATGTATTCGCAGGCCGGGGGAGGCGCCGGCGAGCTCCCCGAGGAGCCGTCCGAGCCCCGCCTCTCCCACGGTCCCCGCCCGTCGCTTCATCTCCCAGTAGGTCCCCTGGCGCAGCATTTCCAGCGCACCGCCCCACAGCCGCTCCAGCGCGCCGGACAACTCGGAGCGCGCCAGGCCCGCGAGCGCCAGGGCGTCCGCGAAGCGCGCGCACACCCGCTCGGGGCTCCCGGAGAACATCGTGGGCTCCTCCGGCTCACCCGCCCCCGGGTCCAGGTCGTGGACGTATGGATCGGCGGCGGAGCCCGCCGCCCGGCCGCCCCGGCCCCGGGCGACCAGACCGCGCGTCAGCGCCGCGAACTCCGCCAGCCGCGCCGGGTCCGCCGGCCGCCGCTCCAGCAGCTCGGCCAGCCGGTCCAGCACGGCCTCGCCGCCGGGGAAGACCACGGCCAGCCCCGCCAGGGTGCCCGGGTCCAGCAGCGGCCCGGCGGCCGCCGCCGGGGGTCGCTCGGAGGGGAAGTCGGGGATGGGCTCGTCCGTGAACCGCATGGAAGGCCAGATCACGCCCCCGTAGCCGAGACGCACGGGACCACCGGTGGCGGAGTGGACGGGGGCGTCGGCGAGCACGGTGGGGAAGGGGGCGAAGAAGCGGTCGTAGAGACCGGTGGCCATCGAGCGGGTGTTGTTCCAGCCGTGGGCGAAGACCACCAGATCGGTGATCTCCTTCTCCGTCACCCCCCTTACCAGGGCGTCCCGTTCGCCGGGGGCCATGTCCCCCTCGGCGTCGAACATCAGCTCCCAGTACGGCTGCACACCTATGGTCGCCATGGCGTCCCCCTGCCAGGTCAGTTGGCGCGCATCGTCCTGCCGTCAAGAGAGTGTGTCCAGCCTTCCTCGGGCCTCTTCACCCGTTCGTGAGCCACGATTCGAGCCCTTGCGGCACGCGCAGGTGAGCGAACCCGGGCAACTCCCCACGCGCGTCCGCCACCTGGTGGCAAGATCCTCGAAAGGGGGGCCGCGCACGCGGCGCGGCACCGCACCACGGCGGAAGGGGTGGTGGCTCATGCACATCAGGACGGTGACGCCGGGAGCGACGGAGAGCTGCGCCAGACCGGTACCGCAGCGCCTGCTCGCCGCCGCCACCCGGCTCTTCGCCGAGCAGGGCTACGACCGCACGTCCGTCCAGGAGATCGTCGTGGCAGCGGGCGTCACCAAGGGCGCGCTGTACCACTACTTCGGCTCGAAGGACGACCTGCTGCACGAGGTCTACGGACGGGTCCTGCGGCTCCAGCAGGAGCGGCTGGACGCCCTCGCGGGCACCGACGCTCCCGTCGAGCGCCGGCTGCGGGACGCGGCGGCCGACGTGGTGGAGACGACCCTGGAGAACCTCGACGACACCACGATCTTCTTCCGCTCGATGCACCACCTCTCGCCCGAGAAGCTCAAGCAGGTGCGCGCCGAACGACGCCGCTACCACGAGCGGTTCCGGGCCCTGGTGGAGGAGGGACAGCGCACGGGCGTCTTCAGCCGGGCCGCGCCCGCCGACCTCGTGGTGGACTACCACTTCGGCTCCGTCCACCACCTGGGCAGCTGGTACCGCCCGGACGGCGCGCTCAGCGCGCGGGCGGTCGCCGACCACCTCGCGGACCTGCTGCTACGGGCCCTGCGGCCGTAGCTTTACGACCTGCTCGTTCCGCCCGGGGTCACCTCCGGGCGGAACGAGCAGGTGGGGGCGCTACGCGTAGCGCTTGAGCTCCCGCCGGGCCAGCGACCGCTGATGCACCTCGTCCGGCCCGTCCGCCAGCCGCAGCGTCCGCGCCGCCGCCCACAGCTCCGCCAGCGGGAAGTCCTGTCCCACCCCGCCCGCGCCATGGAGCTGGACCGCCTTGTCGAGGATGTCCGTCACCGTGCGCGGCGTTGCGATCTTGATGGCCTGGATCTCGGTGTGGGCGCCCCGGTTGCCCACCGTGTCCATCAGCCAGGCCGTCTTGAGGACCAGCAGCCGCAACTGCTCCACCGCCACGCGCGCGTCCGCGATCCACTCCTGGACCACGCCCTGCGCCGCGAGCGGCTTGCCGAAGGCCGTACGGTCCAGGGCGCGCCGGCACATCAGCTCGATCGCCCGCTCGGCCATGCCGATCAGCCGCATGCAGTGGTGGATACGGCCCGGGCCCAGCCGGGCCTGGGCGATGGCGAAGCCGCCGCCCTCCTCGCCGACCAGATGGTCCGCCGGGACGCGCACCCCGTCGAAGAGGACCTCCGCGTGGCCGCCGTGGTAGTGGTCCTCGTAGCCGTAGACCCGCATGGCGCGGCGGACCTCGACACCGGGGGTGTCACGGGGGACCAGGACCATCGACTGCTGCCGGCGGATGTCGGCGCCCTGGGGATCGGTCTTGCCCATGACGATGAAGACCCGGCAATCGGGGTGCAGCGCCCCGGAGATGTACCACTTGCGGCCGGTGACGACGTACGCGTCGCCGTCCCGCTCGATGCGCGTCTCGATGTTCGTCGCGTCGGAGGAGGCCACGTCCGGCTCGGTCATCGCGAACGCCGAGCGGATCTCCCCCGCCAGCAGCGGCTCCAGCCAGCGCTTCTTCTGCTCCTCGGTGCCGAACTGGGCGAGCAGCTCCATGTTCCCGGTGTCGGGGGCGGCGCAGTTGAGGGCGGTGGGGGCCAGCTGCGGGCTGCGGCCGGTGATCTCGGCGAGGGGGGCGTACCGGAGGTTGGTGAGCCCGGCCCCGTACTCCTCGTCGGGCAGGAACAAGTTCCACAGCCCCCGCCGCCGAGCCTCCGCCTTCAGCTCCTCGACGACCGGCGGTACGGCCCATGGCGAGGCGAGCGCGGCACGCTGCTCCTCGGCGACGGCCTCCGCCGGGTACACGTGCTCGTCCATGAAGGCGAGCAGCCGGGCCCGCAGTTCCTCGGTGCGGGCGTCGAATGCGAAGTCCATGCAGCTCAGCCCTTCCGGAGGGTGGTGAGGCCGTTGTCGATGAAGAGCGGGACGAGCTCGCCGATGCGGTCGAAGCCCGCGCCGACCGTCCGCCCGAGGGTGTGGCGGTAGTGGATGCCCTCAAGAATGACGGCGAGCTTGAAGTAGGCGAAGGCCGTGTACCAGGGCAGGGCGGAGACGTCATGGCCGGAGCGGGCGGCGTAGCGCTCCACGAGCCCGGCCGGATCCGGGTGCCCCGGGGCGCTTCCGGTGGCGGCCACGGGCGAGCCGGGGACGGACCGCTGCTCGCCGTACATCACCAGCAGCCCGAGGTCGGTGAGCGGATCGCCGAGCGTGGACATCTCCCAGTCCAGGACGGCCCGTACGGTGTCGTCGGCGCCGACCAGGACGTTGTCGAGCCGGTAGTCGCCGTGCACCACGGCGGGCGCGGGGGAGCGGGGCAGGGCCTTCGTCAGCGTGGCGCGCAGCTCGTCGATCCCCGGCAGCTCACGGCTGCGGGACGCCTCCAGCTGGGTGCCCCACCTCCTCAACTGCCGCTCCAGGAACCCCTCCGGGCGCCCGAAGTCCCCCAGCCCCACCGCCGCCGGGTCCACGGCGTGCAGCTCCACGAGCGTGTCGACGAGCCCCAGCACCACCTCCCGCGTCCGGCCCGGACCGATCGCGGCGAGCTGCTCCACCGAGCGGTAGGGCGTGCCGGGGACGAACTCCATCACGTAGAACGGCGCCCCGAGCACCTCCTCGTCCTCGCACAGCAGCAGCGCCTCCGGCACCGGCACGGGCGTGTCGCGCAGCGCGCTGATCACCCGGTGCTCACGGGCCATGTCGTGGGCGGTGGCGAGCACATGCCCCAGCGGCGGCCTGCGCACCACCCAGCTCCCGCCGGAGCCGTCCCGCACCGCGTACGTGAGATTGGACCGCCCCCCTTCGATCAGCTCGGCCGTGAGCGGCCCGGCTGTCAGCCCGGGCCGTTCCCGCTCCAGATACCCGCGCAACCGCTGTGGATCGAGCCCCGGCGGGGGGCTGGCCTTGCTCATCGCGTGCTCCTCCAAAGGGAGTCGGGCCGCGCTCGGCGGACATCCGGCGACCTGCTGACGCCGATCATGATGCCGACCGGTCGGTATGCCGTCCAGAGGGCACCCGGCCCCCATTCGGTGAGCAGGGGCCGGGGCAGGGGCATCGCCCGGGGCTACGCGTGGCAGGCGATCGGCCGGCCGCCGTTCATCGTCATCATGTCGCCCAGGACCGTCAGCAGGTCCAGCGGCGCCCCCAGCGGGAGCCCGTCCAGTTCGGCGTAGGCGCGGTGAAGGTTGGCGACCAGGCGCTCGCTCTCGCGCAGGGTGGCGAACTCGCCGAGGTCGGCGTCGCGGGCGGCCTCCAGGGGGGTGCGGCCGGCGGCGTGGGAGGTGCGGGCGAGGTCCTCGACGTAGCGGAGGTAGCGCTCGACGGTGTCGTAGACGCCGACGTCGGTGACCCGGCCGTGGCCCGGTACGACCACGCTCGCGTCCAGTCCGCGCAGGGTCGTAAGGGCGCGCAGGGAGCCGCTGAGGGAGCCCATCATGATGAAGGGCGTCCCGCCGTTGAAGATCAGGTCGCCGGTGAAGACGACGCCCTGGCCGGGGAGATGGACGATGGTGTCGCCGACGGTGTGGGCCGGGCCCGGGTGGAGGAGGCGGACCTCGGTGTCGCCGATGTGGACGGTCAGCTCGTCGGTGTAGGTGAGGGTGGGCGGGGTGACCTCGATGTGCCCGTAGTCGACCTCGGGCCAGGCGAGGTGGAGCTGGAGGCCCGACGCGAGGGTCTCGCGGCGGCAGTCGGCGTGGCCGATGACAGTGGCCTGCGGCGTGAAGACGCAGTTGCCGTAGGTGTGGTCGCCGTGGTGGTGGGTGTTGACGACGGCGGTCGGCAGCGGCGCCCCGCTCGCGACGACGGCCTCGCGCAGCAGCTTCGCCCGGCGCTCGGTGGCGGCCGTGTCGACGAGGAGGGTCCGCTCGCCGTCGGTCACGAACCCCGCGTTGTTCAGGCACCAGCCGCCGTCGGGCTGGATGTAGGCGCTCACGCCCGGGGCGAGCGGGACGGTGTACGGCTCGGTGCCGTCCGCCTCGATGGTGGTCGGTCTCGTGTTCGCGCTGGTCATTCGCTGGCCTCCCTCGCCGTCCGCCGCGGGGGTGGGCGGATCGGACCACCCGTCAGAATACGGGCGGGCGGGGGCCGTGGGCCCGGCGCTTGCCGGTCAGGCGCGGTGTTCGAGCCCCGGCCGCAGCCGGTCCAGCAGCCCGTAGAGCGTGGTGCGCTCCGCCTCGTCCAGCGCGTCGAGCGCGCTGTGCGTGGCCTGCATCTCGGCCCGTACGCGGCGGATGGTCTCGCGGCCCTCGTCGGTGGCCACCACGTTCTTCACCCGGCGGTCGGACGGGTCGGGCTCGCGGCGGACGAGGCCGCGCGCCTCCAGCCGGTCGACGATGCCGGTGACGTTGGAGGCGTCGCAGACCAGCAGGGTGGCCAGGCCGCGCATCGGGACCGGGCCCTTGAGCTGGGCGAGCAGCTTGGCCTGGACGGAGGTGAGGCCGTGGCGGGCGGCGGTCGCCGCGAAGTCCTGCCACTGGGCGGTGCCGAGTGCCGCCACCAGCTCCAGGAGCTGGGCCTTGGACGGGGGCTGGGGGGTCGTACCGGTCATGGCTCAAGTGTACTCAAACAGCTTGAAGTCTTAAATCATTAACTTGACTACCTGAAGTATTGGGTCTAGCGTGCTTCGGGTTGCTTGACGATCTCAAGCATCAACGTCGTGAAGTAACGCGCAGCATTCCCGAAGGAACACCTCCCGCCCATGACCTCCCCAGCGTCCACCGCCCCCGCCACGCAGCGGAACGAGACGGTGATCGTCTTCGCCCTGAGCCTGGCCGCCATGGTCGTCTCGATGATGCAGACCCTGGTGGTGCCGATCCTCGGCCTCATCCAGAAGGACCTCGGCACCTCGTCCGCGAACGTCAGCTGGGTCACCACCGCGACCCTCCTCTCCGCCGCCGTCTTCACCCCGCTGCTCGGCCGCTTCGGCGACCAGCACGGCAAGAAGAAGACCCTGGTGGCCGTTCTGGTCGTCATGGTCGCGGGCTCCGTCCTCGCGGCCGTCACCCACTCCCTGCTCTGGCTGATCGTCGGCCGGGTGCTCCAGGGCGCCGCCACCGCGATCTTCCCGCTGGCGCTCTCCGTGCTCCGCGAGGAGGTCCGCCCGGCCCGGCTGCCCGGCGCGATGGCCATGGTCAGCGGCACCCTCGCCTTCGGCAGCGGCCTCGCGCTCGTCGCCACCGGCCTGCTCACCTCCGGTGACGACCCCGACTACCGCAGCGCCTTCTGGCTGGCCACCGGCCTCGCCGCGCTCGCCCTCATCGCCGTCGCCACCCTCGTGCCCGCCACCCGGGAGACCACCGGCGGCCGCACCGACGCCCTCGGCGCCCTGACCCTGGCCGCGACCCTCGTGCTGCTCCTGCTGCCCATCACCCAGGGCCACGAGTGGGGCTGGTCCTCCGCCCGGACGATCGGCTGCTTCGCCGGCGCCGCCGTGATGGCCGCGATATGGACGCTGGTAGAGCGCAAGGTGCGCGAGCCGCTGGTCGACATGCGGATGTTCGCCCACCCGCCGGTGCTTTTCGCCAACATCGCCGGCCTCCTCGTCGGCTTCGGCTCCTTCGCCCTCTTCATCGGCGTCTCCTACCTGGTGCAGATGCCCTCGAAGATCACCGGCTACGGCTTCGACGCGACCGTCCTGCGCGCCTCCGTCGAGTACCTGCTGCCCAGCACCGTCGTCTCGCTGCTCGCCGCGCCCGTCGGCGGCCAGCTCGTCCGGCACAAGGGCCCCCGCCTGGTCCTGCTGCTGGCCTCGCTCATCGGCACCGTCGGCTTCGTGTGGATCGCGCTCGACCACGAGCACACCTACTCCGTGATCGCCGCCGGCATGTGCGTCGGCGCGGCCATCAGCTTCGGCTACGCGGCCATGCCCGCCGTGATCGTCGCCAGCGTGCCCCACCGCCAGACCGGCATAGCCAACGGCATCAACTCCATCTCCCGTTCCACCGGCAGCGCCATCGGCAGCGCGATGATCACCACGGTCCTCGCCTCCAAGAGCATCGAGCACCTGCCGCCGGGCGCGCCCAAGCTGCCCGCCGAGAGCCAGTTCACCCTCACCTTTGTGATCGCGGGCATCGCCTTCGCCCTGGTCGCGGCCGTGGCCGCGCTGGGTCTGCGGAGGATCCGCACCCTGGGCGAGGCCGCGGTGGCGGACGCGGCCCCGGCGGCCGAGGCTGAGACCGCACCCGTCACCCGCTGACCCCCGACGGACTCTCCGCCGGAACGCCGGAACATCCCGCCGGACACCCCGACACCGAAGGAGCCAGCACCATGAAGGCTGTCAGCTACCGGGCCTACGGCGGCCCCGAGGTTCTCGAGTACGGTGACCTCCCCCTGCCCAAGGTCGGCCCCGACTCCGTCCTGATCAAGGTCAGGGCGGCGGCCGTCAACCCCGTCGACTGGAAGGCGCGCGAGGGCTACCTCGACGGGATGCTCCAGCCGGTCTTCCCGGTCGTGCCCGGCTGGGACGTCTCGGGCGTGGTCGTCGGGCTGGGCGCGGACACCCCCGAGTACCGGGAGGGCGACGAGGTCATCGGCTACGTCCGCGAGGACCTCCTCTCCCGGGGCACCTTCGCCGAGTACGTGGCCGCGCCCGTGCGCACCCTGGCGCCCAAGCCCGCCGGGCTCACCTTCGAGGAGGCCGCGGCCATCCCGCTGGCCGGCCTCACCGCCCTCCAGTCCCTGCGCGCGGTACGGGCCGCCGAGGGCGACACCGTGCTGATCCACGGCGCCTCCGGCGGGGTGGGCTCCATGGCCGTCCAGCTCGCCCGCCGGCTCGGCGCCCGCGTCATCGGCACGGCCAGCGAGCGCAACCACGACTACCTGCGCGCCCTGGGCGCCGAGCCCGTCACCTATGGCGACGGCCTCGTCGAGCGCGTCCGGGCCCTGGCGCCCCAGGGCGTGGACGTCGTGCTCGACCTCGTCGGCGGCGGCGCCGTCACGACATCGCCCGCCGTCACGGCCCACGGCGCCCGCCTGGTCTCCATCGCCGACCCGGCCGTCACCGAGCTCGGCGGCCGGGTGCTGTGGGTCCGTCCCGACACGGCCGACCTGGCGGAGCTGGGCCGGCTGGCGGCGGAGGGCGCTCTCAAGGTCGAGGTGGCCGAGGTCTTCCCGCTGGAGAAGACGGCGGACGCGCACCGGCGCAGCGCCGAGGGCCACACCCGGGGAAAGATCGTGGTGACGGTGTCCTGACCGGGCCCCGCGCCGTCAGCCGCCGGACGGGCCCGCGCCCGTCCGGCGCTCGCGCAGCCGGGCGTAGGCCTCCAGCCCGTCCGGCACCCAGTCCCACTCGCCCAGCCGGGCCGCCACCTCCTCCTCGGGGAGGAAGTCCCACCAGGCCACTTCCTCCTCCTGGGGCGAGACCGGAAGATCGCAGCGGACCTCGTACACGGCCGACCACCACCCGCCTCCCGGGCCCCGGTAGAGGAAGCGGAACAGCGGCGTGGGCGCCGGGAGGCCGCTGACCCCCAGCTCCTCCTCCGCCTCCCGCAGCGCGGCCTCGTCGTACGACTCGCCCGCCCCGACCACCCCACCGACGAACATGTCGTACCGCGAGGGGAAGACCAGCTTCCGGTCGGTCCGGCGGTGAACGAAGATCCGCCCCCGCGCGTCGCGCGCCTGGACGAACACACACCGGTGGAGCAGCCCGTCGGCGTACACCGCGCCGCGCGGTGCTTGCCCCACGACCCGGTCGTGTTCGTCGACGATGTCCAGCACCTCATCCGCCCCGAGCGGCGGCAGCTGATCGGTCATGGGCCCCATCCAACCAGCAGCGGCCCACAGGGGCCCGGGGCGGTGATGAGCAGCGGTCAGCGCGGCTGGAGGTCCCGGACCTGGCCCGGCTCCGCCATACCCGACGGCATCGCCGGATGCCGGCCGATCAGCACGATGCCGCACACGATCGCGACCAGCCCGGCCGCCTGCACGGCCAGCGCCGCGGGCGTCGTCCGCAACTGGTCGCCCATGAAACCCACCCCGCACGCGATCCCCGCCAGCGGCTGCGCCGCCGTCAGCGCGGGCAGCGACATCCGCAGCGGCGCCGTCTCGAAGGCGCTCTGCACCAGCACCAGCGCCGTCACCCCGAGCGCCAGCACCGCGTACGGCTGCCAGCCGGTGACCAGCTCCCGCCAGCCGCCGTGCGCGAACCGGGTGCCGCTCACCCGCGTCAGCGCGTCCTGTACGCCGTAGAGCAGCCCGGCCGCGACCGCCAGCAGGGCCGCCTCCGTGCTCATCCGCACCCGTTTGGAGACCGCGGCCAGCAGCAGCGCGGTGCCCACCATGATCCCGACGATCAGCCAGTGCCGCAGCGGATCGGTGACCGTCCGCCCGCCGTGCGGGCGCCCGGCGACGATGAAGGCGGCCACCCCGCCCGCCAGCAGCCACAGCCCGCACCAGCCGCTGCGGCCGAGCGGCTGTTTGGTCTGCCGGCGGGAGAGGGCCATGGCGAACAGCAGGTTCGTCGCCATCAGCGGGTCGACCAGCGAGACCTCGCCCCAGCTGAGCGCGATGGCGCCCAGGGCCATGCCGCAGACCATCAGCGCGATGCCCGCCAGCCAGCGCGGCATCCGGGCGAGGTCCAGCAGCAGCCGGAGGGAGAGGAAGTCGCTCATGGGGGCCCGCTGCGCGGCGTTCTGCTGGAGCACGAACCCCACGCCCAGACAGCACGCCGCACCCAGGGCGAAGGCGAAGACCATCACGTCGCGCACCTCAAGACCTTGCGGTCGTAGGAGACTTGACAGCAAAACGATAGCCGCCTCGGGGGCGGTGCGACGGTCGAGTACCCCCCTTTCGGTCGTTCATCCGGATCGGGGGCCGGGGAAGGGATCGGGCATCGAACGGCCATGCCTAGTACTGGTGTGCGATGCGGGAGTGGTGGGGGTGGTGCCATGGGGCTCGTGCGGCGATCCATCGCACGCCCGTGCGCCTCGCCCTGTTCCCTGTGCGCCCCGCCCCGTCCCGCAACTGGAGCTGACGGTACGTTATTTGACGTCATGTCAGTACGGGTCGACCGGCCTTGACGCGGAGCAGTGACTACCGGTTTGCTGTGCGTGATCGGGAAGAAGGAACAAGACACAGTGCGCGGACGCCCCTGACCCGGCGCCCGGAGGGGACGTACGCCGTGGAGGAAGCCCGCTGATGACGCCCCCACCCCCCTTGGGCCGCCACCGGAACAAGGACGGGCTGACCTTCGACGCCGCCCTGGACGACACCGAGCTCACCACCGTCCGCGACGCCCTGGCCCGGGGCCGCTGGGCCGACGCCCGGCAGCTCCTCGCCCGCACCGGCGACGACTGGGACCGCCGCGGCCACCGCCTCGTCGTCCTCGCCGAGGGCCCCGCCAGCGCCGCCTGGGCCCGCGACTGGCTGCTCGCCGAGCCCGACAGCCCCGACGCCGCCGTCCTCCTCGCCTGCGCCGGCGTCTTCCGCTGCCTCGGCGGCAAGGAGACCCCGGAAACCGCCCGCGCGCTCTGCCTGACCGCCGCCCGGATGGCCCCTCGCGACCCCACCCCCTGGCTGGCCGTCCTCATCCTCGCCCGCCGCACCGGCACCGCCGACGAACGCGTCCGCGCCTTCGACCAGGTCCGCGCCCGCCACCGCGACCACCACCACGCCCACCACCTCATGGCCGCCTGCCTGGCCGAGCGCCAGGAGGGCGACCGTGACGACCCCCTGCACGAGGTCTACGACTTCGCCGCCTGGGCCGCCGAACAGGCGCCCGCCGACTCGCCCCTGGCCGTCCTGCCCGTCATCGCCCACGCCGAGCGCTACCGCGCCCTCGCCCGCGCCGGGCTGGAGCCGGCCGACCCCGCCCGGTCCACGCACTGGACCACGCGCCGGGCCCGCCAGGTGATGAAGGCCGCCTTCGACTGGTGGCTGGAATGGGACATCGACGAGGACATCGCCGACGGCGCGGACACCACGACCGCCGCCACCACCCACCCCCGGCGCAAGGTCGACCTGAACTACCTCGCCCACGCCAAGCTCCACGAGGGCCGCCTCGCCGAGGCCGCCGCCCTCCTCACCCGCATCGGCCCCCACGCCACCCGGGCCCCCTGGACCTACCCCGACCGGGACCCCGGCGCGGCCTTCCGGGCCGCCCGCCGCACCGCGCTCGGCGCGACATGACCACGGCGCGACCCGGCCCCGGGCAGAGCCTCCGCACCCGTCCCCTGCGTCCCCCACCCCCGCGTCCCCCCGCGCTCCCCACCGGAAGGACCACCGCCGCATGTCGACCGGCACCACGCGTGAGATCAGCACTTTCAAGGGCCGGGAGAGACGCCTGCGCGCCGGCCGCATCGGAGTCGCGGGCCTGCTGCTGTCGGTCGTCGCCGCCAGCGCCCCGCTGATGGTCACCGCCGGCGTCATGCCCACGACCTACGGCACGATGGGCGTCGTCGGACAACCCCTGCTCTTCGTCCTCCTCGGCGTCGTCCTGACCCTCTTCAGCGTCGGCTACGCCGAGATGAGCCGCCACGTCCACAACGCGGGCGCCTTCTACGCCTATATCGCCCGCGGCCTCGGCGGCACGGCCGGCGCCGCCGCCTCCGTCGTCGCCCTCGTCGCCTACAGCGCCATGCAGTTCGCCATCTACGGCATCTTCGGCCACGAGTTCTCCGGCCTCCTCCGCCGGCACCTCGGCCTCGCCCTCGACTGGTGGGTCCCCGCCCTCGCCGCCGTGGCCGTCGTCGGCGTCCTCGGCTGGCTGAAGATAGACCTCAACATCAAGGTCCTCGGCGCCCTGCTGCTCGTCGAGTGCGCCATGGTCGTCGTCTTCGACATCGCCTGCCTCGGCCGTCCCGGCCCCGACGGGGTCTCCTTCCGCGCCTTCGACCCCACCACCCTCGACGGCGCCGGGCTCGGCACCGCGCTCTGCTTCACCATCGCCGCCTTCGTCGGCTTCGAACAGGCCGCCGTCTACGCCGAGGAGGCCAACCGCCCCCAGGTCGTCGTCGCCCGCGTGACCTTCCTCGCCGTCGGCTTCGTCGCCCTCTTCTTCGCCCTCGGCTCCTGGGCCCTGAGCATCGCCACCGGCCCCTCGCACGTCGTCGCCGTCTCCCGCGAGAAAGGAACCGGCCTCCTCTTCGCCCTCACCGAGGACCGCCTCGGCACCACCTTCACCGACCTGACGCACCTCTTCTACGTGACCGGCATGTTCGCCGCGATGCTGAGCTTTCACAACGTCGTCGCCCGCTACGCCTTCGCCATGGGCCGCGACGGCCTCCTCCCCGCCTCCCTCGGCCGCACCTCCGGCGGCAGCGGCGCGCCCGCCTACGGATCGCTGCTCCAGAGCGCCGTATCGCTGCTGGCCGTGGCCGTCTTCGCCGTCACCGACGACCGGCCGCAGGGCGATCCCACCGCGCCCGTCATCCGGCTCTTCACCTGGATGGGCAACGTCGGGGCGCTCGGCGTCATCCTCCTCATGGCCACCGCCAGCGCCGCCGTCATCGTCTTCTTCGTCCGGCGCGGCGCCGGCCGGGCCCAGGCCCCCCGGCTGGTCGCCTCCGGCGTGGCCTGTGCGGCCCTGCTCGGCATCGTCGGCTACGCGGTCAAGGACTTCCACGTCCTCGTCGGCGCCACGGCGGGTTCGGCCCTCGGCTGGATCCTGCCGGGCATCATCGGCGCGGCCGTCGTCCTCGGCGTGATCCACGGGCTGGTGCTGCGGGCGGTGCGGCCCGAACTGCACGCCCGGATCGGGCTCGGCAACGAGGCGTTCCAGCTGGAGAAGGCGGCCGCCTCGGCCGCGGCCGCCGCCGCCCCGGAGCGTCCCGGAAGGAGTTCCTCATGAACGGAAAGGTTTCCTCATGAGCTGCCACCCACCGCCGACGCCACGAACGTCCGCGCACCCGCTCGACCCGCTGACCGCCGACGAGATCACCACGGCCCGCCGCGTCCTCACGGAGGCGGGCAAGGTCACCCCCGCCACCCGCTTCCCGCTCGTCCTGCTCGACGAGCCCGACCGCCACACCGCCGCCCACCGGCCCGGCGACCCCGTCGTCCGCAGACTGCGCGTCACCCTCCTCGACCAGGAGACCGGCGCCGCCGCCGAGGCCCTCGTCGACGTCACCGGCGGCCTGCTGCTCGCCCACCGCCGACTGGACGTCGCCACCGAGGGCCAGCCGCAGGTGATGTCCGAGGAGTACCCCCTCGTCGAGGCGATCGTGAAGGCCGACCCCGGCTGGCGCAAGGCCATGGCCGACCGCGGCGTCGCCGACCCGGCACTCGCCGTCTGCGCACCGCTCGCAGCCGGCAGCGTGATCATCGACCGGCCGGGCCGCCGGCTGCTGCGCTGCCTGACCTGGATGCGCTGCGAGACCGGCGACAGCCCCTGGGCGCACCCCGTGGGCGGGCTGGCCGTCGACGTCGACGTCATCGAGCGGCGCGTCGTCCGGATCACCGACACCGGGCCCGTGCCCGTACCCGCCGAATGCGGCCGCTACGAGCCGGAGTTCACCGGACCGGCCCGTACCGACCTGCGCCCGCTGGAGATCCGGCAGCCCGAAGGTCCCTCCTTCCACCTCGACGGGCCCCTGCTGACCTGGCAGAACTGGAGCCTCCGCGTCGACTTCAACGCCCGGGAGGGCCTGGTCCTCCACCGGATCACCCACCGCGACGGCGACCGGGAACGGTCCGTTCTCCACCGCGCCTCCCTCGCCGAGATGGCCGTGGCCTACGGCGAGGCGGCGGAGACCCGCAACTGGGTGGCCTTCCTCGACGCGGGGGAGTACTCCCTCGGCCGCAACGCCAACCCGCTGCGGCTGGGCTGCGACTGCCTCGGCGAGATCCGCTACCTCGACGCCGTCCTCGCCGACGACCACGGCCGTCCGCAGACGCTGCCCAACGCCGTCTGCGTCCACGAGGAGGACCACGGCCTGCTCTGGAAGCACACCGACGTCTTCCACGACAACGCCGTCGAGAGCCGCCGCTCCCGCCGCCTGGTGATCTCGTACCTCGCCACCGTCGGCAACTACGACTACGGCTTCTACTGGTACTTCCACCAGGACGGCACGATCGCCTTCGAGGTCAGGTCCACGGGCATCGTGCAGACCTCGGCCGTCCCGCCGGGCGCCGGCTCACCGCACGGCACCGAGATCGCCCCGGGCCTCCTCGCCCCGTACCACCAGCACCTGTTCTGCGTCCGGCTGGACGTGGCCGTGGACGGCCCCGCCAACACGGTCGAGGAAGTCGACGTCGTCCCGCTGCCCGCCGGCCCCGCGAACCCGGCCGGCAACGCCTTCACCACCCGGACGACCGTCCTCTCCGACAGCGCGGAGGGCGGCCGCACCGCCGATACGACGGTGGGCAGGCGCTGGCGGATCACCAACCCCGGCTCGCGCAACCGCATGGGACAGCCGGTCGCCTACACCCTCGTCCCCCAGCCGGGGCCGGTGCTCCTCGCCCGGCCGGGCTCACCGCTCGCCGGGCGTGTGGCCTACGGCACCAGGCACCTGTGGGTCACCCGCCACCGCCCCGACCGCCGCTACCCGGCGGGCGACCACCCCAACCAGCACCCCGGCGGGGCGGGTCTGCCGGAGTGGACGACGGGCGGGGAGTCCCTGGAGAACACCGAACTCACCGTCTGGCACACCTTCGGGCCCACCCATCTGCCCCGGCTGGAGGAGTGGCCCGTGATGCCCGCCGACATCACCGGTTTCAGCCTCAAGCCCACCGGTTTCTTCGACCGGAACCCGGCGCTGGACCTGCCGGAGGAGACGGGCGGCCACGTCCCGGTCTGAGCCGGCGCGGGGAGGGCGCTCTCAGCCCTCGAGCGCCTTCCCTACCCGTCGGGAGACCGTGAACTCGTAGAGGTCCAGCACCCCCGGCGGCTCCACGAGCCCCGGCCCGCCGGCCCGTACCCACGCGGCGATGTCCGCCAGCGCCTCGTCGTCGTTGACCAGCCCCAGCCACACGGGCCGCCCCCCGGCCGCCCGGCCCGCAGTCGACGGCTGCACCACGACCACGTTCGCCTGGTCGCACACGTCCAGACACTCCGACGCCCGCACCTGCCCGGCCCCGCCCAGCGCCTCCCGCAGCCGGCCTATCTGCCCGGAGTGATCGACCCCGGGCACCTTCGCCGGGTCTCCGCAGCAGCAGCCGCGGCAGACCGTGATCCGGCAGGGGGCGGCGGGCCGTGGGGTCTTCTTGGTGATCATCGGGCGATGATACGCACGGACCCGAACAGCAAAAAGCCCCGGTCTTCCGACCGGGGCTTCCCGTGTTCCTGCTGGTGTCCGAGGGGGGACTTGAACTCTCCTCTCGGGCACCAGTCCACAACCGCTCTGACCTGGGGAAACGCCCGTCGGCAGGCTTGATTTCGGCGGGCGTTTCTCCTGTTCTTTCCTGCTGTTTCAGGCCCTCTCGGGTCCCTGTTGGTCATGCGTTGGTCACGTGACCAACCCTCCGGCCCTGGGTCTGATCAGGACTTTTCGATGACCTCGAAAATATCGGCGTCCGTCTCCTGCTGCCATGCCGGAAGGTCCGTCCAGTCGGCGACGTACCCCGGCTTGGGGTTGTCGAAGTGCTTGAACATCTGCACCGTCCAGCACACCGCCACGAACCGGCCCTTCTGCTCACGAGACAGCTTCGCCGTGTGACCGCCACTGATCTCGATGAACTGGCGGACCTGGTCGTATACGGCGCCTGCCGCCTCGCGCTCCCACTGGGGCGTGTCCTCCCAGGGGGTGACGTACCCAGGCTTCGGCTCCCCCGGGAAGTGGCGGTGCACTCCTTCGATCCAGGCTTCCCGGAACACTCGTGCGCCTTCGACCTGCGACATGCCAACCCCTCTCGTCACGGCGTGCTCAGCGTGGCGATCTCCGCCCCCAGCTCCGCTACCCGGCGGTCCCTGCTCAGGGGGCCGAACTCATCGCACAGGGCTTGGAGTCTACGGGCGACGTACCCGGATGATGATGCTTGGGCCAACCGGATGGCTTCTCGCCCGTATGCGACGACTTGTTCAGGGTCCCGCCGCTTCGCTCCGACGGCGGCAAGATCGGCGAGCACGGCGCCCCTTCGTCGGTACGACTGACCGGAGGCAAGGGCGGTCTGGGCCAGCGCCTTCTTCAGGGTCTCTTCCGCCAGGTCGAGGTGACCAAGCTGGACGTAGCGCGCTCCCCGTTCCTCGACCAACCGCGTGCCGTCGAAGCGCAGCCAGCCCCCGTTGGCACTGTCCGTGCCCAGCTCCAACACCCGCTCGGCCTTGTCCAGCGCCCGCTCACACGAGGCCAGGTCGCCCATGCCGGCGTACGCCTCAGCCTGGACAGCGGCGACCCAATGCCGGGTAGCCAAGATGCTGTCTCCCCGCTTGGCCAGCCTCTCCGCAGCTAGAAGGATCTGCGCCGCCTGGAGGTAGCGCTGCTCCGACATGTCCACGTAGGCGTGCCGTACGAGGGCACACGCCCACAGGTCATAGGCTCCGGCGTCCTTGCTTACGGACGCTGCCAGGGAGTACGAGGCTGCCGCATCGGTGTACCGGTTGGCGTCGAAGGCGACCTCTCCAGCCAGTTGGAAGAGGTCGGCTGCCGCGTTCAAGAGCAGCCGTGAGTTACCTCGGGCGTCCGCTGCCAGGGCTTCATTGAGTGTCGCTAGCTGATCGCGAACGATGGCGTAGACAGACCCCTTGGAGCGCGCCAGTTGGTAGACCTGCCAAAGGTGGCTGTTCATCCGCGTGAAGTCAGCGGGAGCGCCCCTGTAAACCCCGTCCGTAAGGGCTTCCGCCTCGCCGAGAGGTAAGGCGGTCAGCGCTCCACTGACGGTGAGGATGCGGAGGAATTCGCGGCGAATCATTTCGTCAAGGTCTCCCGCGCCAGGATGGTCATCGGACTGCTGCCCTGGAATCTCATGGCTGACTCCTCGTGACTGCGCCAGGAAGGCGTCAAGCTCGGTGAGGCTGACTTCGAGGGCATCGGCCAAGCTCGGCCGCTGGGGCGGCTGAGGAGTGCTTCTGCCGCTCTCCCAACGCCCAATGGTCGTGCGGTCCACTCCGAGTAACTCGGCCAGTTGCTCCTGACTGTAACCCAGAGCTTTGCGCCGTTCGGCCATGCCCATGGCTGCCCCTCTCCGTGACCCGCGCCGCCCTGACCCGTGCACAGAAGTGCATCAAGACTGCCCCATCGATGCCGTGGGATGAACGGCCTTCCGGCGCTTTTCTTGGAGTTGTTGCCGAACGGCAGTCGTCCTTGGCTGACCGGTCGGCGCCAAACCAGGAAGCGACCGACTGGAGACACAGGTGACCACCGTCGACACTGCAACGATCACAGTCGAACTGCCCGAGGCGTTCGACCCGCGCTGGAACCGCCTGCCCGGCATCACCGTGGATGGCAAGAAGATCACCCTCGACCCGGCCGAGTACTTCTTCCGGTTCGAGACCAACACCTGGCTCGTCATCGACTGGCAGACCGTGACAGACGGCCTGCTGAACGCGGACGAGACCGAGACCGCGAGCGTCGAGCAGATGGCGCTGGAGTTCGTGAAGGCTCACGGCCGCTCGACCAGCGACGCGGGCGAGGTCCTGGCCATCGCCTACCAGGTGTACTCGTACCTGTTCCGTGACGAGCACCTCGCCACGCTCGGCCTGCCGGGCGTCACCGCCGAGCACCTGAAGATGCTCCGCGAGGCGGCCACCTTCATGGCCCTGAACAAGGTCGAGCTCGACGGCCACATCTCCAACGTGGGCCCGTGCTGGTTCTTCCCCTCCGCGACCGGCGTGGTCTTCGACCTCTCCGACGAGGGCGGCCAGATGTTGGACGAGGTCTACCACGGCGGGTGGTTCAACGAGCACCGCCGGATCGAGGGCATCAAGGCACATGCCGCGCTCGGCGGTCGGCTGGTTCACGGCTGCCAGTCCAAGCCCGACCAGACCGGCGGCGTCGTCACCCCCTACGGCGCCTCGATGGCCACCTTCGGCAAAGAGCTCGCCGAGATGAAGGCCGAGTGGATCGAGCAGGTCAACTCCTACCGGGTCACCGCCGCCTGATCCCAGCGTTGATCCACGGCCCGGGGTGGCAAGCGCGCTGTCGCCCCGGGCCTGGCCCCTGACCCACCCCCGAACGAACGGAACAACCCCCGTGGACAGCAAGCTCACCGCCGCCATCCTCGCCGACATCTGCGCCCGCACCGGTCAGCCGCTCCCCGCCCGTGAGGAGATGCGGGTGTGGGACATGTCGGGTGTCGAGCGCTTGCGCTTCCCTCCGAACATGCGCACCGCGATCTACAAGTACGCCGTCGAACCGTTCGCCACCGAGGACGAGATCCTTCGAGCCGCCGCCCGGTCCGGCATCCCCGTGCCGAAGGTTGTCGGCTCCATCGTCCGAGACGGCACCCTCGGCATGGTCATCGAGGACCTGGGCAAAGAGGTCCGTGAGGCACAGGACACTGACGGCATCGTGGCCGCTGTCGCCCTGCACCAGGCACCTGCCGCCCCGCCGCTCCGAGAGATGGACGAGGACGCGCTTGCCGCCCTGCCCGAGCTCGCGCTCGGCCATCTGCGCCGCCTTCGGGATGCCGGCCGATGGGACGAAGAGACTGCCGAGCTGGCGTTTGCGCTCGACACCCTTGCCGCCTCGGCGGAGAAGCGGGCGACCGGTGCTGAGCTGGGCCCGTACGGCTGGGTGCACTCCGAGTTCCACCCGACCAGCCTCCACATCGGCGAGGACGGCTGGCGCCTGCTCGACTTCGCCCGCGCGTTCACCGGTCCCGGTCTGCTCGACCTTGCGTCCTGGCACGGCACCACGGGCGAGCCGGACTCGGAGAGGCTGCGCGCCTTCATCGAGGCGTATGTGACCGCTGGCGGTGACAAGGACGCGCTTGCCGAGCGTGGCGGCTTGCCTGCCGAACGGTGGGCGATGGGCTGGCATCGGGTGTGGGTGAGTGAGTGGTTCATGGAGCAGGCCGTTCGCTGGATCAACAACCCGGAGGATGACCCGCTGTACATCAAGGTCGTCCGCAAGCACCTCCTCGCGGCCGTCAGGCTGCTGGAGGCGTGAGATGGATGCGTGGGATGCCCACGCTGCCCAGCGCCTGGCGGAGGGTCCGCTAGGCCCCCTTGAGCCGCCCGCTCGGATGGAGTGGACCCAACGCCCCGGCATCGGGCCGGGCTCCGAGATCCTCGGCGATGACCTGACAGGGCGACGGGTCGTAGAACTGGGCTGTGGACCCGGCCACAACGCCGCCCACCTGACCAGCATCGGCGCGAAGGTCACCGGGGTGGATCGCTCGAAGGGACAGATCCAACGAGCGGTCGCCCATTACGGGCACCACGGAACCGAGTTCGTCCACTCGCGAGCGCTGGGCTACCTCACCCGCGAGGGCGAGCGCCTGGACGCCATCGTCTCGGTGTTCGGAGCGATCGGCCTGGGCGAACCGGCGAAGCTGCTCAGCGCTTGCTCGTGCCGCCTCGAACGCAAGGGCGTGCTTGCCTTCTCCGTGCCTCACCCGCAGCGAACCGGCACCATCCCGGCCAGCCCTCGCACCCGTGACCGGATGACTCTGCCGGACGGCACGACCGCCACGGTGGACCGATGGGACATCGACCCGGCTGCATGGGCGCGGGCGCTCAACCGCGCCGGGCTCCTGATCACGGGCGTGAGCAACCTGTTCGCCCCGGCTGATGCTCGCTGGCCGACCACCCTTCTTATCACCGCACGGAAGCCCTGACCCCCGACCGAACCCGGGAGGCACCGATGCACCACGCCCCGTTCCTGCTGTTGGACATAGACGGCGTCTTGATCCCGTTCCCTGGGCCGGACGGCGCCACCCCGGCCACCCACCCCCGGCACATGGTGAGCACTGACGACGTGAACAAGCCGTTCGATGTCTGGCTCAACCCGGACCACGGCAAGCTCATCACCGACGCGATCGACACCGGACTGATCCGGCCCGTGTGGTGCACGAGCTGGCGGAACGATGCCCGCCGCATCATTGCCCCGCTGGTGGGCGTGCCGGACTTCGAGCACATCGAGCTGCCCAACCTGCCGATCAAGACCAGCCACCCCGACGGCTACCTGTGGAAGCGCAACCACGTCGCGGACTGGCTGGCCACCGCTCCGGCCGTGTGGATCGACGACGACTTCACCCATCTCGATCACCAGTGGGCGGCAGACCGTACCGCGTTCGGTAACCCGACCCTGCTGATCGAGCCTGACCCGCATGTGGGTCTCCTGCCCGAGCACATCGCGTCCGCTCTGGCGTGGGCTGCCGACCACGTGACCGTGAAGGAGGCGGCGTGATGTCGGCTCGACATGCGGCACCACCGGACCGTGACCGACTCGGCACGGTGCTCGCCACGACCTGGGCCCTGCTTCACCTGCTCGCCCTTGGCGCACTCGGCAGCCTGGCGATGCATGAGCGTCCGGCTGTCGCCGACCATATGGCGACTCTCGCGGATTCCGTTCCGGACTCGGAGCCTGCGTCCGCCTGACTCGCCCCGCTCCGGGCGTTCAGGCCCTGCCCTGCGCTGCGCCCCGCGCTGGCCCCTCTCGCCCATGGTAGGAGTCGGCCGGCCGGGGGGCGTTTCGTCCCCTCAGGCGGGCGCACAGAGCCATGCATGACAGCGACCCCCGACGTGAGCCGGGGGCTTGCTCATGTCCAGGTGCGTCTGCCTCAGGCGCTCTCACCGATGTGCCGGTACAAGGTGGCCCGGGAGATCCCGAGCGCCTTGGCGATGGCGGTGACGCTTTCTCCCTTGGCGTGCCGGGCACGTGCTACGGCAAGCTTGTCGTCGTCCACGACGGAGGGGCGCCCACCGTGGTTGCCCTTGCGGGCCGCAGCGTCCAGCCCCTCCAATGTCTTCTCCCGGATGCCTTCCCGCTCCACCTCGGCGGCCACGGCCAGGACGGCGAACACGATGGCCCCCGCCCCGTTGGGGTCATACACGCCCTGCAAGGGGCCGGAGAGAAGCTCCAGTTGGATGCCGTCCGCTTGCAGGGTGGACGACAAAGTCATGAGCTCCGCCGCGTTGCGGGCGAGACGCTTCATCTCCATCACGGTCAGGACGACGGGCTGATGAGGCGCAGCGGTCTTGATGTCCCGCGCGAGGGCCAACGCCTTCTCCAGCTCCGGCCGCTCCTTTACGCGGGTGCTGATCTTCTCCGAGAAGACACGGTTGCAGTCGGCACGGGCCAGCATGTCCAACTGGGACTGGAGTTCCTGCCCGACCGTGGAACAACGGGCGTAGCCGATCCGTATCGCTGCGCCCGGTGTCGCCTCGGGTGCCTGCACCACGGGTGCGCCTTGCGTCCATGCCTTGCCGGGGTTGCGGTCGGCCGGGGTCTTCACCGTGAGTTCCGCCTTCAGGGACGGCACGAGGGCGAAGCGGCCCGTGTGGTAGTTCGCCGCCACCTTGCCAGCGCTCGTCCGGCAGGGACTACCGGCGGGAGCTTCGCACTTCGGGCAGGCGTGACGCTCGACCTGATCGGCCGGAGTGTTCGTGATCATGATCGAGACAGTCTCACAAACGCGTCTCGAAAGCCACCCGTGAGACGGATCTTTTGAGACGGATTTCGAGACGCGAGAGTGAGGGCGAAACGGACACGCCCCGAAGCCCGGGCAGACCGTCTCACTATCGAAGGTTTATGAGACGCCCGCTCCGTGGTCCTGATGCTCGCGCTCGGCGCCTTCGAGCGTGGGCGATGCCGCGCCCTGCTTGAGCTTGCCTTCTGCCCTGACCGTCAGCCGGGGCGAGGCGCCGTGCGCCTGCCTGACGGCCTGTCGCGTCACCCTTGTCACCTCGTAGACCGTGCGGCCTGTCGGCCGCGTACAGAGCCGCACGGCCGTTCGCCTGTCATGCGGCAAGGCGGAGTCCGCAACGGCGACGGAAGGGCGAGAACCTGGCGCTGCCCGAGATGGGAGGCGACGGCGAAGGGGTGGGGGTATGACCCCCAGAGCGGAAAGCCCGCGACCGCCACGTGTTGGCCGCTCAGATCCTGCCACGGTTCCAAGGTTCTTCGGCGTCCCCGCAGATCGCAGCCGGATCGGACATAACCCCAGGTCAAAGCCCTGTAGAAGGCGCTGCGCCACGGCGAGCGAGTGTAAAAGAGTGAAGCCTTTTGGCCCTTGGCGAAGCGGCTTCGACAGGTGGCCGCGTAAGCGGCCCTCAGCCCTTAGTGGCTTCGCTCTCTGGGGCGCGACAGCGCCCCACATGGCTAGGTTCTTGGGCTTCCTCGTGTGGGCCCCTACGGGGCCACTCTGTCGAAGCAGCTTCGGGCTGTGGCGGCCGGACGGGCGCTCTCTGGCTCGTCACCCCTTCGCCGCTGCATCTTCCTCAAGGGGGCGCTGTCGCGCCCCGCTGTCGTTCGCCGCTGGGCTAAGGAGCTTCGTTCTGTCGGCCCCGGCAGGGGTCGCCCTGAGATGGGCCGCTTCCTCTCTTGGCGGCCGGAAGGCCGCTCCTGAGCTTGAGACAGTGAGCCTTGCTCTCTACCTACTTCGACCCTTAACTAAGAGAGATTAAGAGGAAATCTCGCATCACCGCAGGTCACGCGGTTGCAGCGACACATGCTGTGTGTCTTCTGCTCAAGGATCGACACACGCCTTGTGTCGCTGCCCCCACTGATCGACACATGCTGTGTGTCGACTATGGCCTGAACCGCTTGGCCGGGCGTATGCCGTGCTCGTCGCACGTCCTGTCCCCGATGCCCTTCTGGAAGCGGTCCTCCGGCAGCACGAGGCACCGCCGGTTCGATTCCGTCTCGACAAGGTCCCAGTCCTTCGCCCGGCGTACGTGGTTGTTCACGGCATCCTTGCTCGGCACCGTGCCATCCTTGTCCGCCAGGATCTTGTTCAGCTCCCCAGGCGGGAACTCGGCGTGCCCGATCTGGTTCGCCCACCCCATGGCCGCGTACTCGACGCGGTGGCGGTAATCGAAGCGTGGGTCTCTTGCTCGGCGCTTGTACTCCTCCTGGGCCACGGCGGCGAAGTCGCCTTCAAACTGGAACGGCGCGCGTCCCACAGTGGTAGTCCCCTTCCCGTGTGGCGCTGGGTTGCGCCAGTGGTTCCCGACGGATGGCGGGATATGCGCCCCTTTCTTGAGGCGGTGAACAGCGGTCGCTGTTAGGCGGCTGCTCGGCAGTCTCGTTCGATCCAGCGGTTCACGTCGGCCGGACGGAAGCGGAGGTGTCCGCCGATCTTGCAGGCGGGGATGTTGAGTGCTCGGTGGTTGTTGTAGACCCACGCGGGCGTCACGCCCAGGTACTCGGCCAGGTCGGTGACGCTCATCAGGCGGGCGTTCTGCAATGGACGGCTCCTTTGCCAATAGAAGGGGAGGTTCCCCCTTGACTGCTCATCCTGCGCTATCAGTCTGGTTCAGTCAAAGCCGGATGTGTCCCATCCTGACTTGCCGGATGCGATTGAGTTCCGTACGTTGTCGCTCATGACGAACACCAACGATCACGAGGGCAGCGCTGCGCCCCGTGCGGGCGTCGAACAGGTCCAGCACATCGGGGCGTGGAAGGTCACCATGTGGCTTCCGCTTGACTCCACGTCGGGCAATCCCCGTGAAATCCGGATCGAGCCGCACGAGGAAGCCGACCCACAAGAGGTAGCGCGCGGCATCACCAGTACGGTCCTGCGGCAGATCGACACGGCCGCGTTCGCAGCGGAGGTGAGGCCGCTGGTGGATCTGGCCCACGCTGGCCAACAGGTGGTCGAGAACTTCAGGCGTGAGCTGGCCGGCCTGCCCAAGGGAGTGTCGGACGAGTACCTCGCGGTGCTCTCCGCCCTGTACGTGCGCTTCGTGAACCTCGGGCGGCGTGCTCCCGCCCAAGACCTTGAGCTGTGGACGGGAGCGAAGCAGGCGACGTTGAAGGGCCACCTGCGGGCCGCGCGTCAGCGTGGCTTCCTGACCAAGGTCGAAGGCAAGGCGGGCGGACAGCTCACTGACAAGGCGGTCGAGATTTTGAAGGGGACCAGTGTCAGCAACGTGCGACTGCCGTAGCGGCTGGGACAGAGCGAGGGGGAACTAGCCGGGTGGCAAAGCGCGGCAACGGTCTCGGTGGGACTCCGGTGGAGATACCGCGTACGGGCCGACCGAACACCTGGGGCGTGCGTACGCCCCTGCACTTCAACCCGGCGACGGGCAGGAAGGAGCGCTACTGGATAGGCCGGGAGTACAAGAACAAGACCGAGGCGGAACGGGCGCTGCGCAAGTGGCACACCGACCACGAGGCCGGCACCCTCACGCCCCGCTCCGACATGACCATGGGTCAGCTCATGGACGGTTGGCTTGCCAAGCATCGGGGCGAGGACACCACGAAGGAGGGCTACGAGCCGAAGATCCGGCTGCACATAAAGCCGCACATCGGCAGGGAGAAGGTAGTGGAGGTGACGGACGAGCGGCTGGACGAGATGTACCGGCTCTTGGAGAGCACGCCCATCGAGGCGAACGGGAACAAGCCGCTCGGTCCCAAGAGCGTCCGCCACATCCACAACATAGTGTCGGCGGCGCTGGACTCGGTGACCGGACCGAGGAGGCTCCTCACGGTCAACCCGGCGCACACGGCGAACCCGCCGACCGAGCGGCAGATCAAGGCGGCTACGCCGGACTTCCCGACCCTCAACGATCACGAGACGGCGCACTTCCTCCGAGAGATATGGAAGCCGTGCGGCAACCGGGCGTGCGACGACGGACTGACCCACCACTGCCTTCGGGACGCCCCGCTGTGGACCGCCTACGCAGCCACCTCATGCCGCCGCAGCGAAGTGCTGGGGTGGAAGTGGTCGCTCATCCGCTGGGACGAGTGCGCCATCGAACTGGGCTGGGTCGTGGTGGAGGAGGGCAACTCCTACCGACTTCGGAAGCTGACCAAGGATGGAGACGACAACGCGATCATCTACGTAGACCAAGCCCTGATGAACGTCCTCAAGTGGCAGAAGGAACGCCAGGATGCGGAGCGGGAACGCCTCGGGGATCTCTGGGTGGACCATGACCTCGTGTTCGCGCGGGACGGATTCAAGCTCTATAAGGGCCGCCAGGCCGGTGGCCCCCAGGACCCCGAGAAGACGTCCGCCCGCTGGCGGACCGCACGGAATCGGCTGAAGCTGCCGGAGAACTTCCGGCTGCACGACTGGCGGGCATCGAAGATCACGAACGATCTGGACGCCCACGAGAACCCGGTAGAGGTCTCGGCCAACGCCCGGCACCACTCGCCGGGCTACACCATGGCGCGCTACGGCAGGCGTCGCGCCGAAGGAGCGAAGAAGCTGGCGGCTTCCAGCGCCAGCCGTATCGGCCTGTCATCCCTGGTCTGACCAGGGAGTTCGCTCGGCTGTTGGTCACGTGGTTGGTCACGCCACAGCCGGAGAAACAGAAAAACCCCAGGTGAACTGGGGTCTCTGCTGGTGTCCGAGGGGGGACTTGAACCCCCACGCCCGATAAAGGGCACTAGCACCTCAAGCTAGCGCGTCTGCCATTCCGCCACCCGGACCGGGTGTTTGTCTCTGCGGGGTGTTCCCCGCGGCGACATGGAAAACAATACCAAACATTCGAGGTGCTCGATCACCCCCGCCCACGCCCCCGCCCGCACCGCCACCCGGGCTTCCCGGCGCGTGATCGTTGCGGGCGTATGTCGGCGGTATTGCGGCCTTGGGCTGGGCGAACAGGAGAGGGAGGATGGCCGTGGACCCAACGCCGGGGCCGCCCGCGTCTTACGGGCGCGGTCCCGGCGGCGAACCACGAGGAGGCAGCGTGAGCGAGTCGAAGCCGGCCGGGGCCGGCACCGCCAGGAGCGGCGAGGACGAGGTCGTCGACCTCTGCCGCGACCTGATCCGGATCGACACCAGCAACTACGGCGACCACTCCGGGCCCGGTGAACGGCTCGCCGCCGAGTACGTGGCCGAGAAGCTGGCCGAGGTGGGGCTGGAGCCGCGGATCATCGAGTCGCACAAGGGCCGGGCCTCGACGGTGGCGCGGATCGAGGGCGAGGACCCGTCCCGGCCGGCGCTCCTCATCCACGGCCACACCGACGTCGTGCCCGCCAACGCGGCGGACTGGACCTACGACCCCTTCGCGGGCGAGATCGCGGACGGCTGCCTGTGGGGCCGCGGCGCGGTCGACATGAAGGACATGGACGCGATGACGCTGGCGGTCGTCCGCGACCGGCTGCGCTCGGGCCGCAAGCCGCCCCGCGACATCGTGCTGGCCTTCCTCGCCGACGAGGAGGCGGGCGGCACCTACGGCGCCCGCCATCTGGTCGACAAGCACCCGGAGCTCTTCGACGGTGTGACCGAGGCGATCGGCGAGGTCGGCGGCTTCTCCTTCACGGTCAACGAGAACCTGCGGCTCTATCTGATCGAGACCGCCCAGAAGGGCATGCACTGGATGCGGCTCACCGTGGACGGCACGGCGGGCCACGGCTCCATGACCAACAAGGACAACGCGATCACCGAGCTCTGCGAGGCGGTCGGCCGGCTGGGGCGGCACGAGTTCCCGGTGCGGGTCACCAAGACCGTGCGGTCCTTCCTCGACGAGCTGTCCGACGCCCTGGGCACCCCGCTGGACCCGGAGGACATGGAGGCGACGCTCACCAAGCTCGGCGGCATCGCCAAGATGATCGGCACCACCCTGCGCAACACCGCCGCCCCGACGATGCTCGGCGCCGGGTACAAGGTCAATGTGATCCCCGGCCAGGCCGTCGCACACGTGGACGGAAGGTTTCTGCCGGGCTACGAGGAGGAGTTCCTCGCGGACCTCGACCGGATCCTCGGGCCGCGCGTCAAGCGGGAGGACGTCCACGCGGACAAGGCGCTGGAGACCAGCTTCGACGGCCGGCTCGTCGACGCGATGCAATCGGCGCTCCGGGCCGAGGACCCCATCGCGCGCGCCGTGCCGTACATGCTCTCCGGCGGCACCGACGCCAAGTCCTTCGACGACCTCGGCATCCGCTGCTTCGGCTTCGCGCCGCTCCAGCTGCCGCCCGAGCTGGACTTCGCCGGAATGTTCCACGGCGTGGACGAGCGGGTGCCCGTCGACGGTCTGAAATTCGGTGTGCGTGTGCTCGATCGCTTCCTGGACCAGTGCTGAGCCCTGTCCTGAACTCGGGCTGGTGTGTCGATATTCGGTGCTTCTGTAGCCGGAAAGAGTGAACGCAAGGAGGCTTACGTAGCCCCATTCCCTCCTCGTCGTTACAGGTGTGCGGTCCGCGGCTGGGACCGCATTGCCAACAAGGAGGAAACAATGCTCAAGAAGGTCGTCGCCGCCGCGGCTGCCACTGGTGGTCTCGTCCTCGCGGGTGCCGGAATGGCCGCCGCCGACGGAGCCCAGGGCGCGGCCGTGCACAGCCCCGGCGTCGTCTCGGGCAACGTCATCCAGGTGCCCGTCGAGGTGCCGGTCAACGTGTGCGGTAACACGATCAACGTCGTCGGGCTGCTCAACCCTGCCACGGGCAACGTCTGCGTCAACAAGTGACGTTCTGTCCGATTCCGTAAGGGATTGAACCAGGGTGGCTCCGGGGTACGTCGCACGTACTCCGGAGCCGTTGGGCTTTCGACTGGGTCATTCCGGGCGCGGCAGGACGATCGTTCCGCGCATTCGGCAATGGCGAAAAGCAGAGGGGCAAGACTAATAATGCGACAGGTCACCAAGAAGGGCCTGCTCTCCGTAGCGGCGGCGAGCGGTGTGCTCGCCGTGACCGGCGGCTACGCGATGGCGGACTCGGGTGCCAACGGCGCTTCGGCGCACTCCCCGGGCGTCGCGTCCGGGAACACCGTCCAGGTTCCGGTCCATGTGCCGGTGAACGCCTGCGGCAACACCGTGAACGTGATCGGGCTGCTCAACCCGGCCACGGGCAACCGGTGCTTCAACGGCGGCGGCGGACACGGCCACAAGGGCCACGGGCACGGCGGCAGCGGCCACGGCGGCGCGCTCGCGCAGGGCATGAGCGAGGACTCGCCCGGCGTGGCGTCCGGCAACACCGTGCAGGCGCCGGTCAGCGTCCCGGTCAACGCCTGCGGCAACAGCGTGAACGTCGTGGGCATCGGCAACCCGGCCACGGGCAACACCTGCGTCAACGACGGTCATGGCACTCCCGGCGTTCCCGGTCACGACCACAAGCCGCCGCAGGGCGACCACCCGGGCCACCCCGGGCACCCCGGGAAGCCGGGTCACCCCGGCGAGCACAACCCCGGTGGGCACCACAACCCGCCCAGCGAGCACAAGCCGGGCCACCAGCCGCCGGCCGGTGAGCACCACAACGGCCCCGGCACCCACCCGCAGACCTCGGGTGAGCACCACACCAAGCCGGCCATGGAGGTGAAGGACGCGCACCGCGCCCCCGCCGTCCTCGCCGAGCACCGTCCGGCCACGGTCGCCCAGCAGGCCGCCGAGCTCGCGCACACCGGCGCGGGCCAGCTCGGCGCGGCCGGCGCGGCCAGCGCGGGCCTGCTGGTCGGTGGCGCGATGCTCTACCGCCGCTCGCGCGGCGCCCAGGGCTGACCCCGCCCCCGGCGGAACCGGAAAGGAGCGGGCCCCGCGATCGCGGGGCCCGCTCCCTTCGCTTTCCCTCCCCGCCGCGGCCGTGGTGGCGAACTCCATGAGCCCGCCGGCCGGCCGTCGGCTCACCGTTCGGCCGTCACCATGTGGCGCGGAGCTGACGGATGATCCTGCGCCGCAGTCGCACCCTGCGGCTGCCGTCCGGATAGAGACGTAGTCGGTCCAACTCCCAGTGTCCGTACTCGGCATGGTCGGTCAGCAAGCGTGTGGCCGCCTTCCGGGAGACCCCCCGGGGCACATACACATCGCAGAATTCGTATTCCGGCATCGCATCTATTGTGCGGGAACGGGTCCGGTGCGGATAGCGTCTGCACTATGTCTGATGCTGCGCAGCCAACCGCTGCCGAGGTACGGGCCGCCGCCGAGGCGGTCAAAGCCGCTCTGGACCGCCACCTCGAGGCCGTCGAACGCCGCTCGGGGGAGGACGACCCGGCCGTCTACGCCGCGTTCAACGAGCTGGCCGCGACAGCCGAGGCCTATGACGAGCTTCTCTACGACGCCTACGACGAGGTCACCCCCTTCGAGATCCCCGGCGACGACACCCTGCCCGCCTACGCCGGGCCGGAGGAGCCCAGCGCGGTGAGCGTGCTGATCCGCAGGGACTACGCGGTGGCCGAGCCCCAGCGGCTGCTCGCCCAGGCACAGCGCGTCGCGGACCTCGATCCGGACGTGGACGCGGACCTGCGCGCGGGCGCGTCCGGCGGAGGCAAGGGCTCCGCCGGGAGCGGTGTGCATACGGCGCTCGGGGTGATCTTCGAGGAGTACGAGGCCGACGAGATCGCCTCCCGGCACAAGGAGTTCGGCCTCGTCGAGGGCGACTCCACGCTGTGGGTGACCGCGGCGGAGGAACTCCCCGACCCGGGGGAGTGGCTGTCGGCCCCCTTCGACCAGCCGGACCCGCAGACGGTCGTCTGCCGCTTCGACGCCAGTGCCGTCTTCGACGAGGACGGCGACGACGAGGGCGCCGACGACGATGACGACGGTGACGAGGACGAGGACCTCGGCGAGGACGACATCGACGGCGACGACGGCGTCGACGACGACCTGGATGTGGAGGACGTCGGCGCCGACGTGGCCGACGGGGCTCCGGAGAAGGACGCCGGGCGGGCGCCGGGGCGCTGACCCCGGACATCACGCGGGCCCCGGAAGAACCGGGGCCCGCCTCTGTCGGCCTGGTCGGTCGTCAGCCGGTCAGCCGGCCGGTCGCGTCTGCGCCTCCAGCAGCGCCCTGAGCCGGGTGGTCCGCTCCTTCGCCGGTACCTCGGCGACCGCGCGGGGCAGGGCCTGCTCCACGCCGTGCACGACCGACAGATGCCGCTCGGCCCGGCCGAAGGCCGTGTAGACCCAGGACCGGGTGAGCGTCGGAGCGGCGTCACCGGGCAGTACGACGACGGCCGCCGGCCAGCGCGTACCGGCCGCCTGATGGGCCGTCACGGCCCAGCCGTGGCGCACCTCGTCGCCGACGCGCTCGCGCGGTACGACGACGGGGGCGCCCCCGCAGTCCAGCCGCAGCCCCTCGGCGTCCGCCGACACCACCGTGCCGGGAACCATCCGGCCGGGGGCGGGCACATAGGCGACGCGGTCGCCCGGGTCGAAGCCGCCGAAGCGGCCGGGGCCCGGGTTGAGCCGTTCCTTGAGGGCCGCGTTGAGCGCGCGGGTCCCGGCGGGGCCGCCATGGCCCGGAGTGATGACCTGGGTGGCGCCGGGCTCGATGCCGAACGCGCGCGGCACGGACTCGGCGACGAGCTGCACCGTGCGGTGCACGGCCTCGGCCGGCTCCCGCACCGGGACGATCACGACCTCCTTGCCGGGGGCGGGCACCTGGTTGAGCTCGCCGACGCCGATGCCGGAGACCAGCTCGCCGATCGGGCCCGGATCGGGGGTGCGCGAGACGATCGCCGGGCAGGCGCGGGCCGCCAGTACGTCCGCGAAGACGCGGCCCGGCCCGGCCGACCACAGCACGCCCGGGTCGCCGCCGAGCACCAGCCGGGTGCCGTCCGCGAGGGACTCCACGAGCAGCGCTGCGGTCTCCACGTCGAGTTGGGGGGCGTCCAGGACGGCCAGTACGTCGAGCGCCAGCGCGCCGTCCGCGTCCCGCCCCGGGCCCTCCTGGCCCGACAGCAGGCCGGCGACGGTCACGGCGTCGGCCACGCCGAGCCCGGTCAGACGGCGCCTGCCGTCCTCGGTGTGGGCGGCGGCCCACGCCCGCAGGCCCAGGCCGGCGGCGGCCGTCACCAGGGCGGCGGGCTCCGCGCGGGCGGCCTCGCCGCCGCTGTGCGTCACCAGGCCGGCGGCCGCGACGGCACGGATCAGCTCGGCGGCCGAGGGGGAGGGGGCGGCCTCCGCGGCGGCGGACCAGTCGGGTCCCGGCTCGGGGGTGGCGTTGACCAGCCGCGCGAGGCCATCGGCGAGGCTCTCCTCGGCCATGGCGTACCGGTCGAGCCCGAGCAGCAGCCGCACCGGCTCTCCGCCGTCTTCCTTCTCCTCCTGCTCGCCCTCGTCCTCCGGCCCTTCCCGGAACACCAGCACGGTGCCCTCGGCGAGGACGTCGCGCAGTGCGGCCTCCGGGTCGGGGACGGAGCGCCGGGAGAGCTCGGCGACCACGGCCGAGGACTCGAGCACGGTGTGCCCGGCGAGGGCGGCGCGCTCCAGGAACCGGCCCACCAGGGCCCGCGCCCGGCGCTCGTCGGCCGGCCCGCACGCGTCGCCCAGCAGCGCCCGCGCGAACCCGTCGGCCTGCTCGGGCTGCACCGCCGGGACGGCCAGCAGCCGCCACGGGTCCTCGCGGAGCTCCTCGGCGGCGTTCTCGCCGAGCGCCTCGGCGACCTGACCGGCGAGCGCCTCGGGCGCCCCTCCGGCGGCGAGCACCTCGGTGAGCCCGGCGCTGGGCGCGATTCGCGCGGCCCGCACGGGCCCGGCCACGGCGCCGGGCCCGGCCACGGCGGGCCCGGCGGCGGCCGGAGCGGGCGCGGGGCGCCGCGCGGCGGGCTTCGCCTTCGGCTCGTTGAAGAACGACGCCGCGTCCCGCTCCCCGCTCTCCACGGCCCGCACAGCCGCGGCCAACGCCTCGGCGACAGCGGACCGCGCCCCGCTCCCTGCGGGAGCGCCACCGTCACCCGAGGCCTGCTCCCCACCGGGGCGCCCGGCGGTGCCGCGCGAGGGCGCGGAGGGCTCCGAGCCCTGCGGCTCGCTGGCGGTGGCCGGCTCCTCGTCGGGGGAGCCCGCCCCGTCACGCGAGGGCGCACCCGCCTCGGCACCCGGCGCGGTGCTCGCCGGCCCGGCATCCGGTGCCGCCTCCGGCGTCCCGTGCTCCCCGCCAGGGGGTCCGGCAACGTCGTCCGAGGCGGCCGACGCGGCGTCCGGCACCGTGCCCTCTCCGTTCGCGCGCTTCCCGCGAGAAGGCTCCGGCTCGGCCTCGCCGGCGGGGCGATCGGTACTCACAGCGTGCTCCAGTCGTGGTCCGGGTAGCGGTGCACGGGCGCCGACACGTCGTCGAGCGCTCGGCAGATCTCGTCCGGAAGCGTAAGGGTCTCCACTGACAACGCCGCCTTGAGCTGCTGCGCCGTGCGCGCGCCGAGGAGCGGGGCGACGACGCCGGGGCGGTCGCGGACCCACGCCAGGGCCACCTGGAGGGGCGTCGTGGCGAGCCCGTCCGCCGCCGTGCGCACCGCCTCGACCACCCGCTGCGCCGCGTCGTCCAGGTACGGGGCGACGAAGGCGGCGAGGTACTCGGAGGCGCCGCGCGAGTCGGCGGGGGTCGCGTGGCGGTACTTGGCCGTCAGCACACCCCGGCCGAGCGGCGAGGACGGCAGGATGCCGACGCCCAGGTCGAGCGCGGCGGGCAGCACCTCCCGCTCGATGCCGCGCTGGAGCAGCGAGTACTCCATCTGCGCGCACGCCAGCCGCGTCCGCGCCCCCGGTGCCGCGAGCTGCCAGGTCGCGGCCCTGGCGAGCTGCCAGCCGCTGAAGCCCACGACCCCCGCGTAGCGGGCCCGTCCGCTGCTGACCGCGAGGTCCACGGCCTGAAGCGTCTCCTCGATGGGAGTCGTGGTGTCGAAGGCGTGGATCTGCCATATGTCGACGTGGTCCGTGCCGAGCCGGTCCAGCGAGGCGTCGAGCGCGGCGAGGAGGTGGCCGCGCGAGCAGTCGACGCGCCGCGCCGGGTCGAGGACGCTGCCCGCCTTGGTCGCGATGACCATGTCCCGGCGCGGCACGAGGCCGTCCAGGAGCCGCCCGAGCAGATACTCCGCGCCGCCGTCCGCGTAGACGTCGGCGGTGTCGACGAGCGTGCCGCCCGCGCCCCAGAAGTTCTTGAGCTGCTCGGCCGCGTCGTGCTCCCCCGTGTCCCGGCCCCAGGTGAGGGTGCCCAGCCCGAGCCGGGACACCCGTAGGCCCGTACGGCCGAGATGCCTTTGTTCCATGAGCGCTGAGAGTACTGGCCGCGCACCGCCCCGGCCCCATCCCGCCACGGCCCCCGCCCGGCCGACCGGTGACGCGGCACGGGTCCGCGCGCTAGAGTCCCGGCAACGACGACGTTACTGATGAGTAAGGGGCGTGGACATGGGCCGGATGAAGCTCGGGATCAACCTCGGCTACTGGGGGGCCGGGATGGACGCCGACAACCTCGCGGTCGCCCGCGAGGCCGACCGGCTGGGCTACGCGGTCTGCTGGGCCGCCGAGGCCTACGGCTCGGACGCGCCCACCGTGCTGTCCTGGGTCGCGGCCCAGACCGAGCGGATCGACGTCGGCTCGGCGATCTTCCAGATCCCCGCCCGTACGCCCACCATGACGGCGATGACCGCCGCCACCCTCGACTCCCTCTCCGGCGGCCGCTTCCGCCTGGGCCTCGGCGTCTCCGGCCCGCAGGTCTCCGAGGGCTGGTACGGCGTGAAGTTCGACAAGCCGCTCGCCCGCACCCGCGAGTACGTCGAGATCATCCGCAAGGCCATGGCCCGCGAGCGCGTCTCCCACGACGGCGAGCACTGGACGCTGCCGCTGCCCGGCGGCCCGGGCAAGCCCCTCAAGCTCACCGTCCACCCGGAGCGCGAGCACATCCCGCTGTACATCGCCGCGATCGGCCCGAAGAACCTGGAGCAGACCGGCGAGATCGCCGACGGCGCCCTGGTGATCTTCTTCGCCCCCGAGCACGCCGAGGAGACCACCCTCGGCGCCCTGCGCGCGGGCCGCGAGAAGGCGGGCAAGACGCTGGAGGGCTTCGACATCGTCCCGACCGTGCCCATGGCCGTCGGCGAGGACGTCGACGCGCTCGCCGACGTCTTCCGCCCGTACACCGCCCTCTACGTGGGCGGCATGGGCAGCGCCAAGCAGAACTTCTACAACAAGCTGGCGCGCCGCATGGGCTACGAGAAGGAGGCCGCCGAGATCCAGGAGAAGTACCTCTCCGGCGACAAGGCGGGCGCCGCCGCGGCCATCCCCCGGCAGCTGATCGACTCCACCACCCTGCTCGGCCCCGTGGAGCGCATCGCCGACCGGATGCAGGCCTACGCCGACGCCGGGGTCACCACCCTGTCGCTGGCCCCGGCCGGGTTCACCCTCGACGAGCGGATCGCCGCCCTGCGCACCGGCGTCGAGGCCCTGGAGCGGGCCGGGCTCGCGTAACGAGCCGTACGGGAAAGTCCGCGGCCGTGGTGGGGGCTCGGGGGTCGTCTTCCCCGCCACGGCCGACACCGAACACAACGCCCGGGCGCCCGCGTGGTTACGCGCCGGGGCGATCCGGAATCTTTAACCGCCGTCCTTCGTTCGGCCGAGCCTCGCGGGCCTCCTGATTGCCGCCTCCCGGGCACCGCACTTGACTGGGTGCCCACGGAGGTGAAGGCCATGCTCACGGCCCGGAGTCTGTTCCAGGAGATCCTCGGCAACGACGAGGCGTACCGGCTCTTCTGCTCGATCGCCGCCGCCGGCGCGGCGCAGGGCGGCTGGGAGAACGGCCGTATCGCCGCCCTGGTGCCCGAGAGCCGGCGCCACCTCGCACCGAAGATCGCCCGGCACGGCGCGGACGAGGACAAGCACGGCCGGATCCTCAACGGCCTGCTGCGCCGCCGCGGCCTGGAACCCTGCACCGTGCCGGCCGAGACCGACTACACGTTGATCCTCGAACGCCGCGGCATCGGGCTCCCGCACGCCAAACTGCGCGCCGACGAGCCGCTGACCGAGCGGGACATCATCGCCCACCTGGCCCACAGCCGGGTCACCGAGCAGCGCGCGTCCGACCGGATGGACACGCTCACCCGGCACTTCGGCGACCACCCCGAGATCGGCGCGGCCGTCCGCGCCATCCGCGCCGACGAGGCCAATCACCTCGCCTACTGCCACGAGGAGCTGCTGCGCCTGGCCGCCGCCGGACACGGCCGCGTCATCCACGACCTCCTCCGGCGCAGCGCCCTCGCCGAGATCGCCGTCCACCGCGACGTCGGCCTCGCCGTCATGTCCCGCATGGCTCGCGTCCTGCGCTGGCCGGCGGCCAAGTCGGCGGCGCTCACGGCGGGCATCCACGCCCTGTACGCGTACGAGCGCCTGGGCGGCTGGCGCCGGATGGTCACCCTCCGGATGCCGGAACACCGCGACGCCCTGGGCGGCCCGGCGACGCCGGCCCCGGAGCCGGTCTGAGCCGCCCGGCTCAGGGCCGCCCTTCCCCCTGCCGGGGGCCGCGGCTCACAGCCACCCGCGCCGTTTGAACAGCCGGTACAGCCAGCCGACCAGCCCCGCCATCAGGACCACCACCACCGGATAGCCCCACGGCTGCCGCAGCTCCGGCATATGGGTGAAGTTCATCCCGTAGACCCCGGCGATCATCGTCGGTACGGCCGCCATCGCCGCCCACGCCGAGATCTTGCGCATGTCGTCGTTCTGCTGGACCCCCATCTGCGCGAGATGAGCGGAGAGGATGTCCGAAAGCAGCCGGTCCAGGCCCTCCACCGACTCGTTCGCCCGGGCCAGGTGGTCGCTCACGTCACGGAAGAACGGCCAGGACTTCTCGTCCACGAACGGCAGTTCCGTCGCGGCCAGCCGCGCCAGCGGTTCGACGAGCGGCAGTATCGCCCGGCGGAACTCCACGACCTGGCGCTTGAAGGAGTAGATCCGCGACGCCGTGTGCCGCACGTCCTCGCCCAGCGGCGCGAAGACCTCGGCCTCCAGCTCGTCCAGATCCGCGTGGAGCAGGATCGCCACGTCCGTGTAGTGGTCCACGACCGCGTCGCACACCGCGTACAGCACCGCCGTAGGCCCGTGCCGCAATATGCCCGGTTCCCGTTCCAGCCGCCGGCGCACCTCTCCCAGCGGGCTGCCCTCGCCGTGCCGGACGGTCACCACGAAGCAGTTCCCGATGAAGACCATCACCTCGTCCGTGGTCACCGTGTCCCGTACGTCGTCGTAGACCACGGGCTTGAGGACCATGAACAGCGAGTCGTCGTAGACCTCCAGCTTCGGCCGCTGGTGCGCGTTGAGCGCGTCCTCCACGGCCAGCGGATGCAGCCCGAACTCGCTCGTGACCAGGCCGAACTCCTTCTCGGTGGGTTCGTACAGCCCGATCCACACAAAGGACTCGGTCTCGGCGCGGGCCGCTTCCAGCGCGTCCGCCAGTTCGGCCGGGGTCTCGGTGCGTTCCCCGTGCCGGTAGATGGCGCAGTCCACGATCACGCAAGCCATTCTGCCGCTCATCCGTCCGCCGTACACCCGTCGCGGCCCGGACGGTGGTCGTAGGCTGACGGTCATGCCCACGCTGATCCTGGTCCGGCACGGCCGGTCGACCGCCAACACCGGGGGAGTGCTCGCCGGACGGATGCCCGGAGTGGCCCTGGACGAACGGGGTACGGCCCAGGCCGCCGCCCTCCCGGCCCGCCTCGCGGACGTCCCGCTCGCCGCCGTCGTCTCCAGCCCGCTGCTGCGCTGCCGGGAGACGCTCGCCCCACTGCTCGCCGCCCGGCCCGGGCTGCCGCTCCACACCGACGAGCGGATCACCGAGTGCCACTACGGCGACTGGTCCGGCCGCAAGCTCGGCGAGCTGTCCGGCGAACCGCTGTGGGAGGTCGTCCAGCGCCACCCCTCCGCCGCCGCCTTCCCCGGCGGCGAGTCCCTGCGCGCCATGCAGACGCGCGCCGTGGACGCCGTCCAGGGGTGGAACGAGCGCGTCGAGCGCGAGCACGGCGATGACGCGGCCTACCTGATGTGCACCCACGGCGATGTGATCAAGGCCGTCGTCGCGGACGCCCTGGGCCTCCACCTCGACCAGTTCCAGCGGATCACCGCCGACCCCTGCTCGGTCACCGCGATCCGCTACACCCGGCTGCGCCCCTATCTGCTGCGCCTCGGCGACACCGGTGACCTCGCGGGCCTCGCCCCGCGGCCGGCCGCCCCGGGCGGCGAGGGCGCGGACGCGGCCGTCGGGGGCGGTGCGGGAGCACCGTGATCGTCACGAGCAGTAGGGTGGTGGGCGCGGGAACTCCGGGGCCACCGCCCCTGCTCCCGCACCGGAACGCAAACCCCAAGTGACCTCCGAACCCCATGGAGCAGGACGTTGTCCCGTCAGGTGTTCCTCTATGACCCTCCGGACCGATTCGTCGCCGGTACGGTCGGGCTGCCGGGCCGCCGTACTTTCTTCCTCCAGGCCAGCGCGGCCGGCCGCGTCACGAGCGTGGCGCTGGAGAAGGCCCAGGTGGAAGCCCTCGCCGAGCGCATCGACGAGCTGCTGGACGAGGTCGTCCGGCGCACCGGCGGCAACGCCCCGGTGCCGGCCGTCGCCCCCGTCGAGCTCGCCGACGCGGCCCCCTTGGACACCCCCGTCGAGGAGGAGTTCCGCGTCGGCACCATGGCCCTGGCCTGGGACGGCGACGGCGAGCGCATGGTGGTGGAGGCCCAGGCCCTCGTCGAGCTGGAGGCCGGTACCGACGAGGACCTCGCCGAGGCCGAGGAGCGGTTGCTCCAGGACGAGCTGAACGGCCCGCCCATGCTCCGCGTCCGGCTGACCGGCACCATGGCCCGCGCCTTCGCCAAGCGCGCGCTCGAAGTCGTCAACGCCGGCCGGCCGCCCTGCCCGCTGTGCAGCCTGCCGCTCGACCCGGAGGGACACGTATGCCCGCGCCAGAACGGATACCGCCGGGGAGCGTGACCCCGCACGAGCTCCTGGCCAAGGGCGAGCTGACGGTCCGGGGCCGGGTCAGTGAAGCCTCCAACGCGGTCCTGTACTGCACGGTCGAGTACGAGGGCCTGAGCGCCGCCTGCGTCTACAAGCCCGTCGCGGGGGAGCGGCCCCTGTGGGACTTCCCCGACGGCACCCTCGCCCAGCGCGAGGTCGCCGCGTACGAGCTCTCCGAGGCCATGGGGTGGGGCCTGATCCCGCCCACCGTGCTGCGCGACGGGCCCTACGGCGAGGGCATGTGCCAGCTGTGGATAGAGGCGTCGGCCGACGAGGAGTCCCTCCTCGCCCTGGTGGAGGGCGAGGAACCGGGCCCCGGCTGGAAGGCCGTGGGCTTCGCCGACGTGGGCGAGGACCGCACCGCGCTGCTCGTCCACGCCGACGACGAACGGCTGCGGCGGCTGGCCGTGCTCGACGCGGTGATCAACAACGGTGACCGCAAGGGCGGCCACCTGCTGCCCGCCCCCGGCGGCCGGCTCTACGCCATCGACCACGGGGTGACCTTCAACGCGGACGACAAACTGCGCACCCTGCTGTGGGGATGGGCGGGGGAACCGCTGCCGGAGGAGGCTCTGGAGGCCCTGCGGCGGCTTTCGGCCGACCTGGAGGAGGGGCGGCCGCTGGCCGGACGGCTGGCGGAACTGATCACTCCGGCAGAGCTGGAGGCGCTGCGGGGCCGGGTGGCGGACCTGCTGAGGACGGGACGCCACCGAGAGCCGAGCGGGCAGTGGCCGGCGATCCCATGGCCGCCGGTGTGATCCTTCCGGTGTGATCCTTTCGGGCCGACGCATGGGAATACACATGTGGGAAGCCGCGCGCAAGAACGGAACTTCGGCCAACCCGCCCGCCCGGTTCGTATCCGGAACTCGCATCCGGTTACGCTCAGGACATGCATGCCTGGCCCGCTTCTGAGGTTCCCGCCCTGCCTGGCAGTGGCCGCGACCTCCGGATCCACGACACCGCGACCGGCGCGCGGGTGACCCTCGCTCCCGGTCCCGTCGCCCGTATCTACGTGTGCGGCATCACGCCGTACGACGCCACCCACATGGGGCACGCGGCGACCTACAACGCGTTCGACCTCGTGCAGCGCGTGTGGCTCGACACCAAGCGGCAGGTGCACTACGTCCAGAACGTCACCGACGTGGACGACCCGCTGCTGGAGCGGGCCGTGCGCGACGGCGAGGACTGGACCGCCCTCGCCGAGCGCGAGACCGCGCTCTTCCGCGAGGACATGACCGCCCTGCGGATGCTCCCGCCGCGCCACTACGTGGGCGCCGTCGAGTCGATACCCAAGATCGTCCCGCTGGTGGAGCGACTGCGCGACGCCGGTGCCGCCTATGAGCTCGAGGGCGACATCTACTTCTCCGTCGCGGCCGACCCCGCCTTCGGCGGCGTCTCCCACCTCGACGCCGAGGCGATGCGCCTGCTGTCCGCCGAGCGCGGCGGCGACCCGGACCGCCCGGGCAAGAAGAACCCCCTCGACCCGATGCTGTGGATGGCCGCCCGCCCGGGCGAGCCCAGCTGGGACGGCGCCTCGCTCGGCCCCGGACGGCCCGGCTGGCACATCGAGTGCGTCGCCATCGCCCTGGAGCACCTGGGCATGGGCTTCGACGTCCAGGGCGGCGGCTCCGACCTGATCTTCCCGCACCACGAGATGGGCGCCTCGCACGCCCAGGCCCTCACCGGCGAACACCCCTTCGCCAAGGCGTACGTCCACGCCGGCATGGTGGCCCTCGACGGCGCGAAGATGTCGAAGTCCAAGGGCAACCTGGTCTTCGTCTCCGCGCTCCGCCGCGACGGCGTCGACCCGGCCGCCATCCGCCTCTCCCTGCTCGCCCACCACTACCGCGCCGACTGGGAGTGGACGGACGCCGTCCTGACCGAGGCCGTGGAGCGCCTGGACCGCTGGCGCGCCGCCGTCTCGCGCCCGGACGGCCCCTCCGCCGACGCGCTGGTGGCGGAGATCCGCGAGGCCCTCTCCGACGACCTCGACTCCCCGGCCGCCCTGGCCGCCGTCGACCGCTGGGCCGCCGCCCAGGCCGCCGACGGCGGTACGGACGAGGGGGCTCCGGGCCTGGTCTCCCGCGCGGTCGACGCGCTGCTGGGCGTGGCGCTCTGACGGGCTGATTCCGACCGACCGTTCTCAAGGGGCGCTCCGCGGTGACGCGGGGCGCCCCTTCGTACGTAAAGTCCACGGGTGCGATGCGCGAGTCCATGGTGACGCGGGTGACGGGTGCGTTAAGCACGCGTCCATGGAGCAGCGAAGGAAAGCGCGAACACGTCCACGAACACATCTGAGAGCGGCGGTGGCGGGCGCCCTCCTGGGCCTGGCGGCGGCCATGGCCGGGCCGGTGGGGACCGTACAGGCGGCCCCCACTGCTTCGGGCGAACGGACCGTCGGAAACGTCACGGGCTTCTCGACCGCCGGCCCCGTCTTCCACTTCCGCGCGGGCGAGGCCGCGGCCCGGGTGAGCTTCGTGGCGGCCGACACCTTCCGCATCGAGCTGGCGCCCGACGGCACCTTCACCGACCCGGCCGGCAAGGACATCGTCCAGCGGCAGGGCCCGCCCCCGGTGACCCGCTGGCGGGACCGGGGCGACCGCTACGAGCTGAGCACGTCGGCGGTCACCCTGCGCGCGTACAAGAAGCCCTTGCGCTTCGCCCTGCACCGCGCCGACGGCAGCCGCCTGTGGGCCGAGACCAAGGGCATCACCTGGACGGACGACACCACCACCCAGAGCCTCGCCCGCGGCGCCGACGAGCAGTTCTACGGCGCCGGAATGCAGAACGGGCGCGGCAGCACCTCGCACCGGGGAAAGACCGTCGAGGTGGGTGTCGACTACAACTGGAACGACGGAGGCCACCCGAACTCCGTCCCGTTCTACCTCTCCTCGGCGGGCTACGGCGTCTACCGCAACACCTACGCCCCCGGTACGTACTCCTTCACCGAACCGGTGACCACGAGCGAGAAGGAACGCCGCTTCGACGCGTACTACTTCGCGGGGAATTCCCCGAAGTCCGTCATCGGCCAGTACACCCGCCTCACCGGCCGTCCCTTCCTGCCGCCGCTGTACGGCCTGGAGATCGGTGACTCGGACTGCTATCTGCACAACAAGAACCGCGGTGAACGGCGCACGCTGGACGCCCTGAAAGTCGCCGACGGATATGTCGACAACGACATGCCGCTCGGCTGGATGCTCGTCAACGACGGCTACGGCTGCGGCTACGAGAATCTGGCCGACGCCAACAAGGGCCTCGGCGACCGCCGGATGAAAATGGGCCTGTGGACCGAGGACGGCCTGGGGAAACTCGCCGACCAGGTGAAGGCCGGCCAGCGCGTGGCCAAACTCGACGTCGCCTGGGTCGGCGACGGCTACAAATTCGCCCTCGACGGCTGCAAGGACGCCTACAAGGGCATCGAGGACAACAGCGACGCCCGCGGCTTCACCTGGGCCCCCGAGAGCTGGTCCGGCGCCCAGCGCTGCGGAGTGCAGTGGTCCGGCGACCAGAAGGGCTCCTGGGACTACATCCGCTGGCAGATCCCGACCTACGCGGGCGCCACGATGTCCGGACTCGCCTACACCACGGGCGACGTCGACGGCATCTTCGGCGGCAGCCCCCGCACATACGTCCGCGACCTCCAGTGGAAGGCGTTCCTGCCCGCCGTGATGACGATGGACGGCTGGGCGCCGAGCGACAAACAGCCCTGGCGGTACGGCGATCCGTACACCTCCATCAACCGCAAATACCTCAAGCTGAAGGAATCCCTGCTGCCGTACATGTACTCCTACGCGGCGGAGGCGACCCGCACGGGCGTCGGCCCGGTGCGCCCGCTGGCGCTGGAATACCCGGACGACCCGAAGGCGGCGTCGGACGCGGCGAAATACGAATTCCTGACGGGCGAATACTTCCTGGTGGCGCCGGTCTACGAGGACACGGACGTCCGCGACGGCATCTACCTCCCCAAGGGAAAGTGGACCGACTACTGGACCGGCCGCGTCCACGAAGGCCCGACGACGCTGAACGGCTACCGCGCCCCGCTGGACACTCTCCCGCTCTTCGTGAAGGCGGGCGCGAACATCCCGATGTGGCCCGGCATCCGCTCCGCCGAGGACCGCACGGCGGATTCCCCTGTGGCCTGGGACGTCTACCCGCAGGGCACGTCCTCCTTCACGCTCTACGAGGACGACGGCGCCACCCGCGCCCACCGCACGGGCGCCTACGCGGAACAGAAACTGACGGTCCGCGCCCCGGATTCCGGCGTGGCGGGTGACATCACCCTGTCCCTGGACGCGTCCCGAGGCGACTTCCGTGGCAAGCAGACGGCCCGGCCGTACGACTTCACGGTCCACACGGGCACGGCGCCGCACGGTGTTTCGCTGGACGGGCGGGAGCTGCCGCGACTGGATTCGAAGGCGGCCTTCGAGGCGGCGGAGACGGGCTGGTGGTACGACGCCGGGGACCGGGGCGGCGTGGCGCGGGTGAAGACGGGGACGCGGCCGACGGATCGTTCCTTCAGGCTGGTGCTGACGACTCCCGCCGACCCGGGCGGAGCCGCTGGGAGCTAGACCTGCCGGGGGCGCGGCCCCCCCGGTACGCCGGGGATGGCCGCGCCATCGGTTTCCTCAAGGGCGCGGATGGGGGAGCGGGGGCGTTCCGCTGTCACATGGCAGTAGCGCCCTCGATCGCGGCGAGGAGGCGCTCGGCGGGGGTGAGGGCGGGGCGCTCCCGGGGGAGGACCCATACGCGACCGCCCACGCACCTGCCGGGCGGCGGGGTGAGGAGTGCCCAGTCGGTGGGGTAGACGACGACGCCGTCCGTTCCGGCGAACCGGTAGCGCGTGCCGAGCGGTAGCAGCCACCACATGGCGCGTTCGGTGTCGCCCATGAGGTACGGGCCGAGGGGACGGGCGTCGGCGTCGGCCTTGAGGCGGGACACGACCGCCGTGGCGAGGGTGAAGTTCAGGCGCACCGCGTCCCACCGCCGCCCGGTCATCAGCGGGGCCGTGCCGCCGATCTCCCAGAGCCGGATGGTGGCCTCGGGGTCCGTCGCGGCCTCGGCGAGCCAGGGGATGGTGGACGCGTGCACGTGGTGCTCCTTCGGTTCGTCGGCGGGCGGTGACCGAAGGCGACCGTAGGCCGGGCCGGCGTGAGGAGGGGGCACGGTTCGTGCCCCCTCGTCCGGCGTGCGGCTAAGCGGCCAGCAAACCGATCTTCACGGCCAGTCGCGCCGCTCGCTTGCGGCGGGCGGGGCTCTTCGACTCGGACTGTTCGAGGACGATCGTCCGGGCGTGGCCGTTGTAGCGGATGGTCTCCGGCGCGGTCTCGAACGCCTTGTCCAGCGTGGCGAGCGCGGCCTCGTACTGCCCGTCGAGCCGGTAGCCGCGGGCCTCCTCGATCCGGTGCCGGGCCCGCCGGGGCCGTGAGGGGATGGCCACGGCGTCCGCGGCCGCCGCCTGCCGTACGGACTCGCCGCCCGCGTGGAGCTCGACCGCCACGGTCACGGCGTGCGCGCCCATGACGGCGCGGGAGAAGGACGTGACCGGGTGGTAGTAGCCGGAGGGGAGACGGTCGGCCACGGCACGGGCGGTGTCCCAGTGGCGCCACGCCGTTCCGCTGTCGCCGCGCCGGGCGGCGGTGTGGCCGGCCTCGAAGCGCAGGGCGCCGGTGATGGCGAGGACGTCGTCCGGGGCGTCGGGCAGCAGGGTCTCCAGGAAGCGCAGCGTCTCTATGGTGACGGTGTCGGCGGCGTCGAAGTGCGCGGGACCGGAGTCGCGGTGCGCCTGCGCCGCCAGCCACGCCGCGACACCGATGACATGCGGGTCCTCGGACTCCTGCGCGGCGACCATGGTGCGTTCGGCGACGCGCCAGAGGAGAGCGGCGTCGGGCTGGTAGGCCAGGAAGAACTGGCCGAGGCCGTACACCTCGGCGAGCGCCGACTGCGCCGCCCGCCGGTCGGCGGCCCGGTCGGCCTGGCGGACGGCGAGCTGGGCATCGCGGATCAGGCCGGGCAGCAGCGCGCCGACGACATCGCGGTGGTTGGGCGAGGAGTGACGTGCCCGCCACGCACCGGACAGCCGTGACCGCAGCTCCGCCGTCGGGGGAGCCTGTTCGGCCGTGTCGCACGGGAAGGCGTTGACGGCGTCCCGTACGGCGGGCAGCCGCGCGTGGCCGGGCCCGACGAAGAGGTCCACGCGTGTGCCCTGATCGCCGGTGAGCTCGGAGAGCTCGCGCACGCGCAGCACTTCGGCGATGCGCAGGATCGCGTCGAGCCTCGGCGTTTTGAGCCGCCCGCACTCGACGGCCTTCACCCACGAGGGCGACCTGCCGAGCAGCCCGGCGAGCACCGTCCGGGTCATTCCTCTGCGGGTGCGGAGCAGTTGCAGCCGCTGGCCGAAGGCCAGCGGATCGGTGTACGGCGCGTCTCTGGCATCAGATGGCACGGTCCCGCCCCTCTCCGAACGGTTCGTCATGAGCAGAGTATGGGGAAGAGCCGGATGAGCGTTCCGCTGCGGATCCTCTACGGGGACGGAGAGTGGGAACCGCACCCGCCCGGCACGGGGGAGACGCGCCACGGGCGGCGGCCCCCGGCCGGAGGCCGGGTGAAATCGTGCGCCGTGCGGCGACCTGTCCAAGAATGGGCATCAGGGGGCCCGTGATCGTGCTCGCGAGGAGAGCCTCATGCCCCGTGTCCTGGACGGCAAGACCGCCATCGTGACCGGTGGGTCCGCGAATCTCGGGGCGCGGTTCGCCGCCGCGCTCGCCGAGGACGGCGCCAACGTCATGGTGCACTACAACAGCGACTCCAAACGGGACCAGGCCGAGGACGTGGCCCGGAAGCTCACCGGGCACGGGGTGAAGGCGGCCACCCGGCAGGGGGATCTCACCCGGGTCGAGGAGGTGACGGGGCTCGTCGACGCGACGATCGACACGTTCGGGCAGTGGGACATCCTCGTCAACACCGCCGGGATGATCGTCCGCAAGCCCATCGCGGAGTTCACCGAGGACGAGTGGGAGCGGATGTTCGCGATCAACGCGAAGATCCCGTTCTTCCTGATGAAGGAGGCGGCCACGAAGATGGCCGACCACGGCCGCGTCCTCAACCTCATCACGACGATCGTCGGCGTCACCGCCCCCACCTACGGCGGCTACGCCGGCAGCAAGAGCCCCGTCGAGCACTACACCAAGTCGCTCGCGAAGGAGATCGGCGGGCGCGGGATCACCGTCAACTGCGTGGCGCCCGGGCCGCTCAAGACCAGTTTCTTCTATCCGGCGGAGACCGACGAGAACATCGCCTGGCTGAAGAGCATGAGCGTCAACGGCGACATCGGCGACCCCGACGACGTCGTACCCGTCGTCCGGTTCCTGGTCTCGCCCGAGGCCAAATGGGTGACGGCGCAGACCCTCTTCGTCAACGGAGGGCTGGTCGGGACGGCCAGTTGACCCGATGCCGACCTGATACGCAAGCCAACTCTTGCTTGGTTGAGCAAACACGCGCTACCTTTTGCTCATGCGAGCAAGAAACAGTGCGGCCAAGCAGGAGACGGAGGGTGCGTCCCGGACGTTCACCGAGGCGGCCCGGCGGGCCCAGATCGTGGAGGCCGCCATCGAGGTCATCGCCGAAGTGGGCTACGCCAAGGCGACGTTCACCCGGATCGCCAAGCGGGCGGGGCTGAGCAGCACGGGGATGATCTCGTACCACTTCGCCGGCAAGGACGACCTCATGCGGGAGGTCGTCGCCGAGGTGTTCCGGGTGGCGGACGGGTACATGGTCCCGAGGATCGAGGCGCAGACGACGGCCGCCGGGCGGCTCCGCGCCTTCATCGAGTCGAACATCGAGCTCCTCGGCGAGTTCCCGAAGCATCTCCCCGCCGTGGTCGAGGTGCTGGGGAACGTCCGGGGCGAGGATTCCACGATGCGGGAGTTCTGTGCCGCGATGGACTCGCTCGTGGACACGCACACCCACTTGATCCATGAGGCCCAGAAGACCGGCGAATTCGGGGAGTTCGACCCGCGCGTGATGGCCCTCGCGATTCGCGGGGCCATCGATGGTGTGGTGAGCCGCGCCGCCAAGGACCCGGACTTCGACGCCGTCGCCTGCGGCCGTGAGCTCGCCGACCTGTTCGAGCGCGCCACAAGGAATGACAAACGGGGGGAATGATGGGAACACAGGAGCAGATAGGCCGGTCCGTCGAGGGGACGTCTGGGACGTCGGAGGCGACGGAGACGCGGACGCAGGCGCAGAAGACCGCCGCCCTCCGCAAACTCATCGTCCTCCAGCTCGTCTTCGAGCTCGCCCTGCCCCTCGGCGGCTACTACGGGCTGCGCGCCGCCGGCGTGAGCCAGTGGGCGGCGCTGGCGATCGGCAGCATCCTGGCCGCGCCGTGGCTCGTGCACGGGATGGTCAAGCGCCGCCGGGTGGAGGTCATGGCGGTCTTCACGCTGACGCTGATGGCCGTCGGCGCGCTGATGTCGGTGGTGACCGGCGATCCGCGCACGCTGCTCGTCCGGGACAGCTGGCTCGCCGCCCTCGCCGGGTTCTGGGTGCTCGGAACGCTCCTGACCCGGCGGCCGTTCATGATGACGATGGCCCAGACGATCGTGGCGGCGAAGGTCGGCGAGGCCGGTTGGCGCGAGTGGGAGGCCCGCTGGGGGACGGAGCCCGCCTTCCGCCGCGCCATCCGGGTGCTCACCGCCGTCTGGGGGGCCGTGCTCACCCTGGACGCGGGGGTCCGCGTCGTGCTGGCCCTCACCGCGCCGGTCGACCTGGTGCCGACGCTGAGCACCGTCCAGTGGCTGGTGGTCCTGGCCGGGCTGCTCGTCTTCCACAACCGGTACATCACCCGGCACGGGCTGAAGGCCTAGGGGGAAACGTGAATACGGGGGAGAAGAACATGGATACGGACGTCATCGTCGTCGGCGCCGGGCCCACCGGTCTGACCGTCGCCAACGAACTGGGCCTCGCCGGCGTCCGCGCCGTCGTCCTGGAACGGCTGCCCGAGCGCACCGGACAGTCCAAGGCGCTCAACCTCCAGCCCAGGACCGCCGAGATGCTGGACATGCGCGGCTGGCTGGACCCCGTCCTCGACCGGGCCGTCACCACCCTGCCCGGCGGCCACTTCGCCGGGATGCCCCTGGACTACACGACTCTGGGCACCGCCTTCCCGTACCAGGTGGGCATCCCGCAGGCCCGGGTCGAGGAGTTCCTGGAAGCGCACCTCGCCACGTACGGCATCCCCGTACTGCGCGGCCACGAGCTCGCCGGGTTCACCCAGGACGCCGACGGCGTCACCGCGACCGTCACCGGGCCGGACGGGAGCGAGCGGCGGCTGCGCGCCGCGTACCTCGTCGGCGCGGACGGCGGCCGCAGCCGGGTCCGCAAGGAGCTCGGCGTGGGCTTCCCCGGCCGGGACGGCCGCTACTCCCTGGTCGTCGCCGACGTGGTGCTCGCCGAGGACAGCGCGCTCCCCACCGACTGGAGGCTGCCGAACCCCGACGAGCACGACGACGACGTGTTCCTGATCCCGCTCGGCGACGGCGTCCACCGCTTCCTCTTCGCGGGCCCGGAGCAGCAGAAGCACGACCGGGACGACCCGGTCCCCGACGACGAGGTCCGGGCGGCGCTGGCGACCGCGAAGCGCTTCCGGCCCCAACTCCTCGAGGTGCGCTGGGCGTCGCGGTTCACCGACGCCGCCCGGCAGGCCGAGCGCTATGTCACCGGCCGGGTCATGCTGGCCGGCGACGCCGCGCACGTCCACCTCCCGGCGGGCGGCCAGGGCATGAACCTGGGCGTGCAGGACGCCTTCAACCTCGGCTGGAAGCTCGCCGCGGTCGTCCAGGGCCGGATGCCCGAACGGCTCCTGGACACCTACCACTCCGAACGGCACCCCGTGGGCGCGGGCGTCCTGGCGAACACCCGGGCCCAGGGCGTCCTGATGATGCCGGACGACGACGTGCGCGCCCTGCGCGGCATCCTCGGCGACGTCCTCGCGATGCCCGAGGCGAACCGGCGGATCGCCGGAATGATCTCCGGCATCGACATCCGCTACGACATGCCGGACGCGCCCGGGCACCCGCTGCTGGGCGCGCGGCTGCCCGTCCGTCTGGCGGCGGGGCGAGGTGCCCTGCTCGGGCCCGACGGCGGGACGGCGCGGGGGTGGGCCGGGCGCGTCGACGCGGGGCCGGCGCCCGAGGGAGTCGACGGCGCCGAGGCGGCGCTGGTCCGGCCGGACGGGCACGTGTGCTGGGCGGGCCCGGCGGGCGGCGACGGCGGCGAATCGCTCCGCGCGGCGCTCACCCGCTGGTTCGGCCCGGGGGAGTGAGCTACTTGAGGAACGACACCTCGGGGTAGGCCGCCGACGGCCGCTCCAGCAGCGGGCTCGGCATGCCGCGCAGGTGACGGTCGAAGAAGGCGTTCATGTACGCCCGCGTGAGGGCCGTCGACCGGTCCGCCTTCAGGGTGCCGAAGGAACCGGGAACGGCCTCCGGCGGGACGGTCGACGGCATGCCGAAGCGCTCCACCAGCCAAGGGGCGTCCGTGAAGGTGAGGTGGCCGCCCTGGCCGACGTCGAGCCAGCGCTTCCAGCCGGTCAGGTGCCGCCAGGTCCGCTCCCAGTCGTCCCGGTTCTCCGTGTCGCCGGCCCGCTGGGCGCCCAGCAGCAGGACCGGGCGCTTCAGGTCGGTGGACGGCTCGGTGAAGAAGTTGCCGTCCATGTTCACCGCGGCCTTCACCCGCCGGTCGGTGCGCGCGACCTCCACGGCGCTCGCCCCGCCGATCGAGTGACCGGCCACGCCGATGCGGTCACGGTCGACGCGCAGCGGGCTGCCGGGGGCCGTCAGACGGTCGAGGACGAAGGAGATGTCCTTGGCGCGGTTGGATATCACGGCACCCGCGTCCGGCTTCCCGCACAGCAGGCAGTCCTCGATACGGCCGTCGGGGAACTGCACCGGGGCCTCGTACGTGTGGTCGACCGCGGCCACGGCGTACCCGCGCGAGGCCAAGTCCTCGCCCAGCGCGGTGAGTGTGAAGCGGCTCATTCCGAAGCCGGGGGACAGCACGACGAGCGGCCGCGCCTTCGGGGCGAGCGGCGCGTTGAGGGTCGCATGGGTCCGTACAGCGGCGGCGGCCTCGCTGCCGAGGACCTTCTTCGACAACTCCTTCGAAACGTAGGGGGCCTTGGGCCCGGCAGAAGGCAGCGCCGGGTACCACAGCGACACCATGAGCTCACGGTGACCCGCGGCCGGATTCCACGGGTCGGGGCGCGAAGCGTCCACCAGGTGAAGCGTCTTCGTACCGATCGGCGCGCGCGTCGCCGGTGCGGGGACCTCGCCGGCGGGGGCGGAGGCGGGACGGGACGCCGCGACGGCGGCGGACGGTATCTGCGGTACGGCGACGGCGGTGAGCAGCGCGGCCGCCAGGAGCGACCTGCGTGTAGTGATCATCGACATGATCGTCACGTTAGGCAGGTGCGGCCGCTCCCGGCGTCCTCCCCAGGTCTGAGAGGCTCCCCCTACCGCGCGTTGCTGTGCTCACCCGGGGGCAACCCCCGGACCCCCGGCCCCTCCACCGCGCTACCGCGCGTTGAAGTACTTCGCCTCCGGGTGGTGGATGACGATCGCGTCCGTCGACTGCTCCGGGTGCAGCTGGAACTCCTCCGACAGGTGCACCCCGATCCGCTCCGGCTCCAGCAGGGCCGCGATCTTCGCGCGGTCCTCCAGGTCGGGGCACGCCCCGTAGCCCAGGGAGAAGCGGGCGCCCCGGTACTTCAGGTCGAACATGCCCTCCACGTCGTCCGGGTCCTCGCCCCCGAAGCCCAGCTCCGCCCGGACGCGCGCGTGCCAGTACTCGGCCAGGGCCTCCGCCAGCTGCACCGACAGACCGTGGAGCTCCAGGTAGTCGCGGTAGGAGTCCGACGCGAAGAGCTCCGCCGTCGCCTCGCCGATCCGCGAACCGACCGTGACGACCTGGAGGCCGACCACGTCCCGCTCGCCGCTCTCCTCCGGGCGGAAGTAGTCCGCCAGGCACAGGCGCCGGCCGCGGCGCTGGCGCGGGAAGGTGAAGCGGGTGCGCTCGGTGCCGTCCTCGTGGAGGAGGATGAGGTCGTCGCCCTTGCTCACGCACGGGAAGTAGCCGTGGACGACGGCCGCCTCCAGCAGGTTCTCCGTGTGGAGCTTGTCCAGCCAGCCGCGCAGCCGGGGGCGGCCCTCGGTCTCCACCAGCTCCTCGTAGGTCGGGCCGCCCGTGCGGGCCTGCTTCAGGCCCCACTGGCCCTTGAAGAGCGCGCCCTCGTCCAGCCAGGACGCGTAGTCCTTCAGCGGGATGCCCTTGATGACGCGCGTGCCCCAGAACGGCGGCTCGGGGATGCGGTTGTCCACCGCCACGTCCGAGCGGACGGTGCCCTCGGGCTCCTTCACCTCCGCCACGGCCCCCGCGGCGCCAGCCGCTGATGTCACAGTCCGCTTCGGTACGCGCCGCTGCTTGAGATCCGGCAGCGTCGCGCCCGGCACCCCGCGCTTGACGGCGATGAGCGCGTCCATCAGGCGCAGGCCCTCGAAGGCGTCCCGGGCGTAGCGGACCTCGCCCTCGTAGATCTCGTGGAGGTCCTGCTCGACGTACGCGCGGGTGAGCGCGGCCCCGCCGAGGATCACCGGGTAGCTGGCCGCCAGCTTGCGCTGGTTGAGCTCCTCCAGGTTCTCCTTCATGATCACGGTGGATTTCACCAGCAGGCCGGACATGCCGATGACGTCGGCGCGGTGCTCCTCGGCGGCCTCGACGATGGCCGAGACCGGCTGCTTGATGCCCAGGTTGACGACGTTGTAGCCGTTGTTGGACAGGATGATGTCGACGAGGTTCTTGCCGATGTCGTGGACGTCGCCGCGCACCGTGGCCAGGACGATCGTGCCCTTGCCCTCGGAGTCGGACTTCTCCATGTGCGGTTCGAGGTGGGCCACCGCCGCCTTCATCACCTCGGCCGACTGGAGTACGAACGGCAGCTGCATCTGGCCGGAGCCGAAGAGCTCGCCGACGACCTTCATGCCGGCCAGCAGCGTCTCGTTGACGATGTCGAGGGCGTTGCGGGTCCCCAGGGCCTCGTCGAGGTCGGCCTCCAGGCCGTTCTTCTCGCCGTCGATGATGCGCCGCTGGAGCCGCTCCTCCAGTGGCAGGGCGGCCAGCTCCTCGGCCTTGCCCGCCTTGAGGGACTTGGCGGTGGCGCCCTCGAACAGCGCCATCAGCTTCTGCAGCGGGTCGTAGCCCTCGGCGCGCCGGTCGTAAATCAGGTCGAGGGCGGTGGTGACCTGCTCGTCGTCGAAGCGGGCGATGGGCAGGATCTTGCTCGCGTGGACGATCGCCGAGTCCAGGCCCGCCTTCACGCACTCGTCCAGGAAGACGGAGTTGAGCAGGATGCGGGCGGCCGGGTTGAGGCCGAAGGAGATGTTCGACAGGCCGAGCGTGGTTTGTACGGCCGGGTGGCGGCGCTTGAGCTCGCGGATGGCCTCGATGGTGGCGATGCCGTCCTTGCGGGACTCCTCCTGGCCGGTGCAGATGGTGAAGGTCAGGCAGTCGATGAGGATGTCGTCCTCGAGGATGCCCCAGTTGCCGGTGAGGTCGGCGATGAGCCGCTGGGCGATCTCGACCTTCTTCTCGACGGTCCGGGCCTGGCCCTCCTCGTCGATGGTGAGCGCGATGAGGGCGGCTCCGTGGTCCCGTGCGAGCCGGGTGACCTTGGCGAAGCGGGACTCGGGGCCGTCGCCGTCCTCGTAGTTGACGGAGTTGATCACCGCGCGGCCGCCGAGCTTCTCCAGGCCCGCCTCGATGACGTCGACCTCGGTGGAGTCCAGCACGACCGGCAGGGTGGAGGCGGTGGCGAAGCGGCCGGCCAGCTCCATCATGTCGGCGACGCCGTCGCGGCCGACGTAGTCCACGCACAGGTCGAGCATGTGCGCGCCCTCGCGGATCTGCTCGCGGGCCATCTCCACGCAGTCGTCCCAGCGGCCGTCCAGCATGGCCTCGCGGAACTTCTTGGAGCCGTTGGCGTTGGTGCGCTCGCCGATGGCCAGGTACGAGGTGTCCTGACGGAAGGGGACCGTCTGGTAGAGGGACGCGGCACCGGGCTCGGGCCGGGGGCTGCGCTCGGGAGGCGTGACACCGCGGACGCGTTCGACGACCTGGCGCAGGTGCTCGGGGGTGGTGCCGCAGCAGCCGCCGACGAGCGACAGGCCGTAGTCGCGGACGAAGTTCTCCTGGGCGTCGGCCAGGCCCTCCGGGCCGAGCGGGAAGTGGGCGCCGTCCTTGGTGAGGATCGGCAGGCCCGCGTTCGGCATGCACAGCAGCGGGATGCGGGAGTGGCGGGTGAGATAGCGCAGGTGCTCGCTCATCTCGGCGGGGCCGGTCGAGCAGTTCAGGCCGATCATGTCGATGCCGAGCGGCTCCAGCGCGGTCAGCGCGGCGCCGATCTCGGAGCCGAGGAGCATGGTGCCGGTCGTCTCGAAGGCCATCGAGCACAGCAGCGGCACGTCGAGGCCGGTGGCCGCCATGGCGCGCCGGGCGCCCAGGACCGAGGCCTTCGTCTGCAGCAGGTCCTGGGTGGTCTCGACGATCAGGGCGTCGGCGCCGCCGGCGAGCAGGCCCTCCGCGTTGGCCTGGAAGCCGTCGCGGAGCGTGGTGTAGCCGATGTGGCCGAGGGTGGGCAGCTTGGTGCCGGGGCCGATCGAGCCCAGTACCCAGCGCGGCCGGCCGTCGTCGGCGGCGAACCCGTCCGCCACCTCGCGGGCGATGCGGGCGCCGGCCTCGGACAGTTCGTGGACGCGGTCCGCGACGTCGTACTCGGCCATGGCCGTGTGGTTGGCGCCGAAGGTGTTGGTCTCCACGCAGTCCACGCCGACGGCGAAGTACGCCTCGTGCACCGAGCGCACGATGTCCGGTCGGGTGACGTTGAGGATCTCGTTGCAGCCTTCGAGCTGCTGGAAGTCCTCGAGGCTGGGGTCCTGCGCCTGGAGCATCGTTCCCATCGCCCCGTCGGCCACCACCACGCGGGTGGCGAGGGCCTCGCGCAGTTGCGCGATTCGGGCGGAACGGACGGTCGATGGCGTAAGCGAGGCCATGGATGTGCTCCCGGGTGTGCGACGGCTGTCGGCTTTGCGCCCTCGCTGAAGAGGGCGCACGCCGCAAGCGTAGCCGTCGGGGGGCCGGGAGGCCGAGGGGCGTCCACGGTCTGGACCATCCGGTGGACCGGCGGCCCGATCCGGGTCCTGCGGCCGGATTCGGCCGTACGAGCCCTTTCGGTGATCATGGTCTGGCCTGCTGTCGGGTATCCCCTGGTCGGCATCGGCCGATAGTGTTCAGCATTGCCGAACGGATACAAACGGATACAGCCGGGCGGCGCGGGTGTGTAAGGAGGGTGCTCGATGGCACGGACCATCCAGTCACTGGAGCGGGCGGCGGCGATGCTGCGGTTGCTCGCGGGCGGTGAGCGACGGCTCGGCCTGTCCGACGTGGCCTCCGCGCTGGGCCTGGCGAAGGGCACCGCCCACGGCATCCTGCGCACCCTCCAGCAGGAGGGGTTCGTCGAGCAGGACCCCGCCTCGGGGCGCTACCAGCTCGGCGCCGAGCTGCTGCGGCTGGGCAACAGCTACCTGGACGTCCACGAACTGCGGGCCCGCGCCCTGGTCTGGGCGGACGACCTGGCCCGCTCCAGCGGCGAGAGCGTCTATCTCGGCGTGCTCCACCAGCAGGGCGTCCTGATCATCCACCATGTCTTCCGGCCCGACGACAGCCGCCAGGTACTGGAGGTCGGCGCGATGCAGCCGCTGCACAGCACGGCGCTGGGCAAGGTGCTGTGCGCCTACGACCCGGTGGCGCACGCCGAGGTCGCCGACGCCGAGCGCCAGGCGTTCACCCCGCGGACGGTGACGGCCATGCCCGATCTGGAGGGCGTGCTGGACCTGACCCGGGCGCGCGGCTGGGCGTCGGACGTCGAGGAGACCTGGGCGGGCGTGGCCTCGCTCGCGGCCCCCATCCACGACCGGCGCCGGATGCCGGTCGGCGCGGTGGGCATCATGGGCGCCGTCGAGCGCGTCTGCGAGGCGGGCGAGCTCCAGGCCCGGCTGGTCGCGGCGGTGCGCGACTGCGCCCGCGCCGTCTCCCGCGATCTCGGCGCCGGCCGCTTCTGAGGATCGCTTTTCCGAAAGGGCCGCACCCGCGTTCGCGGCCCTGGGAAAACGGTCCGTCCGGTTCGCAAAAGCGTTTGGGAAGCGGCTCTTCGGAGCCGCTGAGACCGGGTCGTTACCGGTCGGTATCCGAACGTAAATTTACGGCCAGTTGGCCGAGAGTTTCCGGTCACAGAACCCTTGACGTGCCCTTAACCGTGCAGAAAACTGCCGTGCATCGGTCGGCATTGTCGAACACCTACCGACAATATTCGCTATGGTGTGCAGTGCCATGGGACCGATCGCCGCCCTCACGGAGGGCTCGGACCGCCGGAAACCCGCGGTTCGTCTTCCCCTGGACGAAGGACAAAGGAGTCGCGGGTGTCCAGCTCCGACATCTTCACCGGTGAGTTCATCGGTACCGCAGTGCTGATTCTGCTCGGCGGCGGCGTATGCGCCGCCGTCACTCTGAAGCGTTCCAAGGCGCAGAACGCCGGCTGGCTGGCCATCACGTTCGGCTGGGGCTTCGCCGTACTGGCCGGCGCCTACATCGGCGCCAAGTCCGGTGCGCACCTCAACCCGGCCGTCACCCTCGGCCTCGCCTTCGACGGCGCGGTCGACTGGAGCGACGTACCGCTGTACATCGGCTCCCAGCTGCTGGGCGCGATGACCGGTGCCACGCTGGTGTGGCTCGCCTACTACGGCCAGTTCCAGGCGCACCTGACCGACCCGGAGATCGTCAAGTCCCTCAACCCCCACGAGGGCATGGTCGACCAGACCGCCGAGCCGCAGGCCGGCCCGGTGCTGGGCATCTTCTCCACCGGTCCCGAGGTCCGCAACGCGGTGCAGAACCTGCTGACCGAGATCATCGCCACGATGGTGCTGGTGCTGTTCATCCTGACCATGGGCCTGACCAAGGGCCTGGCCGTCAGCGGCACGGGCACCCTGATGGTGGCCCTGGTCGTCGTCGGCATCGGTCTCTCGCTCGGTGGCCCGACCGGCTACGCCATCAACCCCGCCCGCGACCTCGGCCCGCGCATCGTGCACGCGCTGCTCCCGCTGCCCAACAAGGGCGGCTCGGACTGGAGCTACGCCTGGGTCCCGGTGGTCGGCCCGATCATCGGCGCCGCCCTCGCCGCGGGCATCCACAAGATCGCGTTCTGAGCAGCACTCGCCGAGACCCTTCCGACTTCAGGAGCACACCCCCAATGACCGAGACCACCGGCACCCACGCCCAGGGTCCCTTCATCGCCGCGATCGACCAGGGCACCACCTCGTCCCGCTGCATCGTCTTCGACCGCGACGGACGCATCGTCTCCGTCGACCAGAAGGAGCACGAGCAGATCTTCCCCAAGCCGGGCTGGGTCGAGCACGACGCCAAGGAGATCTGGACCAACGTCCAGGAGGTCGTCGCGGGCGCCGTCGAGAAGGCGGGCATCACCGCCGCCGACGTCAAGGCCATCGGCATCACCAACCAGCGTGAGACCACGCTGCTGTGGGACAAGAACACCGGTGAGCCGGTCTACAACGCCATCGTCTGGCAGGACACCCGCACCGACGCCCTCTGCAAGGAGCTCGGCCGCAACGTCGGCCAGGACCGCTTCCGCCGTGAGACGGGCCTCCCGCTGGCCTCCTACTTCTCCGGCCCCAAGGTCCGCTGGCTGCTGGACAACGTCGAGGGCCTGCGCGAGCGCGCCGAGCGCGGCGAGATCCTCTTCGGCACCATGGACTCCTGGGTCATCTGGAACCTCACCGGCGGTGCCGAGGGCGGTGTCCACGTCACGGACGTCACCAACGCCTCCCGCACCATGCTGATGAACCTCCGCAAGCTGGAGTGGGACGAGCGCATCCTCGCCTCCATGGAGATCCCGGCCGCCGTGCTGCCGGAGATCCGCTCCTCCGCCGAGGTCTACGGCACCGCCAAGGGCGGCGCCCTCGCCGGCGTCCCCGTCGCCTCCGCGCTCGGCGACCAGCAGGCGGCCCTCTTCGGCCAGACCTGCTTCGAGCAGGGCGAGGCCAAGTCCACCTACGGCACCGGCACCTTCATGCTGATGAACACCGGTGACGAGCCCGTCCAGTCCTACAACGGCCTGCTGACCACCGTCGGCTACCGCATCGGCGAGCAGAAGCCGGTCTACGCCCTCGAGGGCTCCATCGCCGTCACCGGCTCCCTCGTGCAGTGGATGCGCGACCAGATGGGCCTCATCAAGAGCGCGGCCGAGATCGAGACGCTCGCCAGCTCCGTCGAGGACAACGGCGGCGCCTACTTCGTGCCGGCCTTCTCCGGCCTGTTCGCCCCCTACTGGCGCTCCGACGCGCGCGGTGTCATCGCGGGCCTGACCCGCTACGTCACCAAGGCGCACATCGCCCGCGCCGTGCTCGAGGCCACCGCCTGGCAGACCCGCGAGATCACCGACGCCATGACCAAGGACTCCGGCGTCGAGCTGACCGCGCTCAAGGTCGACGGCGGCATGACCTCCAACAACTTGCTGATGCAGACGCTCTCGGACTTCCTGGACGCCCCTGTGGTGCGCCCGATGGTCGCCGAGACCACCTGCCTCGGCGCGGCCTACGCCGCCGGCCTGGCCGTCGGTTTCTGGCCGGACACCGACGCACTGCGCGCCAACTGGCGCCGGGCCGCCGAGTGGACCCCCCGCATGGACGCGGACACGCGTGACCGCGAGTACAAGAGCTGGCTCAAGGCCGTCGAGCGGACCATGGGCTGGATCGAGGACGAGGAGTAATCATGACAACCCCGCAGAGCGTTCCGACCCTGGGAACGCACCCGGCTGCCGGTGCCAACCCGGGCCGAGCCGAGACCCGGGAGAGACTGTCCAAGGCGACATACGACCTCCTGGTGATCGGTGGCGGCATCCTGGGCACCTCGGTGGCCTGGCACGCCGCGCAGTCCGGACTGCGGGTCGCGATGGTGGACGCCGGTGACTTCGCCGGCGCCACCTCCTCCGCGTCCTCCAAGCTCGTCCACGGCGGTCTGCGCTACCTCCAGACCGGCGCGGTCAAGCTCGTCGCGGAGAACCACCACGAGCGCCGGGTGCTGGCCAAGGACGTGGCCCCGCACCTGGTCAACCCGCTCACCTTCTACCTGCCCGTCTACAAGGGCGGCCCGGTGGGCGCGGCCAAGCTCGGCGCCGGTGTGTTCGCCTACTCGGCGCTGTCCGCCTTCGGCGACGGCGTCGGCAAGGTCATCACCCCGGCCAAGGCCAAGGCCGACAACCCCGGTCTGCGCACGGACAACCTCAAGGCCGTGGCGGTCTACTACGACCACCAGATGAACGACTCCCGGGTCGCCGTCATGACGGTCCGCGCGGCCGTCGAGTCCGGCGCGGTCGTCCTCAACCACGCCGAGGTCACCGGCCTGCGCTTCACCCACGGCAAGGTGACCGGCGCGGAGCTCAAGGACCGTGTCGACGGCACGGAGTTCGGCATCGACGCGCGCGTCGTCCTCAACGCCACCGGCCCGTGGGTGGACCACCTGCGGAAGCTGGAAGACAAGGGCGCCGCGCCGTCGATCCGCCTCTCCAAGGGCGCGCACATCGTGATGAAGCGCAAGTCGCCGTGGAAGGCCGCCATGGCCACCCCGATCGACAAGTACCGCATCACCTTCGCCCTGCCGTGGGAGGACCAGCTGCTGCTGGGCACCACCGACACCCAGTACGAGGGCGACCCGGCGGACGTGCGCGCCACCGAGGAGGACATCCAGCAGATCCTCGACGAGGCCGCGTTCTCCATCCAGGACGCCGACCTCGACCGCGACCTGATGACGTACGCCTTCGCCGGTCTGCGCGTGCTGCCCGGCGGCCCGGGCGACGTGTCCCAGGCCAAGCGCGAGACGGTCGTCTCCGAGGGCAAGGGCGGCATGCTCTCCGTCGCCGGCGGCAAGTGGACCACCTACCGCCACATCGGCCGTACGGTCATGGCCAAGCTGGCCAAGGTCCCGGGCAGCCCGCTGACCGAGGACATGGAGCCCGTCTCCAGCCTGGTCCGCCGCACCCCGCTGCCGGGTGTCGCCAACCCCAACGCGGTCGCCCACCGCCTGCTCGTGGACCGCGAGCCCGGCAGCCGCATGGACCCGCTGACCGCCCGTCACCTCGCCACCCACTACGGCTCGCTGTCCTTCGACATCGCCCGCCTGGTCAACGAGAACCCCGAGCTCGGCGAGCGGATCCACGAGGACGGCCCGGAGATCTGGGCGCAGGTCGTCTACGCCCGCGACCACGAGTGGGCCGAGACGGTCGACGACGTGCTGCGCCGCCGCACCACCCTGACCATCCGCGGCCTGGACAACGAGGACGTCCGCGCCAAGGTCAAGGACATGCTGGGCGACAAGCGCTGACGCGAACACACCCCGGAACGGGGAGCGGTGCCCGGCACCGCTCCCCGTTCCCGCGTTTCCCCGTTTCCGTACGTATGCGCGACGCATGCGCGGAAACGGGCAACCGCCGCCCGCCCCCGGACGTCCCCAGGAGGGAAGAGGGGGACGAACACCATGAACAGGGCAGCGATGGAACAGGCCGTTCCGGCCACGAAGAAGACCACCGCGCGACGCGGGCCGCGATGGCGCCGCGTCGCCGTGCGGGTGGCGCTGGGGCTGGCCCTGCTCGTCCTCGTACCGGTCGTCGCGGCCGGCAGCGCGCTGCGCGCCTCGTACGCCGGGGCGCCCGCCGACGACGCCGTCACCCGGGGCAAGGACGCCCTCTGGCTCGGCCACGCCTGGATCGACGGCCGCAAGGGCGACGCCGACCTCGCCGGGCTCCGCCGCAAGGTCGCCGGGACCGGCATCCGCGACCTGTACGTCCACGCCGGACCGCTGGAGCACGACGGCACCCTGCCCGCCTCGGCGTACCGCAACGCAGGCTGGCTGCTGAACGCCGTCCACCGGGAACTGCCCGGCGTCCGGGTCCAGGCGTGGCTGGGGAACAAGCTGGTCCGCCAGGGCGAGGGCGGCGGCCTGTGGCTGGGCTCGCCGGCCGCACGCGACGCCGTCGTCGCCAGCGCCCGGCAGGTGATGCGGGCCGGATTCCAGGGCGTCCACCTGGACGTCGAACCCGTGCGCACCGGCGACCGCGACTTCCTCACCCTGCTGGACTCCCTGCGCCCGGCGGTGCGTTCGGAGGGCGGACCGCTGTCCGTCGCCGCCCAGCAGATCGACCCGCTGCCCTCCATGCACTCCGCGTCGGGCGCGTTCGGCAGCCCCAAGTGGTGGACACAGAGCTATTTCGGCAACGTCGCCCGCCGGGTCGACCAGATCGCCGTCATGTCCTACGACACCGCGCTGCCCTGGGAGAACCTCTACGGCGGCTATGTCGCCCAGCAGACCAGGCTCGCCCTCCAGGCCACCCCGGCCGGCACGGACCTGCTGATGGGCGTGCCCTTCTACCACACGGACAACCTGGGCCATCAGAGCCGGGCCGAGACCGCCGCGGCCGCAGTGCGCGGCGCCCGGCTGGGGCTCGGCCGCGAGGACCACCGCCGGCGGAACTTCGGGCTGGCGCTGTACGTGGACTTCGCGGCCACCGACGCCGACTGGCACGCCTACCGGGCCGGATGGGGAGCACGTGGCTGAAAGTCCCTCCCCCTTGGGGGCTGCGAAGGGGGGCCGCCGAAGTCGTAGGCTTGGGGCACACGCAAGACGAACGCAACTGCACGGAACGGCAACCGGCGGTGGCACGGGCGGCGCCCGTGGGCCCCGGTCGGAAGGAGGCGCTGGGTGATCGAGCTTGAGGGGGTTCCCGAGCTGATCGACCCGGTCATGATCTGTGCCTTCGAGGGCTGGAACGACGCCGGTGACGCCGCATCCAGTGCGGTGGCGCACCTGGACCGGGAGTGGAAGGGCGAGGTCTTCGCGGCGCTCGACGCCGAGGACTACTACGACTTCCAGGTCAACCGGCCCACGATCTGGCTGGACGGGGGCATCCGTAAGATCACCTGGCCGACCACGCGGCTGTCCGTGGTGCGCGCCTCCGGTGGCGCCCCGCGCGATCTCGTGCTGGTGCGCGGCATCGAGCCGAGCATGCGCTGGCGGTCCTTCTGCAACGAGATCCTGGGCTTCGCCCACGAGCTGGGCGTGGAGATGGTGGTGATCCTGGGCTCGCTGCTCGGCGACACCCCGCACACCCGGCCGGTACCGGTCAGCGGGGTCACCTCCGACCCGGACCTGGCCCGCACCCTGGATCTGGAGGAGTCCCGCTACGAGGGCCCGACCGGGATCGTCGGCGTCCTCCAGGAGGCGTGCGCCCACGCGGGCGTCCCCGCGGTCAGCCTCTGGGCGGCCGTGCCGCACTACGTCTCCCAGCCGCCCAACCCCAAGGCCACCCTGGCGCTCCTCAACCGCCTGGAGGACCTGATCGCCCTGCGGGTGCCGCAGGGCGAGCTGCCGGAGGACGCCCGCGCCTGGCAGCTGGGCGTCGACCAGCTGGCGGCCGAGGACAGCGAGGTCGCCGAGTACGTCCAGTCCCTGGAGGAGGCGCGGGACACCGCCGAACTGCCGGAGGCCTCCGGAGAGGCCATCGCCCGGGAGTTCGAGCGCTATCTGCGCCGCCGCGACGGCCAGCCGGGGCCCGGCCAGGTGGGCGGGGTCGCGGCCGAGCCGGGGCTCACCGAGGGCGGCCGGGACGCCTCGTACCTCCGGGACACCGCCAGCGGCCGGACCCGGCCGCCGCGCCCCTCGGCCAAGGACCCGGCCAAGGACTCGGCCAAGGACGAGGAGGGCGGGGCCGCCGGGGCCCCCGAGGAGGGCACCGACGGTGCGGAGGGCGACGGCTGAGGCCCAGGGCCCCGGCGGGGCGCACCGCCCGTTCCCGGGCCCGTGAGGCCCGGCCGACGAAGGAATTCGCGGGTTATTGACGCGACGCGCCGTAATGATCCGCCGTACACTTGTCTGCCCGGTGAAGGCCGGTTCGCCACCCGAGGAGGGTGGGGGGCCGGCCTTCTCGTCCCCCAGGAGGTGTGCGGATGACCAGCAGCGTTCCCGCGGTCGACACGCGCTCGGCGCCATCGGCCCTGCAGGCGGTCCTGCTCGACATGGACGGCACGCTGGTCGACACCGAGGGCTTCTGGTGGGAGGTGGAGTCGGCGGTCTTCGCCGAGCTCGGCCACCAGTTGCTGGAGGAGTGGCGCGAGGTGGTCGTCGGCGGCCCGATGACGCGCAGCGCCTCCTTCCTGATCAAGGCGACGGGCGCGAAGATCGCCCTCGCCGAGCTCAGCGCGCTGCTGAACACGCGCTTCGCCCAGATGATCGGGCAGGGCGTGCCGCTGATGCCGGGCGCCCGGCGGCTGCTCGCCGAGCTGGCCGCCCACCGGGTGCCGACGGCCCTGGTCTCGGCCTCCCACCGGGAGATCATCGACCGGGTGCTCCACAGCCTGGGCCCGGAGCACTTCACCCTGACCGTCGCCGGCGACGAGCTGGCGCGCACCAAGCCGCACCCGGACCCGTATCTGCTGGCCGCCGCGCGGCTGGGGGCCGAGCCGGCGCGCTGCGCGGTGGTGGAGGACACCATGACGGGCGTGACCGCCGCCGAGGCGGCGGGCTGCCGGGTGGTGGCGGTGCCCTCGGTGGCATCGATCCCGGCCGCCGCGGGCCGTACGGTCGTGGGCTCCCTGGAAGAAGTGGATCTCTCTTTTCTGCGCGGTTTGATCACGGTCTGAACGCGGATCGTTCAAGGCCCGTTCGCGGGTGAAGAAACTCTGGGCGCTTGAACGATTGTTTTCCGTGACGAATACGCTGGCCGAATTCACCCGGCTGCCGAAGTCGATCCGGAAGTGACGTTGGTCACCGGACTGAGCCCCTCCGAGGGGTTCCGCATGCCCTCGGAAGGGCCTCTGTGCGAGCTGAAGCGCACCCTTGTGTCCGGATTGATCATCCCGTGCCGGAATCGTTCCGGCGTCCGGATATCGGACATCCGTCTCTCGTTATCACGGTGTGATATCGCATCGACTTCATCGTGTTCCGGCGGCAGTGGCCATCCGCACTAATCTCTTCGCGAGAACTTCACGGCTGCCCGTATGACCGCCCATCCGGTATCGGTAGGGTCCGGGCAACCGAACGCACCACAGGGAGAACCCCAGACAATGAACCGCAAGACGTTGGTCCTGCCCACCGTGGCGGGCCTGCTGGCACCCGTACTCGTCGCCTGCGGCGGGAGCGCGGGATCCGGCGGGAACAAGGCCATCGTCATCGGCACCACCGACCGGTTCGAGCAGACCACCGACGCGCCCGCGCCCTTCGACCCGGCCGCCGCGTACGACGTCGGTGTGTGGAACGTCCTCCACAGCGGCTTCCAGACGCTGCTGCGCCTGCCGCGCTCGGGCGCCGGGCCGGTCGCCGACGCCGCCGAGAGGTGCTCGTTCGGGGACCGCAACAACGAGCAGTTCCGCTGCACGCTGCGCAAGGGCCTGAAGTTCACCAACGGGCACGCGCTCACCGCCGAGGACGTCAAGTTCTCCATCGACCGCGCCCGGGCGATCAACTTCGAGAACGGCCCGGTCTCCCTGCTGAGCAACATCGACAAGGTCGAGACCCCCGGCGAGCTAGAGGTCGTCTTCCACCTCAAGACGCCGGACGCCACCTTCCCGCAGAAGATTTCCACCCCCGCCGCGGCCATCGTCGACAGCGAGTCCTACGCCAAGGACAAGCTGGACGACGGCTTCAAGGTGGTCGGCTCCGGCCCGTACGCGATCAAGACCGAGGTCAAGGACGACCGCGTCACCAAGGTCACCTTCACGCGGAACGACGACTACCAGGGCCCGCTGAAGCTGCAGAACGACAAGGTCGAGATGCGCTTCTTCGACGACTCCGCGTCGATGGAGAAGGCGCTCAAGGACGGCGACATCGATGTGATCAACCGGGCCCTGCTGCCCGAGCAGATCGACCGCCTGCGCACCGCCGCCGACAAGGGCGTCCGGCTGCACGAGTCCCCCGGCGCCGAGACCAGCTTCCTGGCCTTCAACACCGACGACTCGACGGTCAAGAACAAGGCCGTCCGCCAGGCCATGGCCCAGCTCGTCGACCGCCAGGCGCTGACCCGCGACGACTACCACCGGACGAACGAGCCGTTGTACTCGATCGTGCCCTCCGGCGTCGCCGGCCACCAGAACTCCTTCTCCAACAAGTACGGCGAGCCCAGCGTGGAGAAGGCCAAGGCCATCCTGCGCGGCGCCAACGTCACCTCGGCGGTGCCGCTCGTCCTCACCTACGCCACGGACCACTACGGCGAGGCCACCGAGAAGTCCTTCAAGTCGCTCCAGAAGCAGCTCAACACCAGCGGCCTGTTCGACGTCAAGCTCCAGGGCGTGAAGTGGGCGGACTTCCGCCCCGAGGCCGCCAAGGGCAAGTACGCCGTCTACGGCATCGGCTGGTTCCCCGACTTCCCGGACCCGGACAACTTCGTCGACCCGTTCGTGGGCAAGGACAACTTCCTCGGGTCCCCCTACAAGAACCCGAAGATCATCAACGAGCTGATCCCGCAGTCCCGGCTGTCCTCGCAGCGTGACGCGGCCGCGCGGTTCTTCCAGCAGGCCCAGGACATCGTCGCCGACGACGTCCCGGTGCTCCCGCTCTGGCAGGGCAAGCAGTACGTCGCGGCCGGGGACAAGATCACCGGCGCGGAGTGGGCCCTCAACGCGGCCGCCGAACTCCAGCCGTGGGAGCTCGGGCGCGGCGTGTAACGCCGGGCACCGGGGAGTCTCACCGGATTACCGACAGCTCCAACGCACCACCTGTTTCACCAGCTCCACCTGCTCCACAGAACGCGTTACTGCTCAAGACATCCCGTCAGCGAACCAAGAACTGTGAGGAATGCGCACGTGAGGAAACGTGACCAGTGGCTCGCCGCCCCGCTTGGCGCGGGGCTTGCCGCCGCCCTGCTGAGCGGGTGCGGTTCGGACGACGGCACGGCGGCCGGCACCGGGGAGTCGGTGGTCATGGGGATGTCGGACGAGGTGACGACCACCGACCCGGCCTCCGGTTACGACCCCGGCACCTGGCTGCTCTTCAACAACGTCTTCCAGTCGCTGATGAGCTTCCCCAAGGGCGGCACCACGCCCGAGCCGGACGCCGCCAAGAGCTGCAAGTTCAAGGACCAGAACAGCACCGTCTACCAGTGCGAGCTCCAGGACGGGCTGAAGTTCAGCAACGGTGACGACCTCACCTCCGAGGACGTCGCCTTCTCCTTCCGCCGCACGCTGAAGATCAACGACAAGGACGGTCCGGCGTCCTCGATGCTCTCCTCCATCAAGGAGGTCAAGACGCCGGACAAGTCGACCGTGGTCTTCCAGCTCAAGCGCCCCGACGCCACCTTCCCGCTGAAGATAGCCTCCGGCGCCGGCTCGATCGTGGACCACAAGGAGTACCCGGCGGACAAGCTCCGCACCGACGGCAAGGCCGTGGGCTCCGGTGTCTACAAGCTGGACTCCTACGACAAGTCCAAGGCCGTCTTCAAGGTCAACGGCTCCTACAAGGGCCCCGCCGTCGTCCAGAACAGCGGCATGACCATCAAGTTCTTCCACGGCGAGCAGGACGAGCTGAAGTCCGCCGTCCAGAAGGGCGACATCGACCTCGCCTACCGAGGCCTCGCCACGAAGGACCTCGCCGACCTCGAGGCCACCTCCGGCGAGAAGGGCGCGGTCAAGGTCGTCGAGGGCAACAGCGCCGAGGTCCAGCACCTGGTCTTCAACACCAAGGACCCGGTGGTCGGCAAGGTCGGCGTGCGCAAGGCCATCGCCTATCTCGTCGACCGCAGCGCCCTCGTCCGCGACGTCTACAAGCGCACCGCGGAGCCGCTGTACTCGGTCGTCCCCAGCGGCATCACCGGCCACAAGACGCCGTTCTTCGACGTCTACGGCGACCGCCCGCAGCCCGAGAAGGCCAAGGCGGCCCTGGCCTCCGCGGGCGTGAGCGGCAAGGTGAAGCTCACCCTGTGGGCCACCCCGGTCCGTTACGGCCCGGGCACCGTGGCCGAGTTCAAGGAGATCGCCAACCAGCTGAACGCCAGCGGGTTGTTCGAGGCGGACGTCCAGAGCGTGCCCTTCGAGCAGTACGAGAAGGACATCGCGGCCGGCAAGTACGGCGTCTACGTCAAGGGCTGGATCCCCGACTACCCGGACCCCGACAACTTCACCGCGCCGTTCTTCGGCGACGACAACGTCCTCGCCAACAACTACCAGTCGAAGGACATCTCCGGCATCCTGCCGGCCACCGCCGCCCAGGGCAGCCGCGCGGCGACCGTCAGCGACTTCACCAAGCTCCAGAACGCCGTGGCCCAGGACGTCCCCGTCCTCCCGCTGTGGCAGGGCAAGCAGTACGCCGTCGCCAACGAGCGGATCTCCGGTCTCCAGTGGACCCTCGACTCCTCGACCGTCTTCCGTTTCTGGGAGATCAGCAAGGGCGGCAAGGGCTGACCCGCCCCACGCGCAAACGAAGCGCCCCGGTGCACGAGAGGATCGTGCACCGGGGCGCTTCCGTATGCCTCGCAGGGCGGCCGCCGCGTTCACCGGGGCGGGCCGCCGCGCTCACTGGGCGCCGGGGCGCACCAGACCGCTCTCGTAGGCGTAGACCGCGGCCTGCACCCGGTCGCGCAGGCCCAGCTTCGTCAGCACATGGCCCACATGCGTCTTGACCGTCGTCTCGCTGACGAACAGATCCGCGGCGATCTCCGCGTTCGACAGCCCCCGGGCCACCAGCTTCAGGACCTCGACCTCGCGGTCCGTCAGCGTGTGGAGGGTGTCCGGCAGCGGCTCCTCGCCCGACGGCAGATGCCCGGCGTACTTGTCCAGCAGCCGGCGCGTGATGCTCGGCGCCAGCATGGCCTCGCCGCCCGCCACCACCCGGATCGCCTGGACGAGCTCATGGGCGGGCGCGTCCTTCAGCAGGAAGCCGCTGGCCCCCGCCCGCAGCGCCTCCACCACGTACTCGTCCAGATCGAACGTGGTCAGCACCAGCACCTTCGCCGGGCCGTTCCGCTCGGGACCGGTGATCTGCCGGGTGGCCTCGACACCGTCCATACGGGGCATCCGGATGTCCATCAGCACCACATCGGGCTGAAGCGCCCGCACCTGCTCCAGCGCCTGCAGACCGTCCCCGGCCTCCCCGACGACCGCGAGGTCCTGCTCGGCCTCCAGGATCATGCGGAAGCCGGTGCGCAGCAGCGGCTGGTCGTCGACCAATAGGACGCGGATCGCCACAGGAACACTCCTTCGTTAGACCTCGTCCATTCTGCCCTGAGCACTGTCCGCCGGGGCAGCGGGACCATCGCCCTCCGCCGCCCGCGGTGCCGGGACGACGGGCAGCGGATACGGCGGGGGAGTGCCGCCGAACTCCGGGCACACCGCCTGGTGGTCGCACCAGCCGCACAGCTTGGTGGGCCGCGGCCGCCAGTCGCCCGTCTCCGTGGCCAGCGAGATCGCCTCCCACAGGGCGCGCAGCTTGCGCTCCACCGCCAGCAGCTCCGCCTCCACCGGGTCGTACGTCAGCACATCGCCGCTGCCCAGGTAGACCAGCTGGAGCCGGCGCGGGATCCGCCCGCGCAGCCGCCAGATCACCAGGGCGTAGAACATCATCTGGAACAGCGGCGTCTCCCGGAACCGCGGGGCCGGGGCCTTGCCCGTCTTGTAGTCCACGATCCGCACATCACCGGCCGGCGTCACGTCCACCCGGTCGACGATGCCGCGCAGCTTCAGGCCCGACGGCCCCGCGTCCTCCAGCACCGTCTCCACGAACAGCTCCCGCTCGGCCGGCTCCAGCCGCGTCGGGTCCTCCAGCGTGAACCAGCGCTCGACCAGCCGCTCCGCGTCCGCCAGCCACGTACCCAGCCGGTCCGCGTCGTGCGAGCCGTCCTCCCGCAGGAACAGCTCCGCCAGCTCCGGCTTCGCCGCCAGCAGCCGCTCCCACTCGCCCGGCACCAGATCCCGGGCCCGGGGGACCGTGCGCTCGGCCGCCGGGGCGTCGAAGAGCCGCTCCAGCACCGCGTGCACCACCGTGCCCCGGGTGGCGGCCGAGCTGGGCTTCTCCGGCAGCCGGTCGATCACCCGGAAGCGGTAGAGCAGCGGGCACTGCATGAAATCGGCCGCACGGGACGGCGACAGCGAGGCCGGCCGGGCGGCGCCGGCCCGCCCGGCGGGGTTCTCGGAGGCGGTATCCATGACACAGACCCTACGGCCCGTCACCGACAGTCGGCCGCATACCATCGACGGTAAGCCCCATCACACTGCATGATCGGGAGAACACACCGGCTCCGGACCAGGGCCGGACGGGACGAGGGGACACCGTGGACGACAGCGGGCAGGGCCATTCCGGCGCGGGGGGCGCCGGCCACGGGGCCGGGCCCGGGGACCGCAAGCCGCAGCGCCCGCCGGAGACGGGCGGCGGGATCCTCATGGGCCGCCCCTTCGGCGTGCCCGTTTACGTCGCCCCCAGCTGGTTCCTCGTCGCCGCGCTGATCACCTGGGTCTTCGGCGGCCAGCTCGACCGCGTCCTGCCCGAGCTCGGCGGCGTCCGCTACCTGGTCGCCCTGTTCTTCGCCGTCGCCTTCTACGCCTCCGTGCTCGTCCACGAGCTCGCCCACACGGTCGCGGCCCTGCGCTTCAAGCTCCCCGTGCGCCGCATCCAGCTCCAGTTCTTCGGCGGCGTCTCCGAGATCGAGAAGGAGAGCGAGACCCCCGGCCGCGAATTCGTCCTGGCCTTCGTCGGCCCGCTGCTCTCCCTGATCCTCGCGGGCGTCTTCTACCTCGCCATGCTCGCCGTCGAGCCCGGCACCGTGCCCGGTGTGCTGCTCGCCGGACTCATGATCTCCAACCTCCTGGTCGCCGCCTTCAACCTGCTCCCCGGCCTGCCCCTCGACGGCGGCCGGATGCTCCGCGCCGTCGTCTGGAAGATCAGCGGCAAGCCCATGACCGGCACCGTCGCCGCCGCCTGGGTGGGCCGCGCCCTCGCCGTCGCCGTCCTCGTGGGCCTGCCCCTGCTCACCCACGGCGGCGACACCGAGGACCTCGGCGGCATGGACACCCTCACCGACGCCCTGCTGGCCGCGATCCTCGCCGCGATCATCTGGACCGGCGCCGGGAACAGCCTCCGCATGGCCCGGCTGCGCGAACACCTCCCCGAGCTGCGCGCCCGCACGCTCACCCGGCGCGCCGTGCCCGTCGAGGCCGCCACACCGCTGTCCGAGGCCCTGCGCCGGGCCAACGAGGCGGGGGCCCGCGCCCTCGTCGTCGTCGACGGCCAGGGCACCCCCAGGGCGCTGGTCCGCGAGGCCGCCATCGGCGGCGTCCCCGAGCACCGCCGCCCCTGGGTAGCCACCGGCTCGCTCGCCCAGGACCTCACCGACGGCACACGGCTCTCCGCCGACCTCTCGGGCGAGGAGCTCCTGGAGGTGCTCCGGGCCACACCGGCGTCCGAGTACCTGGTGGTCGAGGACACGGGGGAGGTCTACGGGGTGCTGTCGGCGGCGGACGTGGAACGCGCGTTCGTGGCGGCGATGGCCAGGCCCACGTCGTAGCGGATCCGGGGCGGAGCCCCGGGGAAGCGACCATGTGTGGTCGGCGGCCCGCAGGGCAACCGGTACGCTGGTCACATGTCCGAACCGACCGGTGCCGCCCGCCGTCGCGGGCCCTTCCAGGTCGGGGACCAGGTCCAGCTCACCGACCCCAAGGGTCGCCATTACACGTTCACGCTCGAGGCCGGGAAGAATTTCCACACCCACAAGGGTTCCTTCCCCCACGACGAGCTGATCGGCGCTCCCGAGGGCAGTGTTGTCCGCACCACGGGGAACGTCGCGTACCTCGCGCTGCGTCCCCTGCTCCCCGACTACGTCCTGTCCATGCCCCGCGGCGCCGCCGTGGTCTACCCCAAGGACGCGGGGCAGATCCTGGCCTTCGCCGACATCTTCGCCGGCGCGCGCGTCGTCGAGGCGGGAGTGGGCTCCGGCTCGCTCAGCAGCTTCCTGCTGCGCGCCATCGGCGATCAGGGCATGCTGCACTCCTACGAGCGCCGTGAGGACTTCGCCGAGATCGCGAAGGCGAACGTCGAGCGCTACTTCGGCGGCCCGCACCCCGCGTGGCAGCTGACCGTCGGCGACCTCCAGGACAATCTGTCCGACACGGACGTCGACCGCGTGATCCTCGACATGCTCGCTCCCTGGGAGTGCCTGGAGGCCGTCTCCAAGGCGCTCGTCCCCGGCGGCATCCTCTGCTGCTACGTGGCGACCACCACCCAGCTGGCGCGGACCGTGGAGTCCATCCGCGAGATCGGCTGCTTCGCCGAGCCGCAGCCCTGGGAGTCGATGATCCGCAACTGGCACGTGGAGGGCCTGGCGGTCCGCCCCGACCACCGGATGATCGGCCACACCGGCTTCCTCGTCACCGCCCGTCGCCTCGCCGACGGCGTGGAGCCCCCGATGCGCCGCCGCCGCCCCGCCAAGGGCGCCTACGGCGACGACTACGAGGGCCCCAACAAGGGCTGACCCGCCCCCGTACGAACCACCAGTGCGCCGCCGCCGTGCTCCGCTCCCGCGGAACTCGGCGGCGGCGCACGTGCGTTGGGTGATCCTCTGGGCCCCGCCCGCCGTTCACCGGCCCACGGTCGTGTGGCACGATGCGGACGATCCCGGTCCCCGCAGCCTTCGGCAGGAGTCAGCGCGCGTGCAGCCCCCGGCAGGTCCCGACCGTCCCGACGCCCCCGCTCCCCTCCCGCACACCCGGTCCCGCCCCGCGCACTGGCTGGCCACCGCCGCCGCGCTGGGCGCGGTGATCCTGGGCGCCGCCCTGGCCGGCCCCGGCGACGCCACGGCCGGGGCCACGGCCCCCGCGAGGATGCCGGCGGGCCCGCCCGCCGCCGCCCCGGACCCGGGCGCGGCGCGCTACCCGGTCGACTGCGGCCCCTTCCGCCCGGAGGTGGTCCGTCGGGCCACCTCCGACCTGGACGGCGACGGGCGGCCCGAGACGGCCGTCGAGGTGCGCTGCGGCTCCGGGGCGGGCACCCGGCCCAGCGGGGTGTACGTCCTCGCGGCACCGGCCGCACAGGGCGGGGCGCCCCGGGTCGTGGCGACCCTGGTGGACCCCAAGGAGGGGGTGAGCGTCACCGGCCTCGACGCGACCGGCCGTACGGTTTCGGCCACTCTGCTCGGCTACTCCCGCGCAGGCGTACCGCGCTGCTGCCCGGACCTGCGCAGGGCGGTCAAGTGGCACTGGAGGGACGGCGAGTTCGTCCTCACGGCCCTGCCGGTCGCCGAGAGCGTCTGATCCGTCACATGGGGTGACGATCCGTTATTCGGCGTCCGGGCCGAAGACCTCGACCTTGTCGGAGACGCGGCGCACGTGAATGCAGTCGCCGGGGCACTCCTTCGCCGAGTCGCGGACGTCGTTCAGCAGCGTCAGCGGCACGGGGGTGGTGGCACCCTTGTCCTGGAGGAGCTCGTCGTCGGCGGACTTCACATAGGCGAGACCGTCGATGTCGAGCTCGAAGACCTCGGGGGCGTACTGGGCGCAGATGCCGTCGCCGGTGCAGAGGTCCTGGTCGATCCAGACTTCGAGCTCTTCTTCCTGCACGGTCATCTCGCCTGCCGTTTCCTGCGTTCGTGAATCAATTGGAGCCAGCACTGACGGGTGTTGACCGAGTCGACGATACAACCGCCCGCTTTCCGATGTTGATGGGTGGGTATCCCCCTCACGTGAGGACGTGCGCAAGGGTGAAGATCGGACACACTCCGACCGGGTTTGTGATCTAGGGGTTTCAACCTGCACCGGCCCAGGTAGGGTCAGGAAGCGTCCAGCTCCCCTTGGAGGAGGTGAGGACCGTGGCAGCCCACGACGACGACATGAACCGCGGCATCCGGCCGGGACGAGGGTCTGACGACCCCGCGGGCCAGGTTGCCTATCTCGAGCAGGAGATCGCCGTCCTGCGACGCAAGCTCGCCGACTCTCCGCGTCACACGAGGATTCTCGAAGAGCGGATCGTCGAGCTCCAGACGAACCTGGCCGGCGTGTCCGCGCAGAACGAACGGCTCGCGAACACCCTCCGTGAGGCCCGCGACCAGATCGTGGCCCTCAAGGAGGAGGTCGACCGCCTGGCCCAGCCCCCGGCCGGCTTCGGGGTCTTCCTTCAGGGCAACGAGGACGGCACGGCCGACATCTTCACCGGCGGCCGCAAGCTCCGGGTGAACGCCTCCCCGAGCATTGACGTCGAGGACCTCCGGCCCGGACAGGAGGTCATGCTCAACGAGGCGCTCAACATCGTCGACGCCATGGCCTTCGAGCGCCACGGCGACATCGTCACCCTCAAGGAGATCCTGGAGGACGGCGAACGCGCCCTGGTCATCGGGCACACCGACGAGGAGCGGGTGGTGAGGCTCGCCGAGCCCCTGCTGGACACCACCATCCGCCCCGGCGACGCCCTGCTGCTCGAGACCCGCTCCGGCTACGTCTACGAGGTCATCCCCAAGAGCGAGGTCGAGGAGCTCGTCCTCGAAGAGGTCCCGGACATCGACTACACGAAGATCGGCGGCCTGGGCAACCAGATCGAGCTGATCCGCGACGCCGTCGAGCTCCCCTACCTCTACCCCGACCTCTTCAAGGAGCACGAACTGCGGCCGCCCAAGGGCGTCCTGCTCTACGGCCCCCCCGGCTGCGGCAAGACGCTCATCGCCAAGGCCGTCGCCAACTCCCTTGCCAAGAAGGTCGCCGAGGTCACCGGAAAGCCCGCGGGGAAGAGCTTCTTCCTCAACATCAAGGGCCCCGAGCTGCTCAACAAGTACGTCGGCGAGACCGAGCGGCACATCCGGCTGATCTTCCAGCGGGCCAGGGAGAAGGCCGGCGAGGGCACCCCCGTGATCGTCTTCTTCGACGAGATGGACTCCCTCTTCCGCACCCGCGGCTCCGGCGTCAGCTCGGACGTGGAGAACACCATCGTCCCCCAGCTGCTCTCCGAGATCGACGGCGTCGAGGGCCTGGAGAACGTCATCGTCATCGGCGCCTCCAACCGCGAGGACATGATCGACCCCGCGATCCTGCGCCCCGGCCGCCTCGATGTGAAGATCAAGATCGAGCGTCCGGACGCGGAGGCCGCCAAGGACATCTTCTCGAAGTACCTGACCGAGACCCTGCCACTGCACGCCGACGACCTCGCCGAGCACGGCGGGGACGCCAAGGTCACGGTCGGGGGCATGATCCAGTCGGTCGTCGAGCAGATGTACGCCGAATCCGAGGAGAACCGCTTCCTGGAGGTCACCTATGCCAACGGTGACAAGGAAGTCCTCTACTTCAAGGACTTCAACTCCGGAGCGATGATCCAGAACATCGTGGACCGGGCCAAGAAAATGGCCATCAAGGCCTTCCTGGACCACAACCAGAAGGGCCTGCGCGTCTCCCACCTGCTCGCCGCCTGCGTGGACGAGTTCAAGGAGAACGAGGACCTGCCCAACACCACCAACCCGGACGACTGGGCCCGGATCTCCGGAAAGAAGGGCGAGCGGATCGTCTTCATCCGCACCCTCGTCACCGGAAAGCAGGGCGCGGACACCGGCCGCTCCATCGACACCGTGGCCAATACCGGCCAGTATCTGTAACACCGCCGTCCGGCTGCGGATGTCCCTGTTGCTGTGCCTCCCCCGCCCGATCCGGCGGGGGAGGGAGGGGGCGTCCGCAGCCGGACGCGTTTTGCACCACGCGTTGCACCACTCGTGGGACGCCGACCATGCCGCCGTCCGCGCGGGGCACCAACCCGAGCAATGACTGTAATGATCTCCCCAGCGCCGCAAAGCCGTTCTAGGCTCTTCGGTACCACCGCGAAGCGCAGTGGGGGATCGGGGACCGTACACGGACCGGAAGCGCAGCGGTACTTGGAGCGCCGACCCCACCCGGGGGCGCCGCCGGGCAAGGAGGGCCGCATGACCGTACGGCGAGTAATGGGCATCGAGACGGAGTACGGGATCTCCGTCCCCGGTCACCCGAACGCCAATGCCATGCTCACCTCGTCCCAGATCGTCAACGCCTACGCGGCCGCGATGCACCGGGCACGCCGTGCCCGCTGGGACTTCGAGGAGGAGAACCCGCTGCGGGACGCCCGTGGCTTCGACCTCGCCCGCGAGGCCGCGGACGCCAGCCAGCTCACCGACGAGGACATCGGCCTGGCCAATGTCATCCTCACCAATGGCGCCCGGCTCTACGTGGACCACGCCCACCCGGAATACAGCTCACCGGAGATCACCAACCCCCGGGACGCCGTCCTGTGGGACAAGGCGGGCGAGCGCATCATGGCGGAGGCGGCCGAGCGCGCCGCCCAGCTGCCCGGCGCCCAGCCCATCCACCTCTACAAGAACAACACCGACAACAAGGGCGCCTCCTACGGCACCCATGAGAACTACCTGATGAAGCGGGAGACCCCCTTCTCGGACATCGTGCGCCACCTGACCCCCTTCTTCGTCTCCCGCCAGGTCGTCACCGGCGCGGGCCGCGTGGGCATCGGCCAGGACGGCCACGAACACGGCTTCCAGATCAGCCAGCGCGCGGACTACTTCGAGGTCGAGGTGGGCCTGGAGACCACCCTCAAGCGGCCCATCATCAACACCCGCGACGAACCCCACGCCGACGCCGAGAAATACCGCCGCCTCCACGTGATCATCGGCGACGCCAACCTCTCCGAGATCTCCACCTATCTCAAGCTCGGCACCACCGCCCTGGTGCTCTCCATGATCGAGGACGGCTTCATCGCCGCCGACCTCGCCGTCGACCAGCCCGTCCGCACCCTCCACCGGATCAGCCACGACCCCTCGCTGCGCCGACTGGTCACGCTGCGCAGCGGCCGGACGCTCACGGCCGTCCAGCTCCAGATGGAGTACTTCGAGCTGGCCCGCAAATACGTCGAGGACCGCTTCGGTGTGGACGCCGACGAGCAGACCAAGGACGTCCTCTCCCGCTGGGAGGACGTCCTGGGCCGGCTGGAGCGGGACCCGATGAGCCTGGCCGGGGAGCTGGACTGGGTGGCCAAGCTGGAGCTGCTGGAGGGCTACCGCCGCCGCGACGGCCTGGGCTGGGACGCGGCCCGGCTGCAGCTGGTGGACCTCCAGTACGCGGACGTGCGCGCCGACAAGGGCCTGTACAACCGGCTCGCGGCCCGGGGGAAGATGCGCAGGCTGCTGGACGAGGCCGAGGTGGCCCGCGCCCGCACCGCCCCGCCCGAGGACACCCGGGCCTACTTCCGGGGCCGCTGCCTGGAGCAGTACGCGGACGACGTGGCCGCCGCCTCCTGGGACTCGGTGATCTTCGACCTGCCGGGCCGTGACTCCCTCCAGCGCGTCCCCACCCTGGAGCCGCTGCGCGGCACCCGCAACCACGTCAAGGAGCTCCTGGACCGCTGCCGCACGGCCGAGGAACTGGTACGGGTGCTGTCCGGCGGCTGAGCGGGGCCCCGGCGGGGTCTTAAGGGCCGGGGGAAACGGGAATCATCCCGGTGGCTCCGGGACGTTGTAGCAAGTGCAGGGCCGATCCCCGACCCTGCTTGTAGGGTCGGATCTTGAACGTCTCGTGTACGTGTACGTCGAAACCGAGCGGGGTGAGGGGTATGGCGACCAAGGACACCGGCGGCGGACAGCAGAAGGCCACGCGTGCGACGGAGGAGGTCGAGGAGCAGGCGCAGGACGCGCAGGCATCCGAGGACCTCAAGGAGCGCCAGGAGAAGCTGTCGGACGACGTGGACTCCGTGCTGGACGAAATCGATGATGTCTTGGAAGAGAATGCTGAGGATTTCGTGAGGTCGTTCGTGCAAAAAGGTGGCCAGTAGGGGCCTTTTACCTTCGAACTGAAGGTGAAGGGGTGGGGGAGTGACTGACGCACAACAAGCGAAGCGCTGCTCGCGGTGTGGCGAGCGCAAGCCGCGAGCGGCCTTCGCGATCCACAGGCAGTTGAAGGACGGGCTCCAGAGTCAGTGCCGGGAGTGTCAGGCGGAGGGTTACCGGCTACGTCAGGAGGCGAAGGGGCGTACGGTGCGCGCCAAGGTGCTGGTGCCGCTCGGGCACAAGCGCTGCCCGGACTGTGAGCAGATCAAGCCGCATGGCGAATGGGAACGGAACAAGACGTCTTCGGACGGATGGTCGAGCTACTGCCGTGAGTGCAGGGCGCGCCGGAATCGCGACAGCTACTTCCGTCGTAAGTACGGTCTCACCCAGGAGGAGCTACAGGCCCTGATGGAACAGCAGGGTGGAGTATGTGCGATCTGCCTTGCTGCTCGTCCGGAGCATGTGGATCATGATCACGAAACGGGTGCTGTGCGTGGCGTACTGTGCTTCAGCTGCAACGCAGCGCTGGGCCAACTCAAAGACCGGCCGGACGCCGCCAGGCGTGCAGCCGATTACCTGGAAGGAAACGTGTGGAAGCCAACCCTCGTAGCATCGGGCGTCTACCGGCTGCCTTCCTGACGCCCGGGTCGTCCTCGTTCATGGACTTCCTCGCCGCGCACCAGCCCGAGATGCTGCCGCGCAACCGCCAGCTGCCCGCTGTGCAGGGCACGCTGGAGATCCCGCACGGCACCACGATCGTCGCCGCGTCGTTCCCCGGGGGAGTGGTGCTGGCCGGTGACCGCCGGGCCACGATGGGCAATGTCATCGCGCAGCGGGACATCGAGAAGGTCTTCCCGGCCGACGACTACTCGGCCGTGGGCATCGCCGGCACGGCCGGGCTGGCAGTGGAGATGGTCAAGCTCTTCCAGCTGGAGCTGGAGCACTTCGAGAAGGTCGAAGGGGTCTCGCTCTCCCTGGAGGGCAAGGCGAACCGCCTGTCGACGATGATCCGCAGCAACCTCGGCATGGCCATGCAGGGCCTGGCCGTGGTGCCGCTCTTCGCCGGCTGGGACGTGGACCGGCAGAAGGGCCGCATCTTCTCCTACGACGTCACCGGCGGGCGCTCCGAGGAGCACGGCTTCGCGGCCACGGGCTCCGGCTCGCTGTTCGCGCGCGGTTCGCTGAAGAAGCTGTTCCGTGAAGACCTCACGGAGGGGCAGGCCGCCACGCTCGTCGTCCAGTCGCTCTACGACGCCGCCGATGACGACTCCGCGACCGGCGGTCCCGATCTCGCGCGCCGCATCTACCCGATCGTCATCGTCATCACCGACGAGGGACTCCGGAAGCTCACCGAGGCGGAGTGCTCGGAGATCGTCCGCGCCGTCCACGAGCGCCGGCTCGAGGAGCCGGACGGCCCGCGGGCCGCTCTGCTGTGACCCTCTGAGCGACCCTCCGAGCTTCCGATGTCCTCGTCACCCACAGAAAGGGACGGATAGCGGTGTCGACGCCGTTCTATGTCTCACCCCAGCAGGCCATGGCCGACCGCGCCGAGTACGCCCGCAAGGGCATCGCGCGCGGCCGCAGCGTCGTGGTCCTCCAGTACAACGATGGCGTTGTCTTCGTCGCCGAGAACCCGTCCCGCGCGCTGCACAAGGTCAGCGAGATCTACGACCGGATCGCGTTCGCGGCGGTCGGCAAGTACAACGAGTTCGAGAACCTGCGCATCGGCGGCGTCCGCTACGCCGACCTGCGCGGCTACACCTACGACCGTGACGATGTCACGGCCCGCGGCCTGGCGAATCTGTATGCGCAGACGCTGGGCACGATCTTCTCCAGCGCGGGCGAGAAGCCGTACGAGGTGGAGCTGATCGTCGCCGAGGTGGGGGCCGCCCCCGAGGACGACCAGATCTACCGGCTGCCGCACGACGGCTCGATCGTCGACGAGCACGGCTCGGTGGCGGTCGGCGGCAACGCGGACCAGATCAGCAGCTATCTCGACCAGCGGCACCGGGACGGGATGACCCTGGGCGAGGCGCTCAAGCTCGCCGTCGAGTCGCTCGCCCGTGACACGAACGGGAGCGAGCGGACGCTGACGGCCGAGCAGCTGGAGGTCGCGGTCCTGGACCGCAAGCGGCCGCAGCAGCGGAAGTTCAAGCGGTTGCTGGGGCGGCAGCTTCAGCGGCTGCTGGAGGAGGGGTCGGGGGCGGCGGAGTCCTCGGACGCCGCCGAGGACGAGTCCACCGAGTCCACCGAGGACTGATCCGGTCCCTCCCTCGCACCAGGGCTCTGCCCCGGACCCCGGCCCGGGGTCCGGGGCAGAGCCCTGGTCACGGGGCGGCCGTCGTCGTCGTCGACGCGCGTGCGACGAGTTCCACCGGCAGGGACGCCGACCCCGCTGCCCGGCCGTCCAGGACGGCCACCAGCGCCCGCATCCCGGCCTCGCCCACCGCCTCCGCCGGCAACCGCACCGTCGTGAGCTCCGGTTCCAGCGCGCTCGCCAGCGGCAGGTCGTCGAAGCCGGTCACCGAGACGTCGTCCGGCACCCGCAGTCCCAGTCGTCGCGCCGCCTTGCAGGCGCCCGCCGCCAGTACGTCGCCGTCGCAGATCAGGGCGGTCGGCCGGGCCTCCGGCCGGTCCGGGGCCGTCAGGGCGCGTTCGGCGGCCAGGCGGCCGGACGCCACGTCGAGGGCGGCGGGCTCGGACCGCAGCACCGTCCCGGCCGTGCCGCGCAGGGCCTCCGCCAGGGCATGGGCCCGGACCCGGAAGGTCCAGGAGTCGATGTCGGCCGCGATGTGGGCGAAGCGGCGGTGGCCGAGGGCCAGCAGATGCTCCGTCACCTGCCGCATGCCGTCGGCGATGTCGAGGTTGACGGTGGCCGGGGCGTCCGTCCGTTCGGGGTCGCTGTCGAGCATCACCAGTGGCAGACCGCCCTCGCGGAGGTCGGTCAGGGCCTCGGCCGCCATCGAGGAGGCGATCACGCCGTCCAGCGTTGCGCGCGCGGAGGCGAAGGGGTCGCGGGCCGGCCCGGTGCCCTCCGGGGAGGGGTAGAGGACCACGCCCATGTCGTGCTCGGCGGCGGCGCGGGCCGCCCCCGTGTAGACACGGGCGAAGAATTCGTTGGTCAGGGCCGGGACGACCAGCAGCGCCGTCCGCGCGCGGCCGAGCCGTAGGCTCCGGGCGGTGAGATTGGGCCGGTAGCCCAGCTCGCGGGCGGCCGTGCGCACCGCCTCGGCGGTCCGCTCGGAGACCCTCCCGCGCCATTTCTCGCCCATCACCAGGGAGACCGTGGCCTGCGACACCCCCGCCGCCCGGGCCACGTCCCGGCTGGTGGCGCGTGCCGCCGCCGCGTGCCGCCCCCGGACGTTCGGCCACCGTTCGTTCCCGCGCCCCCGGCGTTCCCCGCTCTCGACCTCCGTCACCGCTGCCGCGCCCCTCTCCGCTGCCGCTGTCACCACACAGGTTGGACCCACGAGCTCCGATCATGGTACGTATAACTCTTCTAGTTATACGTAAAACCGGGATCGCTCGGTCAAAAACGATCAGTCAAGGACGAGAGGCGGACAATGGCGGCGGCGGGCGGCGGTTATGTCGACATGCTCAGAACACGGCACGCGGCGCGACTGCTGACCGGCACCCTGGTGGGGCGGCTCCCCAACGCCACGGCCGCGCTGGCGATCGTCCTCTTCGTTCGCGCCGAGGGCGGCAGCTATACCCTCGCCGGAGCGCTCTCCGCGGTATACGGCGTGGCGAACGCCGTCGGTCAGCCGCTGCTCGGCCGGGCCGTCGACCTCTACGGCCAGCCCCGCGTCATCCTGCCCTCGGCCGTGATGACCGCGCTGGGCATGGCGGCCTTCACCGTCGTCGGCCTGGACCCGGTGCCCCTGTCCTACGCGGCCATGATCGTGGCCGGCTTCTTCGCGCCGCCGCTCGAGGGCGGGCTGCGGGCCCTGTGGCCCTCGGTTCTGAAGAACGAGGACGATCTCCACGCCGCGTACTCCCTGGACGCGATAGCGCAGGAGCTGATCTACGTGGTCGGCCCGCTGATCGTCACCCGGATCGTCGCGATCTGGTCCGAGGCCGCCGCGCTGAACGCCCTGCACCTGATGGGCGTCATCGGCGCCCTCGCGGTCGTCACCTCGCCGCCCTCCCGCACATGGCGCAGCGAGCCCCGTGAGGCGCACTGGCTGGGGGCGCTCCGTTCCCGGGGGCTGCTGGTGCTGCTGGGCACTTTCTTCTGTATAGGTTCCGCGCTCGGCTCCATAGCCGTCGCCGCGGTCGCCTACGGCGACGCGAACGGTGGCGGCAACGTGGCCGGCTGGCTGCTGTCGGCCCTGGGCGTCGGCGCCCTGATCGGCGGTTCCATCCACGGTGCCCGGCAGTGGCCCGGCACCCCGGAGCAGCGTCTGCGGGTGCTCGTCGGCGGGCTGGCGCTGTTCTACGTGCCGCTGCTGCTGGTGCCGGGCGCGGTGGCGATGACGGTTCTCGCCGGGGTGGCGGGCCTGTTCCTCGCGCCCTGTCTGGCCACCGCCTTCGTGGTCGTGGACCGGCACGCGCCGCGGGGCACGGTGACCGAGGCGTTCTCCTGGCTGGTGACGTCCTTCGGCGTCGGCGCGGCGATCGGTACGGCCTTCGTGGGGCCGGCGGTCCAGTCCGGCGGTGCGCGTGCCGGTTTCCTCGTCGCGGTGGGCAGCGGTGTCGCGGCCCTGCTGGTGATCGTGGCCTTCCGGGCGTCCCTGCGGGCCCCCGAGAAGCCGTCCACCGTCGTGGCCCGGTCGGAAAATGATCGGAACGGTGCGGTCGAACCCGGTTTCAGCGCAGGGCATCAGGCGTAATGTTCAGGCATGGACCGCCGCATTTTCGGGCTGGAGAACGAGTACGGCGTCACGTGCACTTTCAGAGGACAGCGCCGGCTGTCCCCTGACGAAGTGGCGCGGTACCTCTTCCGCCGTGTCGTTTCCTGGGGCCGCAGCAGCAATGTCTTCCTGCGCAATGGCGCCCGTCTCTACCTCGATGTGGGATCGCACCCGGAGTACGCCACTCCGGAGTGCGACAGCGTGACCGAGCTGGTCACCCACGACAAGGCGGGGGAGCGCATTCTCGAAGGTCTGCTGGTCGACGCCGAGCGCCGCCTGCACGAGGAGGGAATCGCGGGCGACGTCTACCTCTTCAAGAACAACACCGACTCCGCCGGGAACTCCTACGGCTGCCACGAGAACTACCTCGTCGCGCGGCACGGGGAGTTCTCGCGTCTCGCGGACATCCTCATCCCCTTCCTTGTGACCCGGCAGTTGATCTGTGGCGCGGGGAAGGTCCTCCAGACCCCTCGCGGCGCGGTCTACTGCGTCAGCCAGCGGGCCGAGCACATCTGGGAGGGCGTCAGCTCCGCCACCACGCGCTCGCGCCCGATCATCAACACCCGGGACGAGCCGCACGCCGACGCCGAGCGCTACCGCAGGCTCCATGTCATCGTCGGCGACTCCAATATGTCCGAGACGACCATGCTGCTGAAGGTCGGCGCCACCGACCTCGTCCTGCGCATGATCGAGGCCGGTACGGTCATGCGCGACCTCACCCTGGAGAACCCCATCCGGGCCATCCGCGAGGTCAGCCACGACATCACCGGCAGACGCAAGGTGCGCCTGGCCAGCGGCCGGGAGGCCTCCGCCCTGGAGGTCCAGCAGGAGTACTACGAGAAGGCCGTGGACTTCTGCGAGCGCCGCGGCATCAGGACGGGCACGGTCGAGCGGGTCCTGGAGCTGTGGGGCCGTTCGCTGGAGGCCATCCGGGACGAGAATCTGGACCTGATCTCCACGGAGATCGACTGGGTGATGAAGTACCAGCTCATCGAGCGGTACCGGGCCAAGAACAACATCACCATGTCCCACCCCAGGATTGCCCAGATAGATCTGGCCTATCACGACATCCACCGCCGCCGGGGGCTGTACTACCTGCTGGAGAAGCGCGGCCAGGCGGCCCGGGTGTGCAATGACATCAAGATTTTCGAGGGTAAGTCGGTGCCCCCGCAGACGACCAGGGCCCGGCTGCGCGGCGATTTCATCCGTCGCGCCCAGGAACAGCGCCGGGATTTCACCGTCGACTGGGTCCATCTGAAGCTCAACGACCAGGCGCAGCGGACGGTGTTGTGCAAGGACCCCTTCAGGTCGGTCGACGACCGGGTGGAGAAGCTGATCGCGGGAATGTGAGCGCGATTCGGGAGCGTGAAGGGCACGGATGTGCGCCGGGTCCGCCGGACCCGGCGCACATCCGTGTCGGACGGGGTTGATCGGCGGGAGACAGGCCGTAGAGTGGCGCACACTGCCCAGCCACCCCTACAGCCCGAGTTGGACTTCATGAACCACACGAAGAACGCGCGTCGCCTCGCCGCGGCGTTGGCCGTGCCCGTCCTGCTGCTGACCGCCGCGGCGTGCGGGTCCGGGGACGGCAAGTCTTCCGACGCCAAGGTGACGGTGAAGGGGAAGTTCGGGGAGAAGCCCGAGATCTCCGTGCCGAAGGACGCCAAGCCGGCGGACAAGCTCGTCGTCAAGACCCTGACGCAGGGGTCGGGCGACAAGGCGGAGAAGGGTTCGTTCGTCCGCCTGGACTTCGCCGGGCAGACGATGAAGGACAACAAGCCGCTCGGTGGCACCTGGACCCCGCAGGAGGGGGCCACACCGGGCGCCCCGCGCCGGCAGCTGGTGCAGCAGCTGGGCCAGCCCAGCCAGGAGATGCCCGCGAAGGTCCTCGACGCCGTGATCGGTCAGAAGGCCGGTTCCCGGATCGAGGTCGAGGGCACGGCCAAGGCGCTCATCGGCGACCAGCTGAACCCGCAGGCGGGCGTCAAGCCCGAGGACGGCCTGGTGTGGGTCATCGATGTCGTCGGCGCCCAGAAGGTCGACGCCAAGAGCGAGGCCAAGGGCGAGCAGGCCAAGCCCGAGGAGGGCATGCCGGAGGTCAAGTACGTCTCCCAGAAGGCCGCCGAGATCACCATCCCCAAGGACACCAAGGCGCCGGCCGATCTCAAGGAGCAGGTGCTCATCAAGGGCACCGGCCCGGAGATCAAGGCCGGGGACGGCCTCATCGCCCAGTACACCGGTGTGAAGTGGGAGGACGGCAAGAAGTTCGACTCCTCCTGGGACCACGCGGGTGCCACGGCCTTCCAGATCGGCACGGGCTCGGTCGTCCAGGGCTGGGACAAGGGCCTGGTCGGCAAGCACGTGGGGGACCGGGTCGAGCTGGTGATCCCGCCGAAGCTCGGCTACGAGGGCCAGGCGCAGAGCGGCCTGGACAAGAACACGCTGGTCTTCGTCGTCGACATCGTGGGCAAGGTCTGAGCCGCGGCGGCGGTCTGCCAGAATTGCACGGTTGTCCACAGCATCTTTCGTAGGAGAACTTTCGTGAACATCGAGAAGCCCGAGATCGACTTCCCGGAGGGCCAGCCGCCGGCCGACCTCGAGATCGTCGACATCTGGGAGGGTGACGGGGCGGTCGCCAAGGCCGGCGACTTCGTGAAGGTCCACTACGTGGGCGTCGCCTTCTCCACCGGCGAGGAGTTCGACGCGAGCTGGAACCGTGGCACGCCGCTGGAGTTCAAGCTCGGCGCCGGCCAGGTCATCCAGGGCTGGGACAAGGGTGTCGAGGGCATGAAGGTCGGCGGCCGCCGCCGGCTGACCATCCCCGCGCACCTCGCCTACGGCAAGCGGGGCATCGGCCCGATCGCCCCGGGCGAGACGCTGATCTTCGTTTGCGACCTGATGGGCGTCTGAGACTTAAGCGAACGAAGGCCGAGGGCCCGTGCCGCCTGGCACGGGCCCTCGGCTTTTGTCGTTCGACCCGTGAGCGGTACGGTCAACGGTTGAGAGCACAAGTAGAGAGGGCGTCGATGGCGATTGCCAAGGCCGAGCGGCTGATGAGTCTGGCGCTGTGCCTGCTGGGCACACGTCGGCCGCTGACCAAGGGGGAGTTGCGGGGTTCGATCGAGGCGTATATCGAGGCTTCGGCTTCGAGCGGTGCCTCCGATGGCGGTGAATCCCCGAAGGACGACGCCTTCAACCGGATGTTCGAGCGGGACAAGGAAGACCTGCGCGAGCTCGGCCTGATCATCGAGACCGTCGAGGGTGTCGACGGCGAGATCGGTTATCTCGCCCGCCGCGACAGCAACCGTCTCCCCCCGATCACCCTCGATGTCGAGGAGGCGGCCGCCCTCGGGCTCGCCGCCAAGGTCTGGCAGCAGGCCCGGCTCGCCGGTGCCGCCAGTGGCGCGCTCCAGAAGCTGCGCGCCGCCGGGATGCCGATGGCGGAGGACCTGTACGAGGGGCAGAGCGCCCTGGAGACGCGCATCCCCGTGCACGAGGCGGCCTTCGAGCCGCTGATGCTCGCCGCCCGGGACCGCCGCGTCGTCGTCTTCGACTACCGCAAGGCCAACGCCGCCCGTCCCGAGCAGCGCAAGGTCGAGCCCTGGGCGCTGGAGTGCTGGCGCGGCCACTGGTACCTGGCCGGCTGGGACCGCGACCGCGACGCCGAGCGGGTCTTCCGGCTCTCCCGGATCACCGGGAAGGTCCGATCCCAGGCGCTGGCCTTCACCGGGCCCGTGCCCGACCACGTCACGGTGCGCACGACCGTCGAGAGCTGGGCGGGCGAGACGGCCACCGGTACGGCCCGGATCAAGGTGCGCGCCGGTCATGGCTATCCGCTGCGCTCCCGGGCGGTCGCCACCCGTGATCTGGGCGACGGCTGGGACGAGCTGGAGATCCCCTACGGCCATGGTCTGGACGCCTGGCTGGTGGAGTTCGGCGCCGACGTCCTGGTGCTGGAACCCGCCGAGCTGCGGGCCGATGTGATCGAGCGGCTGCGTGCCGTGGCCAAGGGCTGAGAGGAACGGGACCGACTTCTGATGGCCGGAAACGCCATTGACCAGACCCGGCGCATGCTGTCGCTGGTCACCTATCTACGGGAGCGCCCAGGCGCCCGGGTCGCCGATGTGGCCCGCGCCTTCGGCATCACCGAGGACGAGCTGATCGGCGACCTGGACGTGCTGCCCATGTGCGGCACCAGCTTCCGGGGCGGTGACCTGCTGGACATCGACACCGACGGCGACCGCATCTGGTGGCACAACCCCGACGCCTCGGGCACCTCCACCGGTGAGCCGCTGCGGCTGGCCGCCGACGAGGCCACCGCCCTGCTGGTCGCCGCGCGCGCCGTGGCGACCCTGCCCGGGCTGCGCGAGAGCGACCGGCAGGCGCTGGTCCGCGCCACCGCGAAGATCGAGGGCGCGGCCGGTGAGGCGGCGGGCGCCAGCTCCCGGCTCTCGGTGACCTTCGAGTCCGAGGGCGGGGTCTTCGCCGAGATCGACCGGGCCATCTCCGAGCGCCGCCGGGTCTGGCTGCGCTACTACTCGCCCGCGCGCGACGAGCTGACCGAGCGCGAGGTCGACCCCATCCGGCTGTTCGCCGTGGGCCACACCTATATGGAGGCGTGGTGCCGGCACTCCGAGGCCCGGCGCACCTTCCGGCTGGACCGGGTGGCCGAGATCCGGCTGCTGGACGAGGCCTCGGACCCGCCGCCGGTGGAGCTGCGGGACCTGTCCGAGGGGCTGGTCCAGCCCGCCGCCGAGGACCCCGAGGTCGTCGTCGAGGTGGGCCCGGGCGGCCGCTGGGTCGCCGAGTACTACCCCCACGACAGTGCCGAGGAGCTGCCCGAGGGCGGCCTGCGGATCACACTGCGCACTCCCGACCCCGCCTCGCTGCGGAGGCTGGCGCTGCGGCTCGGCCGGGACGGGCGGATCGTCTCGCCGGCGGCGCTGACCGACAGTGCCCGGGAGGCGGCCCGCGAGACGCTCGCGGCGTACGGAGAGTGAGGACGTACGGAGAGTGAGGGAGAGGCCGACGGTGGCAGGAGAACCACGACCGGAAGAGGCCGGGCCGGTGACGGACGTGGGGGTCGCGGTCGACGCGGTCTTCAAGGCCGCGTGCCCCGACTGCCGGGCCAGCTTCGAGCTGGCCGCCGGGGCGCTGCGGCTGGCGATCGGCGCCAGCGACCGCACCACCTTCTACTCCTTCACCTGCCCCGACTGCGGCTCCGCGGTCCGTAAGCCGGCGGGGGAGCGGATCGTCGAGCTGCTCACTGGCGGCGGGGTCCGCACCCTGCGGCTCCACATCACCGCGTAGGACGCCTCACCGCGTAGGACGTCAAGCGGCTCTTTCCGGCCATTCCCGTTGTTTCGCACTTCCCTCGTTAGGCTTCGCCCCATGTTCTGGCCCATGCTCGCCATCGCCCTCGGTTTCTGCGGTCTCGCCGTGCTCGCGGTGCTCGCCGCACGGGTGTTCGTGGAGACCGGACGGCTCGCCCGGCAGGTGTCGGAGGCGTCCCGGCGCGTCACCCGGGCGGCCGAGGACCTGGAGCGGGCCGCCGCCCCCCTCGCCGCGCAGAGCGCCCAGGCGCTGCGGAAGGACTGAGCCGGGACCGTCCGGGGGCCGGACACGGACCGGGGTCTGACCCTCCTCCCGGTAACGGGGCGGGCGGTAGTCTGGTCCGGGTGGCCCTGTGGACGAGGCGGAGGGTCGCGAGGGACCGGACGTATGCCCGGGGATTGCCGAGCGTTTACCCCTGCGCGTTACGATCGCTGCCGTACGGCTGATGGACATATGTCCGATCGGTCGGCCGGTCCCGCCAATATCCCGCTTCGGTGAGAAGGTAAACGCATATGTTCGGACGGCTCGGAGCGCCTGAGCTCATTCTTCTGCTTGTCGTCATCGTCCTCCTCTTCGGTGCGAAGAAGCTTCCCGACATGGCGCGTTCTCTCGGCAAGTCGGCCCGCATCCTCAAGAGCGAGGCCAAGGCGATGAAGGCGGAGAGCACGGACACCGCCGCCGCCCCCGCCGACCCGCCCGCCGGCGAGGCCCCCCGTACGATCAAGGCCGCCCCCGGCGATGTGACCTCCCGCCCGGTCACCGAGCCGACCGACCGTACGACCCAGCAGCGCTGATCCAGGACAGACTGAGACGGCCGCCGTCGGCGACCGTCTGCCGCACGAGATAGGGACGTGGGTTGCTCAAGTCTGCCCGCAAGAAGGAGAAGGACCCCGAGGGGCGGATGCCGCTCGCGGAGCACCTGCGCGAGCTGCGCAACCGGCTGGCAAAAGCCGTGCTGGCCATCGTCGTGGTGGCCGTCGTCGCGGCGTTCTACAACAAACAGATCATGGACTTCCTGTCCAGTCCTGTTCCCACGTGCCCCGACCGCGATCTGGCCAAGAGCCACGGCGGCAACTGCGCCGTTCTGGTGTTCAGCAATCTGACGTCGCCGTTCACCACCATCGTCAAGGTCTGCCTCCTGGTCGGCGTCACCTTCTCCTCGCCGATCTGGCTCTACCAGCTGTGGGCGTTCCTCGCCCCGGGGCTGCACAAGAACGAGAAGAAGTACACGATCGCCTTCGTGGCGACGGCCGCACCGCTCTTCCTGGCGGGCGCCTACCTGGCCTACTGGATCATGCCCACCAGCATGCAGGTCCTGCTGAGCATCACACCGGACTCGGCGGCCAACACCCTCGCGCTGGACGACATCCTGGACTTCAGCGTCCGGATGATCCTCGTCTTCGGCCTCGCCTTCGAGCTGCCGCTGATCCTGGTGATGATGAACCTGGTCGGCCTGGTCTCCGGCAGGACCATGGCCAAGTGGTGGCGCGGCGTCGTCATGGGCACCTTCGTCTTCGGCGCGGTGGCCACCCCGAGCACCGACCCGTTCGGCATGTGCGTCCTGGCCGTGCCAATCAGCATCCTGTACTTCGGCGCCGTCGGATTCTCGATCCTCAACGACAAGCGCCGGGAACGCCGCAACCCCGACCGGCTCCTCGACGACGACGAGGCGTCCCCGCTGGACCTCACCCCCCAGTCGGTCGGCGACTCCGAGCCCATGCCGAGCCTGCCCGAGCAGGACCGGCACCAGCGCGGCTACGACGACGTGACGTGATCCTTTAGGCGATCCGGGTCCGGGGCGGCCGCTCACCGAGCGGCCGCCCTGCCGTGTTCATGACCGCCGGTCACCCGGTACGGTCCCCGGGTGACCAGCGACATCACGTTATTCGTCAACCCCGCCGCGGGTCGCGGCCGCGGCTCCCGCGCCGTGCGGCCCGCGGCGGCGGTCCTGCGCGCCGCCGGTTTCTCCGTCCGTACCGTCCTCGGCCACGACGCCCCCGACGCGCTGCGCCGCGCCCGCGAGGCCGTCGCCGGAGGCACCGGAGCGCTGATCGCCGTCGGCGGCGACGGCATGGTCTCGCTCGCCCTGCGCGCCGTCGCCGGCACCCCCACCCCGCTCGGCGTGATCGCCGCCGGCACCGGCAACGACTTCGCCCGCACCGCCGGCCTGCCCGTCCGCGACCCCGCCGCGGCCGCCGCGATCGCGGCCCGCTCGCTCAAGGGCGACGGCGGCCGCCCCGTCGACCTCGGCCGGGTCGGCGACACCTGGTTCGGCACCGTCCTCGCCTCCGGCTTCGACTCACGCGTCAACGACCGCGGCAACCGGATGCGCTTCCCCACCGGACGGCTCCGCTACGACGCCGCCCTCCTCGCCGAGCTCGCCGCACTGCGCCCCATCCCGTACCGGCTGCGCCTCGACGACGGCCCCGAGCAGCACATCGAGGCCACGCTCGTCGCCGTCGGCAACGGCCGCTCCTACGGCGGCGGCATGCGTATCTGCGCGGACGCCCGGCTCGACGACGGCCTCTTCGACGTCACCGTCGTCGGCCCCTGCCGCCGCACGACCCTGCTGCGCGTCTTCCCCCGGGTCTACCGGGGCACCCACCTCACCCACCCCGCCGTCACCACCCACCGCGCCACCACCGTGACCATCGAGGCGGACGGGATCACCGGCTACGCCGACGGGGAACCCCTGGGAGCGCTGCCGCTGACGGCCGAGACCGTCCCGGCGGCGGTACGGCTCCTGGGAGCTCGATAAAGATCAGGTGACTGTCCGAGGTCCCCGGTAGGCTCGTAGACAAGATGACCGACGACATGTCCCCTGCTGAGCGCTACGCCCTGGCACGGCAGCGCACCGCCGAGCAGGCCACCGCGCTCGCCCCCTTCCGCGAGATGTACGAATTCGAGCTGGACCCCTTCCAGATAGAGGCCTGCAAGGCCCTGGAGGCGGGCAAGGGGGTGCTGGTCGCCGCGCCGACCGGCTCCGGAAAGACCATCGTGGGCGAGTTCGCCGTCCACCTGGCTCTCACCCAGGGCCGCAAATGCTTCTACACCACGCCCATCAAGGCGCTCTCCAACCAGAAGTACGGCGATCTCGTCAAGCGCTACGGCGCCGACAAGGTCGGCCTGCTCACCGGCGACAACAGCGTCAACGCCACCGCCCCCGTGGTCGTGATGACCACCGAGGTCCTGCGCAACATGCTCTACGCCGGCTCCCAGGAGCTGATCGGCCTCGGCCATGTGGTCATGGACGAGGTGCACTACCTCTCCGACCGCTTCCGCGGCGCCGTCTGGGAAGAGGTGATCATCCACCTCCCCGAGTCCGTGACCCTGGTCTCCCTCTCGGCCACCGTCTCCAACGCCGAGGAGTTCGGCGACTGGCTGGACACCGTCCGCGGCGACACCGAAGTGATCGTCTCCGAGGAGCGCCCCGTCCCGCTCTGGCAGCACGTGCTCGCCGGCCGCCGGATGTACGACCTCTTCGAGGAGGAGACCGACCACGGCGGCCGCGGCGCCGCCCGCCGCGAGGTCAACCCCGACCTGCTGCGCATGGCCCGCATGGAGAACAGTCGCGTCTACAACCCGCGCGAGCGCCGCCGCGGCAAGATGATCCGCGAGGCCGACCGCGAGCGCGAGCGCCGCCAGCGCAGCCGCATCTGGACCCCCGGCCGCCCCGAGGTCATCGAGCGGCTCGACGCCGAGGGCCTGCTGCCCGCCATCACCTTCATCTTCAGCCGCGCCGGCTGCGAGGCCGCCGTCCAGCAGTGCCTCTACGCAGGCCTGCGGCTCAACGACGACGAGGCGCGCGCCGAGGTCCGCGCCATCGTCGAGGAGCGCACCGCCGCCATCCCCGACGAGGACCTCCACGTCCTGGGCTACTTCGACTGGCTCGAAGGCCTCGAGCGCGGCATCGCCGCCCACCACGCGGGCATGCTGCCGACCTTCAAGGAGGTCGTCGAGGAGCTCTTCGTCAAGGGCTACGTCAAGGCCGTCTTCGCCACCGAGACCCTGGCGCTCGGCATCAACATGCCCGCCCGCTCGGTCGTGCTGGAGAAGCTGGTCAAGTGGAACGGCGAGCAGCACGCCGACATCACCCCCGGCGAGTACACCCAGCTCACCGGCCGTGCCGGCCGCCGCGGCATCGACGTCGAGGGCCACGCCGTGGTCCTGTGGCAGCGCGGCATGGACCCCGCCGCCCTCGCCGGCCTGGCCGGCACCCGCACGTACCCGCTGCGCTCCAGCTTCAAGCCGTCGTACAACATGGCGGTCAACCTGGTCTCGCAGTTCGGCCGGCACCGCTCCCGCGAGCTGCTGGAGACCTCCTTCGCCCAGTTCCAGGCGGACAAGTCCGTCGTCGGCATCTCCCGTCAGGTCCAGAAGAACGAGGAGGGCCTCGCCGGCTACCGCGAGGCCATCGACTGCCACCTCGGCGACTTCGAGGAGTACGCGCGGCTGCGCCGCGAGCTGAAGGACCGTGAGACCGAGCTGGCCAAGCAGGGAGCCACCCAGCGCCGGGCCGCCGCCGCGGCCGCCCTGGAGCGGCTCAAGCCCGGCGACGTCATCCACGTCCCCACCGGCAAGTTCGCCGGCCTGGCCCTGGTCCTCGACCCGGGCCTGCCGCCCGGCCGCTCCGACCGCCACCGCGGCTTCGACCACCAGGACGGCCCCCGCCCGCTCGTCCTCACCGCCGAGCGGCAGGTCAAGCGGCTCGCCGCGATCGACTTCCCGGTGCCCGTCGAGCCGCTGGAGCGGATGCGCATCCCCCGCTCCTTCAACCCGCGCAGCCCCCAGTCCCGCCGCGACCTCGCCTCCGCGCTGCGCACCAAGGCCGGGCACATAGTCCCCGACCGCCACCGCAAGGGCCGGGCCCCCGCCGCGGACGACCGCGAGATCTCCGAGCTGCGCGCCGCCATCCGCTCCCACCCCTGCCACGGCTGCTCCGACCGCGAGGACCACGCCCGCTGGGCCGAGCGCTACCACCGCCTGCTGCGCGACACCCGCCAGCTGGAGCGGCGCATCGAGGGCCGGACGAACACCATCGCCCGCACCTTCGACCGCATCTGCGCCCTCCTGACCGACCTCGACTACCTCCACGGCGACGAGGTCACCGAGGACGGCCGCCGCCTCGCCCGCCTCTACGGCGAGCTCGACCTGCTCGCCTCCGAGTGCCTCCGCGAAGGCGTCTGGGACGGTCTCAAGCCCGCCGAACTGGCCGCCTGCGCCTCCGCCCTGGTCTACGAGGCCCGCCTCGCGGACGACGCCGCCCCGCCGAAGCTGCCCACCGGGCCCGCGAAGAACGCCCTCGGCGAGATGGTCCGCATCTGGGGCCGCCTCGACGCCCTGGAGGAACAGCACAAGATCAACCAGACGGAGGGCGTCGGCCAGCGCGAACCCGACCTCGGCTTCGCCTGGCCCGCCTACCAGTGGGCCTCCGGCAGTGGCCTGGACGAGGTGCTGCGGGAGATCGAGATGCCCGCGGGCGACTTCGTCCGCTGGACGAAGCAGCTCATCGACGTCCTGGGCCAGATCGCGGCAGCCGCCCCGGCGGGCAGCCCGGTCACCCGCAACGCCCGCAAGGCGGTCGAGGGGCTGCTGCGTGGGGTTGTGGCGTACTCGTCGGTGGGGTGAGGCCACCACCCGCCGGGATCGGCCACGGCTGATCCCGGCGGCCCGGGACCGCGCGTGCCGCGCCGCGCTTACGCCGCCCTGGATTGCGTGTGCCCTGCGATGGACAGCCTGAACGCACCGGGAGACCGGAATCCGCTGTTCGGGAAGGTGCGCGCATGAAGAGAACACCGCTGAGCCGGGGCATCGCCCTCGCGATCGGCGCCGGGCTCGTGGGCCTCGTCGCCGGGGGCGCTTCGGTGCTCGTCGCCGCGCCGTCCGACGCGGCGGGCAGGGCCGCCGCGGTCGCCGTCGCTCCTCATCCCGTCAACGGCGACGTTCTCCATGTCGGCCCGAACGGAACGTTCGGCGGCATCGTCGATTGTCCCGCCGGTGAAGTCGTCACCGGTGGCGGTGGGTACGCGAGCGACCCGTACGCCCTACGGCTCAGCTCGTCCTACCAGAGCGGCCCCGGGGCCTGGGTGGCATACGGGCAGAACGTCGGCTCACGGACCGTGGACGTGTACGCCCAGGCCATCTGCACCCGCCCCTGAGACGGCCCCCTGACGCGCCCTCTAACGCGCCGCGTCCTCCGGCTCGGGCTCCTGCCCGCCCTCGTCGCGGCGGTTCCGCTTTTCGTTCCGCTTCCGGGTCAGCAGGTAGGTCGCCGTCGAGGCCAGGACGGCGGCAAGGGTCGCCGTGCCGGCGATGACGGCGGCGAGTTCGCCGAGGGAGACGCCCTCGGTGCCTTCGTCGTCCTCGTCCGGCGCCGTCTCGCTCGTCCGGTCGACGATCTCGTCGTAGCCCCTCGGCCCGTCGCAGAACTCGCGGTTGCCCGGGTCCATTTCGGGGACGACGGTCAGTTCGACGGACTCGGCCGGCTCCTCCTCGCCGCCGTCCTTGAGGTCGACGGGGTAGGTGCCCGGGGCGAGGTCGCAGGGGACCATGCCCGCGACCCTGGTGTACAACCGGCCGTTCTTGCCCTCCCGGAAGCGCTTCTCCTTGAGGGTCAGCTTCTTGACGAAGGCGGGTGACTCGACCGTGAGATAGCCCTCGTGGGCGTCCAGCGTGGTCTGGCCGGTGGTGACTGTGAAGACCACCTCGCGGCCACGCTGGGTGGGCCCGGCGGCGGCTATGGACGACTCGGAATCCGAGGAATTCGCGGAATCAGGAGAATCCGGGGGAAGCGCGGAACCCGGCGCGGCGGCCGTCAGGACGAGGGCCGCCGCGGCGAGGGGCGTGAGCGACGCCAGGGCTGTCCGGGCACGTTTCATGCGGGGAGGATATCCGTGACGTACGGTCGGAGAAGGGCTCAGGCCGCGGCCCCGGCCGCCCCGCCGCCCTCCTGCTCGGCCTCGACCTGCTGGTTCCACTCGCGCTTCGCGGCCTGCCAGCCGTCCTCGTCGTGACCCCGGCGCCAGTAGCCGGAGATCGACAGCCGCTCGCGCGGCACCTCGCGCTCCACGCGCAGATGGCGGCGCAGCTCCTTGACGAAGCCCGCCTCGCCGTGGACGAAGACATGGGCGTCCCCCGCCGGGAACGCGAGCGACCGCACGGCCTCGACCAGGGCCCGGCCGACCGGGGCGCCGTCGCGCGTCAGCCAGGTGACCTCGACGCCGTCCGGCAGCTCCAGCTTCTGCTTGTCGTCCTCGCCCGGGACCTCGATGAACGCGTGGACGACCGCGCCCTCCGGCATCCGCTCCAGGGAGGCGGCGATGGCGGGCAGCGCGCTCTCGTCACCGGCCAGCAGATGCCAGTCGGCGGCGGGGTCCGGGGCGTAGGCGCCGCCGGGGCCGAGCATACGGATCTCCGCGCCCGGCTCCGCCGTCGCGGCCCAGGGGCCGGCCAGGCCCTCGTCTCCGTGCACCACGAAGTCGATCACCAGCTCCCGTGCGGCCCGGTCGAAGGAGCGCACGGTGTACGTACGGGTCCGGGGCCACTGGTCGCGCGGCAGGTCCCGGCGGATGACCTCCATGTCGAAGGGCTCGGGGTAGGCCACGCCCTCGACGGGGAAGAGCAGCTTCACATAGTGGTCCGTGCACTCCCCGGCGCCGAACTCCGCGAGCTCCTCGCCACCCAGGACCACACGCACCATGTGCGGCGTCAGCCGCTCCGTGCGCAGCACGTGCGCGCGGGTGAGCCGAGGCGCTTTGCGGACGGGACGGTCTGCCATGGCTGTCTCCCCTGATCCCCAGATCGTGAAAAGTTAGGTCTGCCTAACCTAAGCCTGTCCAACCTAACAGTTCATCCGCCCAGAGTGCTCAGCAGCCGCTGCAACGAGCCGCCCAGCCCCCAGCGCTCCGCCAGCGCCTCCAGCACCTCGGGGTCCCGGGGCTCCCTCGGCAGCGCCGCGTCGAAGGAGGCCAGCGGCACGTCCCCGGCCACCCGGACCACCTTCGGCGCCACCGCCAGATACGGCCCCGCCTCGGCCAGCCGCTTGCGCTGCGCCGGGCTGATCTTCGCCGCCGGGTCCTCGACCGCCGCCAGGATCCCGGCCAGGTCGCCGAAGGAGGCCAGCAGCTTCGCCGCCGTCTTCTCGCCGATGCCCGGTACGCCCGGCAGCCCGTCGCTGGGGTCGCCGCGCAGCAGGGCCAGGTCCGCGTAGCCGGGGCCGTCCACCCCGTACTTCTCGCGGAGCGCGGCCTCGTCCACGGCCTGGAGCGAGCCCATGCCCTTGACCGGATACAGCACGCGCACGCCACGCGCGTCGTCGACGAGCTGGAAGAGGTCGCGGTCGCCGGTGACGATGTCCACCGGGCCCGCCGCGCGGCCCGCCAGCGTGCCGATCACGTCGTCGGCCTCGTAGCCGACGGCGCCGACACGGGCGATGCCGATCGCGTCCAGCACGCTCTCGATCACGGGCACCTGCGGGGAGAGCGTGTCGGGCGTCTCCTCCTCGTCCGGGCCGCCCTCGACCTCCTCCGCCACCCGGTGCGCCTTGTAGGTCGGGATGAGGTCGACGCGCCACTGCGGGCGCCAGTCGAAGTCCATGCAGGCGACCAGATCGTCGGGCTCATGGTCCTGGACCAGGCGGGCGATGAAGTCCAGCAGGCCGCGCACCGCGTTCACGGGCGTGCCGTCCGGGGCCTTCACCGACTCCGGCACCCCGAAATAGGCGCGGAAGTAGAGGGAGGCGGTGTCGAGGAGCATCAGGCGTCGCGTCACGGCTCGATCATGCCGCACCCCACTGACAGCCACCCCTTCACGCACCCTCACCCACCGCGCCCACGCGGTGACCGCACCCCGCCCGCGTGTGAACCGGATCACTGTTCCGTTTGCGCCGAATGCCCCTGGGCAGGCGCGACGCCGGAGTGGCTCCGCCCTGCCAGGGGGACGGGCGTGGCCGAGGTTCAACCCGAGAGGTTTATGTGTCCAGGCTGAAGGCCGAGCATCTGTACAAGGTGTTCGGCAGACGACCCGAAGCCGCCGTCCGGCGACTCGAAGACGGCGCGAGCCGCGACGAGCTGCGTGCGGACGGCACCACCGCGGCGGTGATCGACGCGTCGTTCGAGGTCGAGGCCGGCCAGATCTTCGTGGTGATGGGCCTCTCGGGCTCCGGCAAGTCCACCTTGCTGCGCATGCTCAACGGGCTCCTGGAGCCGACGTCCGGGAGCGTCCTCTACGACGGCCGGGACCTGACCGGGCTGTCCCCGGCCGAGCTGCGCGACGTGCGCTCGCACAACATCAGCATGGTCTTCCAGCACTTCGCCCTCTTCCCGCACCGCAGCGTGCTGGAGAACGCCGCCTACGGCCTGGAGGTGCGCGGAGTGCCGCGCGCCGAGCGGCTGGAGCGCGCCGCCGAGGCGCTGGAGCTGGCCGGGCTCAAGGGCTGGGAGTCGTCCTGGCCCGACGAGCTGTCCGGCGGTATGCAGCAGCGCGTCGGTCTCGCCCGCGCGCTCGCCACCGACGCCGACCTGCTGCTGATGGACGAGTCCTTCAGCGCGCTGGACCCGTTGATCCGCCGCGACATGCAGGACCAGCTGCTGGACCTCCAGAAGCGGCTCAAGAAGACGATCGTCTTCATCACCCACGACCTCAACGAGGCCATGCGCCTGGGCGACCGCATCGCCGTCATGCGCGACGGCCGCATCGTGCAGAACGGCACCGCCGAGGACATCCTCGTCCGGCCCGCCAACGACTACGTGGCCTCCTTCATCCAGGACGTGGACCGCTCCCGGGTGCTCACGGCCGGCTCGATCATGGCCGAGCAGGCGGCGGGCGCGGCGCCGGTCGCCGTGCCGGACGGCACCACGACCGTCAGCGCGGAGACGCCCGTGGCCGAGCTGTTCTCCCCGTTCTCCCGCAGCGATTCCCCCGTCGCCGTCACCGACGAGAGTGGCGAGGTGACCGGCGTCGTCACCCGCGACGGCCTGCTGGCGGCCCTGGCCGACCAGCCGGACGCCGAAGAGCAGGACGCCGACCAGCCGGAAGAAGTCCCCGCCCCCCTTGTCCCGGCATCCGAGCCGGAGGTGATCACCCATGCCTGAGATCAACCTCGGTGGCTGGGCGGAATCCGCCGTCGGCTGGCTCCAGTCCCACCTCTCCTGGCTCTTCGACGTCATCAGCACCGTCCTGAACGGCATGTACGACGGCGTCCACGCCGCCCTCGGCGCGCCCGGGGCGCTGCTGATGGCCGGCATCCTCGCCGTCGTCGCCTGGTGGCTGCGCGGCCTGCCCGCCGCGGTCCTTGCCTTCGCCGGGCTCGCGCTGATCGACTCCTTCGGGCTGTGGGACCGGGCGATGGCGACGCTGTCGCTCGTCCTGGTCGCCAGCCTCATCACGCTGCTGTTCGCCGTGCCGCTGGGCATCTGGGCAGCCCGGGACCGCCGGGTGAGCGGGGCGCTGCGGCCGGTCCTCGACCTGATGCAGACGATGCCCGCCTTCGTCTACCTGATCCCCGGCGTGATGTTCTTCTCGATCGGGCCCATCCCCGGCCTGATCGCCACCATCGTCTTCTCGATGCCGCCCGGTGTGCGCATGACCGAGCTCGGCATCCGTCAGGTCGACGGCGAACTCGTCGAGGCCGCGAGGGCCTTCGGTACGACCCCGCGCGACACCCTCGTCCGCGTCCAGCTTCCGCTGGCGCTGCCCACCATCATGGCGGGCGTCAACCAGGTGATCATGCTGGCGCTGTCCATGGTCGTCATCGCCGGCATGGCGGGCGCGGGCGGTCTGGGCGAGTCGGTCTACGCGGCCGTCACCCAGGTCGACATCGGCGGCGGTGTGGAGAGCGGCCTCGCGGTCGTCGTCCTCGCCATGTACCTGGACCGGATGACCGGTGCGCTGGGCCGGCGGGTCTCCCCGCTGGGCCGCCGCGCCGCCGCCAAGGCCGACGCCGCGGCGGGTACCGCCGTCGCCGCCAAGGTGCTGCGGTACCGGCCGGGCACGGCCGTCGCCGCGGTCGGCGTCGTCGTCCTCGCGCTCGTCGCGGGCGGGATGCGCCTGGCCGACGGCGGCGACCGGCAGAACGCCGCCGCGGGTGGGGACGTCGGCCAGGGCCGCGCGGTGAAGCTCGGCTACTTCCCCTGGGACGAGGCCGTCGCCACCACCTACCTCTGGCAGAACATCCTGGAGGATCGCGGCTACAAGCCCGAGGTCAAGCAGCTCGACCCCGGCCCGCTGTACACGGCGCTGGCCCAGGGCCAGATGGACGTCCAGTTCGACTCCTGGCTGCCCACCACCCACCAGCAGTACATGGACCGCTACCGCGACAAGCTCACCGACCTCGGCTCCTGGTACGGGCCGACGTCCCTGGAGCTGACCGTGCCCTCCTACGTCAAGGGCATCGACTCGCTCGCCGACCTCAAGGGCAAGTCCTCGATGTTCGGCGGGAAGATCGTCGGCATCGAGTCCAGCGCCGGCATGATGGGCAAGCTCAACGACAAGGTGCTCAAGGAGTACGGCCTGGACGGCGAGTACAAGGTCGTCTCGTCCTCCACCTCCACGATGCTCGCCGAGCTCGACCGGGCCCTGAAGAAGAAGGAGCCCATCGTCACCACGCTCTGGTCGCCGCACTGGGCGTACGGGAAGTACGACCTGAAGAAGCTCAAGGACCCCAAGGGCGCCTGGGGCAAGGGCGAGCAGATCCACGCCGTCGGCAAGAAGGACTTCGCCAAGGACTTCCCGAAGATCGCGGAGTGGGTGAAGAACTTCAAGATGTCCGAGAAGGACCTCTCCTCCCTGGAGGCGGAGATCCAGAACGGCGGCAAGGGCAAGGAGAAGGAGTCGGCCCGTCGCTGGCTCGACGCCCACCCGGGCCTCGTCGACAAGCTGGCGCCCGTCGGCGCCTGACGAAGCTCCTGTCCGTGCCTGACGCACGGGCGTACGGCGGGCGTACGGTGGGGCGGTGAGCCCGATGGGCGGCCGCCCCGCCGTACGCCGAGTCGTCTCCCTGGTCCCCTCGCTCACCGAGGCCGTGGCCGGGACCGAGCCCGGCCTGCTGGTGGGCGCCACCGACTGGTGCGACCACCCGGCCGGGCTCGACGTCGTCCGGATCGGCGGCACCAAGAACCCCGACGTGGCGCGGATCGCCGCCCTCGCGCCCGGCCTCGTCCTCGCCAACGAGGAGGAGAACCGCGCCCCGGACCTGGGCGCGCTGCGCGCCGCCGGGCTGGACGTGCTCGTCACGGAAGTCCGCACGCTGGAGCAGGCGTTCACCGAGCTGGAACGGGTCCTGGTGCGCGGCTGCCGGCTGCCCCGGCCCGGCTGGCTGGACGACGCCCGCGACGCCTGGCGGGAAGTGCGATCCGCGGGGCCGCTGATTCCGGCCGTCGTCCCCGTCTGGCGCCGCCCCTGGATGGTGCTGGGCCGGGACACCTTCGCCGGTGACGTCCTCGCCCGCCTCGGTGTCGCCAACGTCCACGCCGGGCACCCCGAGCGCTATCCGCGCGTCCCCCTCGCCGAGCTCAACGCCTGCGGCGCCGAGCTGGTCGTCCTGCCCGACGAGCCGTACCGCTTCGGCGCCGACGACGGCCCGGAGTGCTTCCCCGGGCTGCCGTCGGCGCTCGTCAGCGGCCGTCACCTCACGTGGTACGGGCCATCTCTCGCAGCGGCGCCACGGGTGCTGGGCGCGGCGCTGCGAGCAGCCGGCCGCTGACCAGCCCGGCGGCGGTACGGACCCCGGCGACCGCCCAGGCGGTCACCAGCAGCGCGTACAGCCCCACCGCCAGCCAGGTCAGGGCGGTCAGCCCGGTGCGGTGGGCCAGGGCGGCGGCGCCGGTGACGCAGGTGCCGATGGGGAAGGTGAAGGCCCACCACGTCATCGCGAAGCCCATGCCCCGGCGGGCGGCGCGGATCACCATGGCGGCGGCCAGCGCCAGCCAGAGCAGGGCGAAGCCGATGACGGGCATGCCGTAGAGGACGGCGAATCCGGCCATGGCCCGCGCGTACGGCTCGGCGACGACGCCCGGCGCGGCGCCCGCGACGGCGTTGACGGCCGTCGTGGACTGGCCCAGCGGGCCGAGGACCAGGAACAGGGTCGGCGTCAGCGCGAGCGGCAGCGGTCCGTGGTGGACGAGCCGGGAGAAGACCACCGGCAGGATCAGCAGCGTGGCCAGCAGGCTCATGCCGAACAGTCCGTAGCAGCCCAGCAGCAGCGCCTGCCGCCACTGGCCGGCGGGCAGGTGCGGCACGAGCGCGGGGCCGAGCGCGGCGGAGACCATGGGCGCCACGACCGGCAGCAGCCAGACGGGCGAGGCGTCGCCGGGGGCTATCTTGTGGCGGGTCACCATCAGGTACGGGATGGCGGCCGCCGCGCCCAGTCCGACGACGGTGCCGGCGGTCCACAGCACGGCGTCGACCGCGACGGCCGCGCTCTCGCCGATCACGCCCGCGCCCACGGAGAGCGTGCTGCCGCCGACGGCCAGCAGGGCCATCGCCAGACAGCCGTAGAAGGGGGCGACGGCGTGGTCGCCGAGATGCCGCCGGGCCTGGTCGGGGTGGTGGGCCCAGTGCAGGGCGCGGGCGGTGACCAGCGTGAGCAGCATCAGCGCCGCCAGCGCCCACACAGCCTCGCACGCCCCGCGCAGCCCCGGCACGCTCACCGGCAGGGCCGCTCCGGCGGAGGCGACGATCGCGGTGCCCATGACGGTGGCGTACCAGTTGGGGCCTAGGTGGCGGAGGGGGGTGTGGGTGCTCATGAGCCCACGATCGCGCGGACGCACCCCGCTCACCAGGACCTTTGTCCCTATGAGGGCATAAGCTGGAGTTATGAGCGGTGATTCCGGCCCCCTCCCCGTCCCCCTGGCCCACCGGGTCCCCGACCTCGGCGCCCTGGAGCTGCTGCTCGCCGTGGCCCGGCTGGGCAGCCTCGGCCGGGCGGCCCGGGAGCTGGGCATCACCCAGCCCGCCGCGAGCGGACGCGTACGGGCCATGGAACGCCTCCTCGGCGTCGCCCTGGTCGAGCGCTCCCCCCGCGGCTCGCGCCTCACGGACGCCGGGGTGCTCGTCACCGACTGGGCCCGCCGGGTCGTCGAGGCCGCCGAGGCCCTCGACGCGGGCGCCCAGGCGCTACGGGGACGGCGCGACTCGCGGCTGCGGGTCGCCGCCAGCATGACCATCGCGGAGTATCTGCTGCCGGGCTGGCTGATCGCGCTGCGCACGGGGCGGCCGGGCACGGCCGTCTCGCTGAGCACGGGGAACTCGGCGGCCGTGGCGGAACGCCTGCTCGCGGGGGAGGCGGACCTCGGCTTCGTCGAGGGCCTGGACGTACCGGCCGGCCTGACCGGCACCGTAGTGGGCCACGACCGCCTCGTCGTCGTCACCGCCCCCGGCCACCCCTGGGCCCGCCGCCGCACCCCCCTGGAGGCACCCGAACTGGCGGCCACCCCACTGATCCTCCGCGAACGCGGCTCGGGCACCCGCCAGGTCCTCGACGCGGCCCTGGCCACCCACGGCGGCCTGTCCGACCCCCTGCTCGAACTCGCCTCCACGACCGCCGCGAAGGCGGCCGCGGTCAGCGGCGCGGGCCCCTGCGTCCTGAGCGAGCTCGCGATCGGCGAGGAACTGGCGGCTCGCCGACTGGTCGAGATCCCGGTACGCGACCTCTCTCTGATCCGCGACCTCCGCGCGGTCTGGCCCACGGGCCACCGGCCGACGGGACCGGCACGGGATCTACTGGGGCTGACGCGGACTCAGGCATAGGCGAGCGAGTCGTACGGCCTGGCGGCCGCCTGGGCTAGACGGCGCGTGCGGTCACGATCAGAGTCCCGAGGTTCTCGGGGTCGGGGGCTTCCAGGACCCGGGCTTCGACGTCGAGGAACCCGTGGTGGAGCAGGATGCCTTTCCACATCTCCGTGCTGTACGCCCAGCGTTGTACTGGGAGGACCTTGCCGTTGAAGCCGTTGCCGTACATGCCCTGGGCGCCGTAGCAGCCATCGACGGCGGGGGCCTGTGAGAAGGCGAGGACCCCGTTCGGGTTGAGGCGTTCACGGATGACAGGCAGGAGCCGGCGCGGATCCGTGAACCAGAAGGCTCCCCAGATCGAGTAGACGGCGTCAAAGGTCTCTTCCGTCGCCTTGAGGTAATCGATGGCTTCCCGGAGCACGAAGCGGGCCTTGGGGACGTCACCCCATCGTTCGGCGGCGTACTTGACCTGGGTCGGGGAGATGTCCACGCCCGTGGTGTCGACCCCCTTGCGGGCCAGGTAGGCGACGGCGTCTCCGTACCCGCAGCCCAGTTCCAGAGCCCTGTCAGGCTGTTCCAGCAACTCTTCGGCGGGACCGTGATGGTCGTACTGGGTCCAGCCGAACCCCTTCTCGACGGACACCTCCACCGGCCCGACCTTCTCGACGGCTCCGGCCGCGTAGCGGTCCCAGTAACTCACAACGCTCATATGGCGACGTTCCTCGGCGGCTTGTTGGATGAGCATCCGTACCGTCAGGCTCCGACAGCCACACGCTACTCCGCATCCCACGTGATCCAAGGCTGCCCGACGGCATTGCCCCGAAAGAGGAACCGGCGGCGCCCTGGAGGGCACCGCCGGCATCAGCGGGTTCTACTAGTGGCAGCTTGTGCCCTGGGTGCACGGGGAGCAGTTCGCGGCGTCCCGTTCCCACAACGGCCAGTCCACCTCGAAGCCGTGTTGTTCGACGACGACGGCCGTCCTCATGACGGTGCCGTCCGCCTTGCGCTCGATCTCCGGGACATGGTGCAGGAAGGTGCCGTTGTTGTACTTGTCGCAGAAGGCGGCGTAGTTCGCCGTGTCCAGGATGAGTGCGTGGACGGCGGTGTCCACCAGCTCACCGCATCCGAGTTCGAGGCCCTGGCCCAGAGTCTCCATGGCGGTGATCAGATAGGCGACCGCCTGGCTGAGCAGTCGCCCGGCCATGACCGTGTCCATGAGGTTGTCCCGAACGAGGAGCCGAACCTCCCGGTTCCAGACGTCCTCGCCCAGCAGTTCCTTCGGATCGCGTACCGCTACCGCTGTACCCACAACGGCACCTCCAGCTCGAACGGATCGTGTGGAACCCTCCCCGTCCGACGGATGCGGCGTTGTCGGAGCCGACGACGAACGAGGGGGGCACCTCACAGGCTGGACCGGTTGACCGGTCCAGTCAAGTCAAATGCCCGGACCCATCGGGTAGTTGACAACTCGCTCCCATAGATCCGAGGGTGTCAGCCCCTCCTCGCACACCAGTGCGCGCCCCGTTTCGTCATAGGCGACGTGCAAGTCGATCACCACCGCCAGGGGCTGTCCCCGTTCGAACTGCTCGGATTCCTCCACCGTGGCGAGCCGGACCGTAGTGGTGTCGCTTCCCCGGGCCGGGCGGCGACCGGTTTCACGTGTCACGTAGGTCGTGGTGCCCTCGATGATCGGCCCTTTCTGCGCCAGGCGCGGGCAGCAATCAGCCACATCCAAGGGGAACCAGGCGTTCACCAGCGAAAGTGGCGCCCCATCGTCAAGAAGAACGAGGCGGTCCCGCCTGAGGGCCGACTCTTCGGGACGGAGACCAAGGGCGTCCCTGATCCTGCCAGGCGGCGTTTCCCGGGCAGGGGTTCCCAGCCTGCGGAAGGACCGACCGCCGGTCACCCGCATGGTGTCGGTGCGCCTTTCACCCGCCGGCCTGGCCAGGGGCGCATCAGCCACCCGAAAGCCCAGCCCCTGCCGCGACACGACCACACCATCGCCGCGCAGCACATCCAGGGCCTTGTTCACCGTGGCCCTGGAGACGCCCCACTGTTCACACAGATCCCGACCGGACGGCAGGAGGTCACCGGGCCTGAACTCACCCTCGGTGATACGCCTGCGCAGGGAGTCGGCGATCTGTTCGTACTTCAATGTGGACATTGCCCATCACTCCCCATCGCTGGACAGGTTGACCGGTCAAGGGACAGCATGCCCTCATGACTCCCGCGCCTGAAGTCGCCCCCGAGATCATCGCCTTCTACACCGAGGGATTCGACGAGGCGACAAGGCTGACCTCCTCCGCGGACGGCAAGCTGGAGCTGATCCGTACACAAGAGCTGCTGCGCCGCCACCTTCCGCCGGCGCCCGCAAGGGTCCTGGACGTAGGCGGCGGACCCGGGGCACACGCGCGGTGGCTGGTCGCTGACGGCTATGACGTGCATCTCATCGACCCCGTGCCTCGTCACGTCGAATCGGCGCAGCAAGCCGGGTGCACCGTGGAACTCGGCGACGCGCGAAAGCTCAGCGTGGCCGATGGCTCCTACGACGTCGTGACCCTTCTCGGGCCTCTCTACCACCTGCTCGATCAAAGGGACAGGCTCCAAGCCCTGGCGGAAGCCCGCCGTGTTCTGAGGCCAGGAGGCTTGCTGGCGGCTGCGGCGATCAGCCGCTACGCGAGCGTGTTCGAGCACACGGCGACCACCTGGCTCGATCGCGAACGTGTCCACGACGCGGTGAAGGACATCCTGTCCACCGGACGGCACGACCCAGGGCGAAAGGGCTTCACAGCCGCGTACTTCCACACAGCGGAAGGCCTGGCGAGCGAGGTGGGTCAGGCGGGTTTCGAAGGCGTGACGGTTTACGGCGTCGAAGGACCGGCCTGGTCACTGCTGAAGGCCGCCGAACAGCACACAGGTGATGACCTCACCGATACGCCGATGTTCCGCGCCGCACTGGCGGCGGCCCGTATGGCGGATCCCTACCCGGACCTCTTGGCGGCCGGCTCCCACATGCTGGCCATCGGACGGTCCTGAGAACGACGACGAGGCCCCCGCAACCGGCCTCGCGTACCGACTACGAGAGGCCGGATGGGCCGGACAGGGACGCCGCCCGTACCAGCGCCTCCGTCACCCGCAAGTCGTCCCGTACCTCCGGGTGCCACTGCACCCCCAGCGCGAAGCCCGCACGGCCCGTGTACTCCAGGGCCTCCACCGTGCCGTCCTCCGCGTAGGCCGTGGCGACGAGGCCGGCGCCCAGGCGGGCCACCGACTGGTGGTGGTGGGTGGCCACGTCCAGTGGGGCCCCGGCCAGGAGGGTGGCTGTCAGGGTGCCCGGGACGGGTTTGACCGGGTGGTCGGCGAAGGTGCCCGGCGCCGGGTTATGGCCGTCGTGGCCCACCTCGTCCGGGAGGTGTTGGCAGAGGGTGCCGCCCGCGTGGACGTTCATGAGTTGCATGCCGCGGCAGATGCCGAGGACCGGGACGCCCCGGTTCAGGGCGGCGTTCAGCAGGGCCAGCTCCCAGTGGTCGCGCTCGGGTACGGGGGTTCCCGAGCGGGGGTGGGGGCGGGCGGCGTAGAGGGTGGGGTCGAGGTCGTCGCCGCCCGCGAGGACGAGGGCGTCCAGGCGGGCCAGTACGGCGGGGGCGGTGGACGGGGCGTCCGGGGGCAGCATCACCGCGAGGCCGCCCGCCCGTTGGACGTGCGCCGGGTACGCGGCCGGGAGCAGCGCGGCCGGCAGGTCCCAGGCCGCTCCCCAGCGGGCCCGGGTGAGGTAGGTGGTGACGCCGATGAGCGGCATGCTCGTTCCTTCCGTTCCTCGTGCGGTCATTCTCGGGTCAGCTCCGCCTCCGCCGCGGCCAGGGCCGCGAACTCCTCCTCGGGCGCGTTCGCCACCAGCCGGTGCCGGCTGTAGAGGGCGAAGTAGCCGGCGGCGACCGCGTAGACGGCCAGGGCGATGAGCGCGGCCGTGACGTCGACCAGGAAGGTCGCCACCAGCGCCGCGCAGGCCAGGACGAAGGCCGTGGTCGAGGTGGCCACGCCGCCCGGGGTGCGGTAGGGGCGGGGCAGGCCCGGTTCGCGGCGGCGCAGGACGATGTGGGAGAGGGACATCAGCGCGTAGGAGATGGTGGCGCCGAAGACGGCCACGTTGAGCATCCGCGCCCCGTCGCCCGTGGCCGCGGCCAGGGTGAAGCCGATCGTGCCCGGCACGAGCAGCCCCAGCCAGGGGGCCTTGCGGCGGCTGGTGAGGGAGAGGACACGGGGGAGGTAGCCGGCGCGGGAGAGGGCGAAGAGCTGGCGGGAGCCGGCGTAGATGAGGGAGAAGAAGGACGCGATCAGGCCCGCCAGGCCGGCGTAGTTGACGATCCTGGCGAGGACGCGGCCCTTGCCGTCGGCGTCCAGGGCGGTGACCAGGGGGTTGCCGGCCTCCTGGAGGGCGTTCGCGCCGCCCGCGCCCGTGGCGGCCAGGAAGGTCAGCAGGGCCAGGAGCAGCAGGATGCCCATGGACGTGGCCATGGCCCTCGGCAGAGTACGGGCGGGGTCGCGGGTCTCCTCGGCGGCCAGCGGCACGCCCTCGACGCCGAGGAAGAACCACATCCCGAACGGGAACGCCGCCCAGATGCCCAGCAGGCCGAACGGCAGCCAGGAGGACGAGCCGAAGGCGTGCGGGTCGGCCGGGATGTCGTTGAGGCGGGTGGTGTCGAAGTCCGTGAAGGCTCCCACCGCGAAGACGAGCAGGGCCGCCACCGCCACGCCCGTCACCAGGAAGCTGAAGCGCAGGGCCTCGCCCACGCCCCACAGGTGGATGCCTATGAAGACGACGAAGCAGGACAGATATACCGGCCAGCTCGACGTGAGGTCGAACAGATGCAGGGATTCCACGTAGTCGCCGATGAAGATGGAGATGGCGGCGGGGGCCAGGACGTACTCGATGAGGATGGCCGTCCCCGTGAGGAACCCGCCCCAGGGACCCAGGGCACGGCGCGCGAAGCCGTAGCCGCCGCCCGCCGTGGGGAGGATCGCGGCGAGCTCGGCGAGGGCGAAGACCATGCATGTGTACATCAGGCCCATCAGCGCGGCGGCGACGGCCAGCCCGCCGAAGCCGCCGTGCGCGAGGCCGAAGTTCCAGCCCGAGTAGTCGCCGGAGACGACATAGGCCACGCCCAGGCCGGTGAGGAGCAGCGGACCCGCGCTGCCCCGGCGCAGGGAGCGCTTCTCCAGATAGCCGGAGGAACCGGAGGGACCGGAGGAGCCGGAGGAAACCGTGCGTTCGGCCATGAGCGCTCCTGACGACAGGGTGCCGGGCAAAGGTTTTGCGCCATACCTTTGTGGTCCCGGTGGGCGCCGCGCAACCCCCGTGCGTTAAACCGTGGTTACGGAGCCGGGGCTTCTCACGCCAGGAAGCCCCGCAGCAGCGCCGCCGTGCCGTGGCAGTGCTCCCGCATCACCTCGCGCGCCCCGTCCGCGTCCCCGTCCAGCATCGCCTCCACCAGCGCGGTGTGCTGCCGCTGGGAGTGCTCCAGATTGCGCACCAGCAGCGGGATGCAGTCCAGCAGGTCGTTGACCGTGGCCCGCACGGCAGCGTACTGGGCGGCGAGCGTGGGGGACCCGGACAGTTCGGCCACCGTCAGGTGGAACAGGGTGTCCCGGCGGCGGTAGTCGGCCAGCGGCGCGTCGTGCGTCGCGGCCAGCGCGGCGCGCAGCCGGGCGGCCCCCTCGCCGGTCGTCCCGTGCGCGGCGCACAGCCCCGCCGCCCCCACCTCCAGCACCTCGCGGAAGCGCAGCGCGTCCTCGACGTCCACCCCCGCCAGCCTGCGGCGCAGCTCGTCCTCGCCGGCCGTCGCCGGGCGGGGCAGCACGAACGTACCGCCGTAGCGGCCGCGCCGGCTCTCCACCAGGCCCTGGTCCTGGAGGACCTTCAGCACCTCGCGCAGCGTCACCCGGCTGACCCGCAGCCGCTCGGCCAACTCCCGTTCGGCCGGAAGCCGGTCGCCCTCCGCCACCAGGCCCAGCCGGATGACCTGGAGTATCTGCTCCAGCGTCTCCTCGAAGCCGTTGCCCGCGCGGACCGGGCGCAGTACCGGCGACAGCCGGTCCGTCACGCTCCCGCTCATCTTCATCGGCCCGTTCGTCGTTCCGTTCATCGGCCCCCCTTCCCAATCAATGGTCTACCGCCCTACCTTAAGACCCCCGGACGCACCGACAGGAGGCACACCGTGGCTGACCGCACGCCCCCGCTCACGGTCGACGAGCTGCGCCGGCTCGTGGATTCCGGGGAGATCGACACCGTCGTCCTCGCCTTCACGGACATGCAAGGACGGCTCCAGGGAAAGCGGTTCGCCGCCCGGTTCTTCCTCGACGAGGTCCTCGAGCACGGTACGGAGGGCTGCAACTACCTCCTCGCCGTGGACGTCGACCTCAACACCGTCGGCGGCTACGCCATGTCGTCCTGGGAGCGCGGCTACGGCGACTTCGCCATGCGCCCCGACCTCGCCACCCTGCGCCGCACCCCCTGGAACGACGGCACCGCCCTCGTCACCGCCGACCTCGCCTGGCACGACGGCTCACCCGTCCTCGCCTCCCCGCGCCAGATCCTGCGCCGCCAGCTGGACCGGCTCGCCGAGCACGGCTGGAGCGCCCATGTGGGCACGGAGCTGGAGTTCATCGTCTTCAAGGACAGCTACGAGGGCGCCTGGAACCGCGGCTACCGCGACATGACCCCCGCCAACCAGTACAACGCCGACTACTCCGTCCTCGGCACCGGCCGCGTCGAGCCCCTGCTGCGCCGGATCCGCAACGAGATGGGCGCGGCCGGCATGACCGTGGAGTCCGCCAAGGGGGAGTGCAACCTCGGCCAGCACGAGATCACCTTCCGCTACGACGAGGCGCTCACCACCTGCGACCAGCACGCGGTCTACAAGACCGGCGCCAAGGAGATCGCCGCCCAGGAGGGCATGGCACTCACCTTCATGGCCAAGTACGACGAGCGCGAGGGCAATTCCTGTCACATCCACCTCTCGCTGCGCGACGAGGCCGGGCGCCCCGTCTTCGCCGGCGACAACGGCAACAGCGGCCCGTACGGCATGTCGCGGACCATGCGGCACTTCCTCGCCGGACAGCTCGCCGCCCTGCGGGAGTTCACGCTCCTCTACGCGCCGAACATCAACTCCTACAAGCGCTTCCGCCCCGGCTCCTTCGCCCCCACCGCCGTCGCCTGGGGCCCCGACAACCGCACCTGCGCCCTGCGGATCGTCGGCCACGGCCACTCCCTCCGCTTCGAGAACCGGCTGCCCGGCGGCGACGTCAACCCCTATCTGGCCGTCGCCGGCATGATCGCCGCCGGGCTGTACGGGATGGAGCACGAGCTGGAGCCGCCGGAGGTCTGTACGGGCAACGCCTACCGGGGCGACGCCGCGCACGTCCCCGCGACCCTGCGGGAGGCGGCCGCCCTGTGGGAGACGAGCCCCATGGCCCGCGCCGCGTTCGGCGACGAGGTCGTGTCGCACTACCTGAACATGGCGCGCGTCGAGCAGGAGGCCTACGACACGGCCGTGACGGACTGGGAGCGGTACCGCTCCTTCGAGCGGATGTGAGGACCCGCACCCATGCAGGAGACCCACGACATCGTCAACCCGGCGACCGAGGAACTGGTCGCCACCGTCCCGGCGGCCACGCCCGAGGACGTGGACGCGGCCGTACGGCGCGCCGCCGGCGCCCAGCACCGCTGGGCCGCCCTCGCCCCCGGCGACCGGGCCCGGCAGCTGCGCCGCTTCGCCGACGCGGTCGACGCACACCTGGAGGAGCTCGCCCAGCTGGAGGTCCGCGAGGCGGGCCACCCCGTCGGGAACGCCCGCTGGGAGGCCGGGAACGTCCGCGACCTGCTGGAGTACGCCGCCGGGGGAGTGGAACGGCTGACCGGCGCCCAGATCCCCGTACCCGGCGGGCTCGACGTCACCTTCCACGAACCGCTCGGCGTCGTCGCCGTCATCGCCCCGTGGAACTTCCCGATGCCCATCGCCGCCTGGGGCCTGGCCCCCGCGCTGGCCGCCGGGAACGCCGTCGTCCTCAAGCCCGCCGAGACCACCCCGCTCACCGCGCTCCGCCTCGCCGCCCTCGCCCTGGAAGCGGGGCTCCCGGAAGGGCTGTTCCAGGTGCTCCCCGGCGCGGGCCCGGTCGCCGGGGACGCGCTCGTCCGCCACCCCGGCGTCGCCAAGGTCGTCTTCACCGGCTCCACCGCCGTCGGCAGGAGCATCATGGCCACCTGCGCGGAGCAGGTGAAACGGGTGACACTCGAACTCGGCGGCAAGAGCCCCAACATCGTCTTCGCCGACGCCGACATCGAGCGCGCCGCGGCCGCCGCCCCCGACTCCTTTCTCGACAACACCGGCCAGGACTGCTGCGCCCGCAGCCGCGTCCTCGTCCAGCGGTCCGTCCACGACCGCTTCCTGGAGCTGCTGGAACCGGCCGTGAAGTCCTTCACCGTCGGCGACCCCACCGACCCCGCGACGCGGATGGGCCCGCTGATCTCCGCCACGCACCGCGAGCGCGTACGGTCGTACGTCCCCGAGAGCGCCCCGGCCCTCATCCGCGGCGAGGTGCCCTCCGGCAAGGGCTACTGGTACCCCGCGACCGTGCTCGAAGCGGCCCCCGGCGACCGGGTGGCCGTGGAGGAGGTCTTCGGGCCCGTCGCCGTCGTCATCCCCTTCGAGGACGAGGCCGAGGCGGTACGGCTCGCCAACGCCACCGACTACGGGCTGTCCGGCTCGGTGTGGACCCGGGACGTCTCCCGCGCCCTGCGGGTCTCCCGGGCCGTCGCCGCCGGCAACCTCTCCGTCAACTCCCACAGCAGCGTTCGCTACTGGACCCCCTTCGGCGGCTTCAAGCGGTCCGGTCTCGGCCGGGAGCTGGGCCCCGGCGCGCTCGCCGCCTTCACCGAGACCAAGAACGTGTTCGTCGCCATCGATCCCCTGGAGGAGAGCAAGTGACCGACCAGCAAGCTGTCTGCCGCCGCCTCGTCGGCCGCACGGCCGTCGTCACCGGAGCCGGCAGCGGCATCGGCCTGGCCAGCGCCCGGCGGCTCGCCTCCGAAGGCGCCCACGTCGTCTGCGCCGACATCGACGAGAACGCCGGCAAGGCCGCGGCCGACGCGGTCGGCGGGCTCTTCGTCCGTACTGACGTGACCGATTCCGTCCAGGTCGAGGCGCTGTTCCAGGCCGCCCACGACACCTACGGGTCTGTCGACATCGCCTTCAACAACGCCGGGATCTCCCCGCCCGAGGACGACTCCATCCTCACCACCGGCCTCGACGCCTGGAGGCGGGTCCAGGAGGTCAACCTCACCTCCGTCTACCTCTGCTGCAAGGCCGCACTGCCCCATATGCGGCGGCAGGGCCGGGGCTCCATCATCAACACCGCCTCCTTCGTCGCCGTGATGGGCGCCGCCACCTCGCAGATCAGCTACACCGCCTCCAAGGGCGGCGTGCTGGCGATGTCCCGCGAGCTCGGGGTGCAGTTCGCCCGCGAGGGCATCCGCGTCAACGCGCTGTGCCCGGGGCCGGTGAACACCCCGCTGCTCAAGGAGCTGTTCGCCAAGGACCCGGAGCGCGCGGCCCGCCGGCTGGTGCACGTGCCGGTGGGGCGGTTCGCCGAACCGGAGGAGATCGCGGCCGCCGTCGCCTTCCTGGCCAGCGACGACTCGTCCTTCGTGAACGCCGCCGAGTTCCTCGTGGACGGAGGCATCGCGGGGGCCTATGTGACCCCGCTGTAGGGTCCATGATCAAAAGCTGGGACCGGTCGGCGGTGCCTTCGTCGTTCGGTCCTGGTTTCTGTCCCCGTCCGTCACACGCACCAAAGAGAGCACATGCGCACCACGTCCGCCATTGTCGTCGGCCTTGCCACCGCCGCCGCCCTCGCCGCCGCGCCCCTCCCCGCCGGCGCGGCCACCGCCCACGACCGCGCTCCCCGCGCGAACTGTCCCCAGCTCGACCCCAAGCTCCCCTGGTTCGGCGACAACCGCGCCAAGCTCCAGAAGATGATCGACGAGCGCGGCACCTGCTCCGGCAACCGCGGCCCCCGCCCGGTCGCCGCCTTCGACTGGGACAACACCGTCGTCAAGAACGACATCACGGACGCGACCCTCGCCTGGGCCCTGAAGCACGACAAGATCCTGCGGCCCAAGCACTGGACGGACACCAACGCCTTCCTGACCCCCGCCGCGGACAAGGCCCTCACCAAGGCCTGCGGCACCGCCGTCCCCGCCGGCCGCCCGCTGCCCACCTCGAAGAACACCGCCTGCGCCGACGAGATCTTCGAGATCCGCGAGAAGTCGCAGACGATGGCCGGTGAGCCCGCCTTCGCCGGCGACTGGAACCACCGCCGCACGGTCCCCGGCTACGCCTGGATCCCGCAGCTATTCGCCGGCCACACCCCGGCCGCGCTCACCTCCTTCGCCCGGCAGGCCCGCGCCGAGCAGCTCGCCGCGCCCGTCGGCGCGACGCAGAAGGTCGGCACCCACACCCTCGCCGGGTACGTGCGCTACTACGACCAGCAGAAGGACCTCATCCGTACGCTCAAGGCGGCGGGTTTCGACGTCTACATCGTCTCCGCCTCCTCCGAGCCGATCGCCGAGGCGTGGTCGAGCGGTGTGGGCCTCGACGCGAAGCACACCGTCGGCATTCGCAACGTCACCAAGCACGGCCGTCTCACTACTGCCATTAAGGGCTGCGGTGGCGTGGAGACCGGGCGCGGTGACGCCCTGCCGTACATGGACGGCAAGCGCTGCATGATCAACCAGGAGATCTTCAAGATCAAGGGCGCCGCCGCCTGGAAGCAGCAGGACCCGGCCCACCGCATCGCCCTCGGCGCGGGCGACGCCGACACCGATGTGACGTTCGTGAACGACGCGACCGGCGCGCACGTCGCCATCAACCGCAACAAGTCCGAGCTGATGTGCCGCGCGTTCGACGACGCCGACGGCCGCTGGGTCGCCAACCCGATGTTCATCGACCCGATGCCGCGCAAGTCCGGTACGTACCCGTGCTCGACCACGGGCGCCACGGCCGCCGACGGCTCCAAGACGCCGGTGCGGCGGGCTGACGGCAGTGTGATCCCGGACCAGGTGGACAAGGCGTTCTGACGGGTTGTCCGCCGGGCTCCGGCGGATTGAAGGAACGATTGCTCGGGCAGGTTCCGTCGGCAGGGTGGCCCTGCCTTACGGAGGTGTCCGGATATGCCCGAGACGATGCTCGCCGGACGGCTCGACCTGCGGTCGGGCCGTTTCGCCGTCGAGGAGGTCCCCGTCCCCGAGCCCGGTCCCGGCCAGGTCCGGATCAGGGTGCGGGCGGCGGGCATCTGCCTGTCCGACGTCCACCTCGTCGACGGCGAGCTCAAACCCGCGTTCGCCCGCACCGGGAAGGTCACCCTCGGCCATGAGACCGCCGGGGTCATCGACACCCTCGGGCCGGACGTCCCCGCGCCCTGGGCCGAGGGACAGCGCGTCCTGCTCCAGGCGGGGGAGCGCTGTGGGGAGTGCGCCGGGTGCGTCCGCTACGAGCCGTGCCGGGCCGTCCGTACGCGCGGCGTCGACTACGACGGCGGGTGGGCCGAGTACGCCCTCGCCAACCATCACACGCTCGTCCCGGTCCCCGACGGACTTGCTTTCGAGCAGGCCGCCATCATCCCGGATGCCGTCTCCACCCCCTGGGCCGCCGTCACCACCACCGGGCGCGTGCGTCCCGCCCGCCCCGCCGGGGTCTGGGGCGTCGGCGGGCTCGGCGCGCACGCGGTGCAGCTGCTTCGGCTGGCCGGGGCGGCGCCGGTCGTCGCCGTCGACCCGCTGGAGAGTGCCCGGCGGCGGGCCCTGGACTTCGGCGCCGACCTCGCCCTGGACGCCGGCGCGCCGGACGTCCGCGAGCGGATCCTGGAGGCCACCGGAGGGCTGGGGCTCGACCTCGCCCTCGACACGGCGGGCGTGCCGGCCGTCCGCGATCAGGCCGTGCGCTGTCTGGGGCGGGGTGGGCGGCTTGTGCTCGTCGGCATTGCTCCCGGTCCGCTGACTTTGAGCGACAGTGCCGCCCTCATCTTTCGTGAGCAGCAGGTCCTCGGGCACTACGGGTCGGCGCCCGCGCACGTCGACGAGCTCGTCGCGCTCGCCCGCCTGGGGCGGCTGGACCTCGGACGGTCCATCAGCGGCACCCTGCCCCTGGCGGAGGCGGAGGCCGGCATCGAACGGCTGCGGAAGAAGGACGGGGACCCGATCCGGCTGATCCTGCTGCCGTAGGCGGGGTGGGTGGTGGGG
>NZ_JAVRFI010000013.1:0-200120 GCF_031845785.1 Streptomyces hesseae
CCCCCTCCCCCTCCCCCTCCCCCCGCGAAGCCCGCCCCGGGCATTCGGCCGTCACCCCCTGGGACGTCGCGCGGAACGTGGCCCGGCGGGCGGCTGGGCGGAAGGAGGGGGCCGCTCGGACGGTGGCGCTCGATCGGGCCTTGGGGCAGACGCTTGCCGGGGCGCTGGTGGCGCTTACCGATCTGCCCTCCTTCGACTCCTCCGCGATGGACGGCTGGGCCGTCGCCGGGCCCGGGCCCTGGCGGTTGCCCGACAGCCGGAACCATCCCGGCAGTCATCCCGGCATCCTCGCCGGTCAGAGCGGTGATCTGCGGCTGAGCGACGGCGAGGCCGTCGCGATCGCCACCGGGGCCCGGGTTCCCCCCGGTGCCACCGCTGTACTGCGGAGCGAGCACGGTGTCGTACGGCCGCACGGAGAGCTGTACGCCGACCGGCATCTGACGCAGGGGCAGGACGTGCGGCCCCGGGGGCAGGAGTGCCGGGAGGGGGACGAGTTGCTGCCCGCCGGGGTCGTCGTGACGCCCGCCGTGGTCGGGCTGGCGGCGGCCAGTGGGTACGACGAGGTGCCCGTCGTGCCACGGCCCCGGGTCGAGGTGTTCGTCCTCGGGGACGAGCTGCTCCGCGAGGGGCTGCCGCACGACGGACGGATCCGGGACGCGCTCGGGCCCATGCTCGGGCCCTGGCTCGCCGCTCTCGGCGCCGAGGTCGTGGCGACGCGTCGCCTCGGCGACGACGCCTCGGCGCTGCGCGCCGCGCTGGAGGCGTCGGACGCCGACCTCGTGCTGACGACCGGCGGCACGGCCGCGGGGCCCGTCGACCACGTGCGCCCCACACTGCGGCTGCTGGGCGCCGAGCCCCTGGTCGACGGGGTCGCGGTGCGCCCGGGGCATCCGATGCTGCTCGCGCGCCTCGCGCCCGGCCGTCATCTGGTCGGGCTGCCCGGCAACCCGCTCGCCGCCGTCGCCGGTCTGCTGACGCTGGCCGAGCCGCTGCTCCGTACGCTCGTGGGCCGTCCCGCGCGGCGCCCGTGCCGGGCCCCGTTCACCGAGGACGTGCCCGGCCACGCCACCAGCACCCGGCTGGTGCCCGTGGTCCGTACGCCCGACGGGTACGCCCGGCCGTTGCGCTTCCACGGCCCGGCCATGCTGCGCGGCCTGGCCGCCGCCGACGCGCTGGCCGTCGTGCCGCCGGGCGGGCCGGGCCCGGCCCGTGAGGCCGAACTCCTCGCCCTCCCCTGGGAGGGCGACCGGTGAAGCTCCCCGAGCACGACGCGCAGCGCGACGCCCACCGCGACGCCCAACGCGATGCCCAGCAGGACGGCCGATCGCGCGACCAGCACGCGACCGACTCCCGCGTCCGTCTGCCCCGCTACACCGTGGCCCCGATACGGCAGGTGGGCCGGCGACTGCTGCTCGCGCTGCTGGTCATGGCCGCCACCGTCGCCATCGTCTACGGCGACCGCGGCGGCTATCACGACAACGCCGACGGCAGCGTCGACTTCCTCGACGCCATCTACTACGCCACCGTCACCCTGTCCACCACCGGATACGGCGACATCGTCCCGTACAGCGACAGCGCGCGGCTGTCGAACATCCTGCTCGTGACGCCGCTCCGTGTCCTTTTCCTGATCATCCTGGTCGGCACCACCCTCGAGGTCCTCACCGAGCGCACCCGTGAGCAGTGGCGGCTGGCCCGCTGGAGGTCCGCCTTGCGCGAGCACACCGTCGTCGTCGGCTTCGGCACCAAGGGCCGTTCGGCCGTACAGGCCCTCTGCGCGGGCGGGCAGGCCCGGGAGAGGGATCGGATCGTCGTTGTCGACCCCAACCCCAAGGTCGTCGAGTCGGCCACCGCCCTCGGCTACGCGGGCGTCATCGGCGACGCCACCCGCAGCGACGTCCTGCTGCGCGCCGAGGTCCAGAAGGCCCGTCAGATCATCGTCGCCACCCAGCGCGACGACACGGCCGTCCTGGTGACCCTCACCGCCCGTCAGCTCAACCGGGCCGCCAAGATCGTGGCCGCCGTGCGCGAGGAGGAGAACGCCCCGTTGCTGCGGCAGTCCGGCGCGGACGCGGTCATCACCAGCGCGAGCGCCGCCGGCCGGCTGCTGGGCATGTCCGTGATCAGCCCCAGCGCCGGGACGGTCATGGAGGACCTCATCCAGCAGGGCAGCGGCCTCGACCTCGTCGAACGCCCCGTGGTCAAGGCCGAGGTGGGACGGAGCGTGCGCGACACGGACGACCTGGTCGTCTCCGTGCTGCGCGGCCACCGGCTGCTCGGCTACGACGACCCCGAGGCCAGCCCCCTGAAGTCCACGGACCGGTTGATCACGATCGTCCGGGCCCGCCCGGCCCTACCGGACGAGTGACCGGGAGCGGGACGCGCGGCCGTACGAATCGTCGTACGAATCACCGCGCGTCCCCCGGGAGTCGGCGGCTCCCGGAGTAGCCTCGCGGTCATGCATGCGATCACCATTCCCGTACCCGGCGGACCCGAGGCCCTGGTCTGGGCCGAGGTCCCCGACCCCGCGCCCGGCGGGGGAGAGGTCCTGGTCGAGGTCGTGGCCGCGGGTGTCAACCGCGCCGATCTGCTCCAGCGGCAGGGCTTCTACGACCCGCCCCCCGGCTCCTCCCCCTACCCGGGCCTGGAGGTCTCCGGCCGGATCGCCGCGCTCGGCCCCGGGGTGACCGGCTGGGCCGTCGGCGAGGAGGTGTGCGCGCTGCTGGCCGGCGGCGGTTACGCGGAGAAGGTCTGTGTACCGGCCGGGCAGTTGCTGCCCGTGCCCGACGGCTTGGACCTGGTCTCGGCGGCGGCATTGCCCGAGGTCACGGCCACGGTCTGGTCGAACGTCTTCATGATCGCCCACCTGAGTGCCGGTGAGACCTTCCTGGTCCACGGCGGCGGCAGCGGCATCGGCACCATGGCCGTGCAGCTGGCCAAGGCGGTCGGCGCGCGTGTCGCGGTCACGGCGGGCGGGGCGGAGAAGCTGGAGCGCTGCCGGGAGCTGGGCGCGGACATCCTCATCGACTACCGCGAGCAGGACTTCGTCGATGAACTGCGCAAACTCACCGGCGGCATCGGCGTGGACGTCGTCCTCGACATCATCGGCGCCAAGTACCTGGAACGGAACCTCGACGTCCTGGCCGTCAACGGCCGGCTCGCCATCATCGGCCTCCAGGGCGGCCGCAAGGGCGAACTGGACCTGGGCAAGCTGCTCGCCAAGCGCGCTGCGATCACGGCTACCTCGCTGCGCGGCCGCCCGCTCGCCGAGAAGGCCACGATCGTGGCGGCGGTGCGCGAACACGTGTGGCCGCTGATCGCGGGCGGCCGGGTACGGGCGGTGGTCGACCGCACCATGCCGATGCGGGACGCGGCGGCCGCCCATCGCGTGGTGGAGGACAGCGCGCACGTCGGGAAGGTCCTGCTGACCGTCTGACCGTTCACCCTCACACGCCGCCCAGCGCGCCCCGCGCCGGGCGGCGTGTGAGGGTGGAGGGGTCCGTAGGGGGGTCTCCCGTACGGAGGCCGGCGAACATGACCACGGGATCGACCACCGGATCGACCAATGGATCGACCAATGGACCGCGCAGAGCGGGCAGGACGTTCCTTCTCGGGATGGCGATATCGACGGCGTCGATGGCGCTGACCGTCCCCTCGGTGGCGTGGGCGGACGAGCGCGAGCCGACGGCCCCCGCGCCCTCCGTCCCGCTCGTGGCCACGACGTCGACCACGGTGTTCCCGTCCGCGCCGTCTTCCCCCGTGGCCGGTCTGCTCGCCGGCACCGTCGCGGGCGAGGGGCGGGGGCACCCCGGCCGTACGGAGATATCCCCGTCCGCGATATCGCCGTCGGCATCGTCATCACCGTCGTTGCCGTCGCCGTCGCTGTCCGCCCCCGCCGGGGCCACCCGGGGCGGGCGATCAGGCGGTGCGGGCCCCGGTGCCGTGCCGGGCGGCGCCGCTCACGCGCCGGGGCGGCGGGAGGCCGCCGGAGAGCCGGACCGGGTGATGCGAGTGCTCCCGCTGGGGACCGGAATGACGCTGACGGGACTCGGGCTGGGCTTTATCGCGCTCCGTTTGCGGCGCAGATAGCCGGAAACACGGCGCGCTTCCATGCGCCCCCCACGGTGGATCAGGCGTGTACGAGGGCATCAAGAGGGGGAAATCACCTGTGCGAGAGAATGGCGGCATGGATATGCCGAGGAATGAACGGTCGCAGGAGAGCCCGCACGTCCTGGTCGTGGGACCGGACGGCATGGCTCTCGGCAGCGCCAGCCCCGGCGGCGGGGAGGGCGACGACGAGCCGCGCGAGGTCCCGGTGACGGAGATGGTGGAACAGCCCGCCAAGGTCATGCGCATCGGAAGCATGATCAAGCAGCTGCTGGAGGAGGTCCGGGCGGCTCCTCTCGACGAGGCGAGCCGGGTCCGCCTCAAGGAGATCCACCACAGCTCGGTCAGGGAGCTGGAGGACGGTCTCGCGCCCGAGCTGGTGGAGGAGCTGGAGCGGCTGTCGCTGCCCTTCACCGACGACACGATCCCCACCGAGGCGGAGCTGCGGATCGCACAGGCCCAGCTCGTGGGCTGGCTGGAGGGCCTCTTCCACGGCATCCAGACCACGCTGTTCGCCCAGCAGATGGCCGCCCGCGCCCAGTTGGAGCAGATGCGGCGCGCGCTGCCGGCCGGCATCTCCATCGACGACGACCACGAGGGCCATCAGCACGGCGGCGCCCGCTCCGGCCCGTATCTGTAATCACTTCGGCCGGGGTCACTGACACACGAAGGCCGGTTGTCGCATGAGACGCGACAACCGGCCTTCGTATTGCTTGTGGACCCGTATGAACCGTTCCGTCCATACGGACCGTTACGGCGTCAGGAGCCCGACTCGCCCGTCGACACCGTCAGGACGAACTGGTCGGTCTTCGGGTCGAACGGGTCGCCCGACTGCGGCTGCTGGGTCATCACGGTGCCCTTGCCCCAGGTGTTCTCGTTCACCTTGTCGACGCGGTACTTCCAGCCCGCGGCCTGGAGACACTCCTTGACCGAGTCGATGTAGATGTACTGGAAGCCCGGAGCGCTCTTCTTCGTCTTGTCCTGGAAGTTGTCGTAGGCCTTCGTGCACTTGTCCGTTTCGATGACCTTGGACTTGTCGCCTTCCTTGACCTTCGTCTGGGCACCGTTGGCGTTGCCGTTCGCGTTGCCCTTGCCCGTCCCGTTGGCGTTGCCTCCGGCCGAGCCGCCCGCGGTGCCCGAGCCGCCGGTGGTGCTGCCGTTGCCGCCGCCGGGGTCGGCGGGGGCCGGGGCGGAGCTCTGGCCGTTGCCGCCCGCCTCGTTCTTGTTGTTGTCGTCGCCGCCCTTGAGAGAGAAGGCGGCGATCACGCCGATGACCGCGAGCACCGCGACAACGCCCGAGCCGATGAGCACCGGCTTGTTGCTCTTGCCCCCGGAGCCGGAACCCGAGCCGGAGCCGGTGGCGCCGACGGGCGCCGACGGAGCGGCGTACGCGGGCGCGTCCGTGTACGCGGGCGTCGGGTAGGCCTGGGGGGCCGGAGGGGGCGTGGAAGGCCCGTAGCCGCCGTTGTACGGGCCTGCGGGGGCCGGGTGGGGCTGGTACGGCGTCTGGACGCCCTGGGGCCCCGGAGCGGGCGTCTGGCCGTCCACGGGCGGGAAGACCGCCGAGCCGACGCCGGCGCCGCTGCGGGCCGGCGGGCCGCCCGCGATGATGATCGGCGCGGGTGCCGCCTGGGCGGTGCCCGCGACCCGGGCGCACTCGTCGCGCATGGCCTCGGCGCTCGGGAAGCGCTCGTTCGGGTTCTTCTTCAGGGCGCGCATGACCAGCGCGTCCACGGCCGGCGGGATCGAGCGGTTGATCGTGGAGGGCGCGACCGGCTCCTCCTGGACGTGCGCGTAGGCGATCGCCAGCGGGGAGTCCGCGTCGAAGGGCAGCCGGCCGGTCATCAGCTCGAAGAGCATGATGCCGACCGAGTAGAGGTCGGAGCGGGCGTCCACGCCGCGGCCCAGGGCCTGCTCGGGCGAGAGGTACTGCGGGGTGCCGACGACCATGCCGGTCTGGGTCATGGAGGTGACGCCCGACTGCATGGCGCGGGCGATGCCGAAGTCCATGACCTTGACCACGCCGCGCTTGGTCATCATCACGTTGCCGGGCTTGATGTCGCGGTGGACCAGGCCCATCTCATGGCTGACCTCGAGCGCGGCCAGCACATCGGCTGTGATCTTGAGCGCTTTCCCGACGGGCATCGCGCCGTACTGGGCGGCGTCCGCGTCGAGCACCGAGCGCAGCGGCTGTCCCTCGACGTACTCCATGACGATGTACGGCATCGTCGAGCCGTCGAGGTCGTCCTCGCCCGTGTCGAACACCGAGACGATGTTGGTGTGGGTGAGCTTGGCCACGGACTGGGCCTCGCGGCGGAAACGCTCGCGGAACGAGGACTCGCGGCCCAGCTCGGTGTGAAGGGTCTTGACCGCGACCTGTCTGTCCAGCACCGTGTCGTAGGCCAGGTGCACGGACGCCATACCGCCCTCGCCGAGCAGGTCCCGCAGCTGGTAGCGGCCCCGGCCGACAGATCGTCCCGCGTAGCGGCCCTGAGCGCCGTCCTGGCTCATGGTGTTGCTTCCCCCTCGGCCTCGGCGCACTGCCTGGCGAAACTGGCGTCGCTGGAGTGGTTTCGTGACGCGCTCCGAGCGCGTTGATCCAGCTGTTCTTCGACGTATCCCGGCCAAGTCTGCCCGAGGCGCCGGGCACGTCAAGCCGCGTGCCCGTTCCGTGACCGGATGCGCGACAAGGTGTCACGGGATTTGCCTTGCTCGTACCGGTACGGGTTTGATAGCCGGTCCATCCCGGACCGGGACACGTCGCAAAGCCTGTAGCGTGCCCTAGCGGAAGACTGCTTTCCCGAGTTACCCCGCGCAATCGCCTTCCGACGCGAAGCGACGGCGGCGGACCAGACACGACGGCGAGGACTGATGGCACAGACGCAGAGCGCCCAGGGGCCGTCCGACCCTGACGCCAACGGGGGCGGAATGCCCGATGCGCCTGAAATGTGGGGCAATGGGGGTCTGGTCGGTGACGGCCGTTACCGCCTGACCCACCGCCTGGGCCGCGGCGGCATGGCGGAGGTCTTCGCCGCCGAGGACGTACGGCTGGGCCGTACCGTCGCGGTGAAGCTGCTCCGCGCCGACCTCGCCGAGGACCCGGTCTCCAAGGCGCGCTTCACCCGCGAGGCACAGTCCGTCGCCGGGCTGAACCACCACGCGGTGGTCGCCGTCTACGACTCCGGCGAGGACACCGTCGGCCGCGGCGTCGTGCCGTACATCGTCATGGAGCTGGTCGAAGGCCGCACCATTCGCGACCTCCTCCTCAACTCCGAGGCCCCGCCGCCGGAGCAGGCGCTGATCATCGTCTCCGGGGTGCTGGAGGCGCTGGCCTACAGCCACCAGCACGGCATCGTGCACCGTGACATCAAGCCCGCCAACGTGATCATCACCAACACGGGCGCGGTCAAGGTCATGGACTTCGGCATCGCCCGCGCCCTCCACGGCGCGGCGTCCACCATGACCCAGACCGGCATGGTCATGGGCACGCCCCAGTACCTCTCCCCCGAGCAGGCCCTCGGCAAGACCGTCGACGCCCGCTCGGACCTCTACGCCACCGGCTGTCTGCTCTACGAACTGCTCGCCCTGCGCCCGCCGTTCACCGGCGAGACCCCGCTGTCGGTGGTCTACCAGCACGTCCAGGACACCCCCGTGGCGCCGTCGCAGGTGCAGGCGTCGGTGCCGCCGGAGCTGGACGGGCTCGTCATGCGCTCCCTCGCCAAGGACCCGGACGACCGGTTCCAGAGCGCGGAGGAGATGCGCGGGCTGGTTCAGTACGCGCTCCAGATGCTGCACGAGGCGGGCAGCCACACGGGTGCCTGGAACACCGGCCCGATCGACCACGTCAACGCCGCGACCCAGGTCATGGGCGGCGCGGGCATCGGCGGCGGCGTGGGCGCCACCACGGCCATGCCGCACCCGCAGCACGGCGACACCTCGCAGCAGCCGGTGATCCCGCGCCGCCAGGGTGCCGACGACGGCGGTTTCAACGGCTACAACGGCGGCTACAACGGCGGCCGCGGCGGTTCGGGCGGCGGCAAGGGCAAGCTGTGGCTGGTCGCCGCGCTCGCGGTGGTCGCGGTCGTGGCGGGCGTCGCGTTCATGCTCAAGCAGGACAAGGCGGGCGGCGGCGACCACAAGACGACCACCGACAAGGTCACCACCACCCCCAGCGCGCCCACGCCCAGCACCAGTGACAAGCCCAGCCGGAAGCCCTCCAAGGGCCACAGCTCGGACACGAACACCGGCACGGGCGGCGAGAGCGACGACTGGAGCGACAACACCCGGGACCGGCAGCGCGAGCCCTCCGACGACTCGTCGAAGCACGCGAGCAAGCCGCCGACCGGCAATCCGTCGACCAACCCGTCGGGCGGCACGGACCCGTCGACCAACCCGTCCAAGCAGCCGCCGACGGACGACCCGAAGCCGCCGACGCACGACCCGGGCGGGAGCACCCCCGGCACCGTCCAGGGCGGCAGCAACCAGGGCCCCACGGGCTGAACCTCCGAGGCCGGACCCCACATCGGGGTCCGGCCTCGAGCCGTAAGGGGGTCCCTGGCGGTCCCGTCGGCGGGCCCTGTCAGTCCGTGAACGCCTCGCGCACGGACTCGTACGCGCCCGTCCACCACACCGCCAGCGCCGCCGAGGCCGGGAAGCCGGGGTCGGCGCGGTGGTCGCGCAGCTGGTAGCGCCAGCGCAGCATCCAGAAGTCGTTCAGCCGCTCCCACCACACCCGGTGCACGGCGGCGCCCAGCTCCGCCGCGTCCGCGCCGGTGACCCGGCGGTAGGCACGCGCGTAGGGGCGTATCTTCGCCAGGTCCAGCGTGCCGTCCGGGCGGAGGAAGAAGATCACCGCGGCCCGTACGGCCTCCTCGGCGCGCGGCTGGACGCCCAGCCGGTCCCAGTCGACGATCGCGGCGGGCTCGGCGCCCCGGTAGAGCAGGTTGAGCGGGTGGAAGTCGCCGTGCACCCATCCCCGGGCGGGGGTGGCGGCGGCCGGCGGGCGCCGGTGGGCGTGCAGCTCCAGCAGCGCGCGGCGCTCGACGAGGCGGTGCTCGGCCAGCTCGTCGAAGCAGTCGCGGGGGCGGCTGTCCCCGCCGCGGGCCAGGCTCAGGAGCTCCTCGATCAGGGCGAAGGTGTCCTCGGGGTCGGCCGCCGCGTCCCGGGCCGCCCCGAGGCCCTGGAAGGCCCCCTCAGGGCCTTCCATGACCTGCTCCAGGGTTTTGTGCACCCGGCCCAGCAACGCGCCCAGACGGCGCGACTGGGGGGCGGTGAGCTCGCCGCCGTCCCGGTGCCGGCCCTCGATCCAGGGGTGGAGGGCGTAGCAGCGGCCGCCGAGGACCACGACGGTCTCGCCGGCGGTGTCCGCCACGGGCGGGGCGACGGGCAGGCCGAGGGCGCCCAGCCGGCGGGTGGCCTCGTGCTGGCGGGCGATGGCGTCCCGGTCGCCGTCGAGGTGGTGCTTGAGGAAGAAGCGGCCGCGGGTGGTGGTGAGCCGGTAGCCGCGGTTGAGCAGGCCCTCGGTCAGCGTGTCGCAGGCGACGGGCTCGCCGGCTTTCTCGTAGCGGCGCAGCAGGGCGCGCAGGGTGCCGGTGTCGGGTCCGGTGTCGGCTGGGGCATCGGCATCGGTGACAAGTGAGCGCGGCACGCCCCAAATGTTAGTTCACGCTGAGTGCGCGGCTCGTCGCGCGGGTACGCCTTCGAGGTGGTGCAGGGTGATGAACTGAGGTTCTATGCACAGGTATTCGGGGACGAAGGGCGCGTCGTCGGCGGAGTGCGGGGCGCGGCCGAAGAGCCGGAGCTCCTCCGGGCCGGGTACGAAGATCCGCGCCGTGCCGACGAACTGCACGGTCCAGACGGATTCGTCGCCCTCCTCGCGGTCGGCGAGGTTGTCGGCGCCGTACGCCGCCACGCTGCCGTCGCACGCCTGGGCGTAGCCGAAGCCGCCGTGCAGTCGCATGAGGACCTTGCCGTCGACGACGACGTGGCGGGCGACGGTGACGAAGGGCAGGGCGCGCATGCTCACCGAGACCCTGCCGTAGGGCGTGCGGGAGAGCAGCTCGAGCGCGCGGTATTCGTCCGCCCGGTGTCCGTCGTGAGGCGCGGTTGGCATGGGCACCACTCTGCACTGCCGTCGCGCACGGCTCGTAGGGGCCACCCGTCCCGGATGGCCGGGACCTAGGTCCCGGGCGCGCTGCCGGCCGGGCCGTTCGCTAGCGCTTCTCCGCCTGGAGCCGGGCCACATAGGCGGCGGCCTGGGAACGGCGTTCCATGCCCAGCTTGGAGAGGAGGCTGGAGACGTAGTTCTTGATGGTCTTCTCGGCCAGGTGCAGCCGTTCGCCGATGGAGCGGTTGGTCAGGCCCTCGCCGATCAGGTCGAGGATGCGGCGCTCCTGGTCGGTGAGGGAGGCGAGGCGGTCGTCGCCCCGGGAGGTCCTGCCGTCGCGCAGCCGCTCCAGGACGCGGGCGGTGGCCACGGGGTCCAGCAGGGATTTGCCGGCCGCCACGTCGCGTACGGCCGAGAGCAGCTCATTGCCGCGGATGGCCTTGAGGACATAGCCCGCCGCGCCCGCCATGATGGCGTCGAAGAGCGCTTCGTCATCCGCGTACGAGGTGAGCATCAGGCATTTGATGTTTTCGTCCTGCGAACGGATCTCACGGCATACTTCTACTCCGCTGCCATCCGGAAGGCGAACGTCCAGTACGGCGACGTCCGGTCTGGTGGCCGGAATGCGCACCAGCGCGTCCGCGGCGGTTCCGGCCTCGCCCACGACCTCGATGTCCGGCTCCCCGGCGAGCATCTCGTGGACGCCGCGGCGTACGACTTCATGGTCGTCAAGCAGAAATACCGTGATTTTTCCTTGTTCGCGCACGGTGCCAGTCTTGCACGTCAAGTCTTCCCCCGCCCTTGTCCGCCGGGATAACGTGCCCCCGTTCCGACGGCGGTTCGCAAGGCGCTGACCAGTGGATTGGCACCTCCATTGGCCCGGCTTTCTCGATTTACTTGGAAATCCAAGCAAAATCGCAGGTCAGGCGGGGTTTCGCAGGAATGCCTCGCACTGGGTAACGTGCTTATTGCAGGCCATTCGCCGGGGCAACCTGTCACGCCCGGTTCCGGCCTCGGCACACCCACCCCGTGTGCCGTCGGGGATCGAGCGAGCCTCTTCCCGCCTCACGGCGGGGAGACCCCCTCTGGCCGCCGGCGACCCCGGGGGCCGGACAGACGGAGGAGCACACGTGACCGTGGACAGCACTGCCGCGCGCAAGTCGCGACGCAGCGGCGTCAAGCGCGCCGGGGCCAAGAAGGCCACCGGCGAGCCCGAGCTCGTACAGCTGCTGACGCCGGAAGGCGAGCGGGTCGAGCACCCGGACTACTCCATCGACCTGTCGCCCGAGGAACTGCGTGGCCTGTACCGCGACATGGTGCTGACCCGCCGTTTCGACGGCGAGGCGACGACTCTCCAGCGGCAGGGCGAACTGGGCCTGTGGGCCTCGCTGCTGGGCCAGGAGGCCGCGCAGATCGGTTCCGGCCGGGCCACCCGCGACGACGACTACGTCTTCCCGACCTACCGCGAGCACGGCGTCGCCTGGTGCCGCGGGGTCGACCCCACGAACCTGCTGGGCATGTTCCGCGGCGTGAACCACGGCGGCTGGGACCCCAACGAGAACAACTTCCACCTCTACACGATCGTCATCGGCTCCCAGGCGCTCCACGCCACCGGCTACGCGATGGGCATCGCCAAGGACGGCGCGGACTCCGCCGTGATCGCCTACTTCGGCGACGGCGCCTCCAGCCAGGGCGACGTGGCCGAGGCCTTCACCTTCGCCGCCGTCTACAACGCGCCGGTGGTCTTCTTCTGCCAGAACAACCAGTGGGCGATCTCCGAGCCCACCGAGCGGCAGACCCGCGTCCCGCTCTACCAGCGCGCCCAGGGCTACGGCTTCCCCGGCGTCCGGGTGGACGGCAACGACGTGCTGGCCGTGCTGGCCGTCACCAAGGCCGCGCTGGAGCGCGCCCGCACCGGCGAGGGCCCGATGCTCATCGAGGCGTTCACCTACCGCATGGGCGCCCACACCACCTCGGACGACCCGACGAAGTACCGCCGGGACGAGGAGCGGGAGCTGTGGGAGGCGAAGGACCCGATCCTGCGCCTGCGCGCCCACCTGGAGCGCGAGGGCCTCGCCGACGAGGACTTCTTCGCCGAGCTGGAGAGCGAGAGCGACGCGCTCGCCAAGCGGGTCCGCGACACCGTGCGCGCCATGCCCGACCCCGACCACATGGCGATGTTCGAGCACACCTACGCCGACGGCCACGCGCTGGTCGACGAGGAGCGCGCCCAGTTCGCCGCGTACCAGGCTTCGTTCGCAGAGGAGACCAACTAGCCATGAGCGTCGAGAAGCTCACGATCGCCAAGGCGATCAACGCCTCCCTGCGGACCGCCCTGGAGACCGACCCCAAGGTCCTGATCATGGGTGAGGACGTCGGCAAGCTCGGCGGCGTCTTCCGGGTCACCGACGGCCTCCAGAAGGACTTCGGCGAGGACCGCGTCATCGACACTCCGCTGGCGGAGTCCGGCATCGTCGGCACCGCGATCGGTATGGCGCTGCGCGGCTACCGGCCGGTCGTGGAGATCCAGTTCGACGGTTTCGTCTTCCCGGCGTACGACCAGATCGTCACGCAGCTGGCGAAGATGCACGCCCGCGCGCTCGGCAAGATCAAGCTGCCCGTCGTCATCCGCATCCCCTACGGCGGCGCGATCGGCGCGGTGGAGCACCACAGCGAGTCGCCGGAGTCGCTGTTCGCGCACGTCGCCGGTCTGAAGATCGTCTCGCCGTCGAACTCCGCCGACGCCTACTGGATGATGCAGCAGGCCATCCAGAGCGACGACCCGGTCATCTACTTCGAGCCCAAGCGGCGCTACCACGACCGCGCCGAGGTCGACACGGCCGCGATCCCCGGCCCGCTGCACGCCGCGCGCACGGTGCGCGAGGGCACGGACCTGACGCTGGTTGCCTACGGCCCGATGGTCAAGACCTGTCTGGAGGCCGCCGCGGCGGCCGAGGAGGAGGGCAAGTCGCTGGAGGTCCTGGACCTGCGGTCGATCTCGCCCATCGACTTCGACGCGATCCAGCGGTCGGTGGAGAAGACCCGCCGGCTGGTCGTCGTCCACGAGGCACCCGTCTTCTTCGGTTCGGGCGCCGAGATCGCCGCCCGGATCACCGAGCGCTGCTTCTACCACCTGGAGGCCCCCGTCCTGCGGGTCGGCGGCTATCACGCCCCCTACCCGCCGTCCCGGCTGGAGGACGAGTACCTGCCGGGCCTGGACCGTGTGCTCGACTCCGTCGACCGCGCGCTGGCGTACTAGGGACGAGGAAGAGTCGTGACGATGACCGCTAACACCCAGCGCTTCCGTGAGTTCAAGATGCCGGACGTCGGCGAAGGACTGACCGAGGCCGAGATCCTCAAGTGGTACGTGAACGTCGGCGACACGGTCACCGACGGACAGGTGGTCTGCGAGGTCGAGACCGCCAAGGCGGCCGTGGAACTGCCGATCCCCTTCGACGGCGTGGTGCACGAGCTGCGCTTCGGCGAGGGCACGACGGTGGACGTCGGCCAGGTGATCATCTCGGTGGACACCCAGCCCGGCGCGGGGCCCGCGGAGGAGGCCCCGGCGGCGGCCCCGGCCGTCACCGAGGAGCCCGAGCCGGAGCAGCAGGGCCGCCAGGCCGTGCTGGTCGGCTACGGCGCCGCGCCGTCCTCGACCAAGCGCCGCCCGCGCAAGGCGTCCGTCGCCGCCGCGACGGGCACGGCCGGGCCGCACGCCGGCGTCCCGGCGGAGGGCACCGGCCCGGCCGCGCCGCGCACGGCTGTGGTCGCCGCGATCCAGGCCGAGCTCAACGGGCACGCGGGCACCGCACCGGTCGCCCCGGCGGCTCCCGCCGCGCCGGTTCCGGCACCCGCTCCGGCGGCCGGCGCGCCCGCGGCGCCCGTTGGTGCTCGTCCGCTCGCCAAACCTCCGGTGCGCAAGCTCGCCAAGGACCTCGGCGTCGACCTGACCACGGTCGTACCGACCGGCCCCGGCGGGGTCGTCACCCGGGAGGACGTCCACGCCGCGACCCAGGCCGTCGCACAGCCGGCCACCGAGGCCGTGGCGCCCGTCGCCGCCCCCGTCGCCGTGCCCGCCACGAGTGGGGCACGCGAGACCCGGATCCCCGTCAAGGGCGTCCGCAAGGCCACCGCCCAGGCGATGGTCGCCAGCGCCTTCACCGCGCCGCACGTCACGGAGTTCATCACCGTCGACGTCACCCGCACGATGAAGCTCGTCCAGAAGCTCAAGGCCGATCCCGACATGGCCGGTCTGCGCGTCAATCCGCTGCTGCTCGTCGCCAAGGCCATGCTCGTGGCGGTCAAGCGCAACCCGGACGTCAACGCGGCCTGGGACGAGGAGAACCAGGAGATCGTCCTCAAGCACTACGTCAACCTGGGCATCGCGGCGGCGACGCCGCGCGGGCTGATCGTGCCGAACATCAAGGACGCCCAGGACAAGACGCTCCCGGAGCTCTCGAGTTCGCTGTCCGACCTCGTGGCCACCGCCCGTGAGGGGAAGACGTCCCCGGCGGACATGGCCGGCGGCACCCTCACCATCACCAACGTCGGCGTCTTCGGCGTCGACACCGGTACGCCCATTCTCAACCCGGGCGAGTCCGCGATCCTGGCCTTCGGTGCGATCAAGCTCCAGCCGTGGGTCCACAAGGGCAAGGTCAAGCCGCGTCATGTCACCACGCTGGCGCTCTCCTTCGACCACCGCCTGGTCGACGGCGAGCTCGGCTCCCGCTTCCTCGCGGATGTCGCCGCCGTTCTGGAGGACCCCAAGCGCCTGATCACCTGGGCGTGACCGGACGTTCATAGGGGCCCTATGGAGATGCGTTCATAGGCCATATAAAACCGGCTCCGCGGTCCGGAAAACGGACCAACGACCAAGATGTCGCGTACAGGACAGAGGGCCCGGACACTCGCTCCTCACCCCCCTCCAGTGAGGAGAGAGCATGGCGTCCGGGCCCTCTGTCCGCATGCGGAGCGGCCTCGGGGCATCACCCTGACAGAGGGTGGAATGGCCCGTGCTGGGCAATTTACTTAAGATTGACCGACACTTGCACTGTCGGATTTGGAGGCCGCTTTGAAGGCCGCGGTGGACCGCGCGGACGACGGTGAATCCATCAGCCGTCTGCTCCGGGCCTGGCGGGGCCGTGTCGACGCGCGGACGGTCCGCGAGTTGCGCGGGCTTTTTCCCAGACCGGGGCGTCGGCTTTCGCAGGCGCACGTCGCGCGGATGACGGGCGTCAGCGAAGGCTGGTACCGCGCGCTGGAGGCCGGCCGTCGCCAGGACTTCTCCGAAAGGTTTCTGCTGAGGGTCGCCGAAGCCCTCCGGCTCAGCGAGGCGGAGACGCTCACCCTCTTCCTGGCCGTCTCCGGCCGCCGCCCGCCCGAGGCCGGGCGCGACCGCACGGACCTCCCCCGGGGCGTCCAGGCCCTGCTCCAGCAGCAGGTCACCTACCCCGCCTACCTCTCCGACGGCGCCTGGAACGTCGTCGCCGCCAACGCCCTCATGGGCGAGTGGTTCCCCTGGGTCCTGCGCCCCCGCCCCAATCTGATGCGCTGGGCACTCCTCGACCCCGAGGCCCGCGAGCAGATGCTCGACTGGGAGGACGCCTGCGCCCGCGTCTACCTCGCCATGCTCCGCGTCGCCGCCAACAGCGACCCCGGCAACGCCGAACTGCGCGCCCTCGTCCAGGAGATCCTCGACTCCGACGCCGACTGCCGCCGTATCTGGGCCGAGGAGTACGACGTGGTCGAGCATCGCGACGGCCATGTCTTCCGGCTGCGCCTGCCGTACCACGGGCACGCCGAGGTATGCGTGACCAGTCATGTGCTGCTGCCGATACAGCGCACGGATCTGCGCTTCGTCTTCATCACTCCGGCGGACGGCTGGGCGGGCGTCCCGAGGTGACGTTTCGCCGGCGCGCCGGAGCCGGCTCCTGGACGGGCGATCGTCCGTATCGCGGACAGGGCCTCATCACGCATCTGTGTTGTATCTATGCTGTGCGCATGCCGAGCGCCCCCACCGTCCAGAGCAGACGTCCCGCCGCCGCGGACCGTGTCTACGCACATGTGAAGGAAGCCGTACTGCAACGGCGTTACGAAGGCGGCACGCTCCTCACCGAAGGCGATCTGGCGCAGGCCGTCGGGGTCTCCCGGACGCCGGTGCGCGAGGCGCTGCTGCGACTGGAGGGCGAGGGGCTGCTCAAGCTCTACCCGAAGAAGGGGGCGCTCGTGCTGGCCGTGTCCGCACAGGAGATCGCGGATGTGGTGGAGACCCGGCTGCTGGTCGAGAAGCACGCGGTGGGCAAGGCCGTACCGGCCCCGCCCGGGCTGATCGCCCGGCTGGAGGAGCTGGTGGACGACATGCGGGAGCAGGCCGCGGCGGACGATCTGAACGCCGTCTCCCGCAGCGACCGCGCCTTCCACGCGGAGATCGTGCGCAGCGCCGGGAACCGCATCCTCTCGGACCTCTACGAGCAGCTGCGCGACCGCCAGCTGCGGATGGGCGTGGCCGTGATGCACGCCCACCCCGACCGGATCGCCAAGAACATCGCCGAGCACACCGAGATCCTCACCGCCCTGCGCTCCGGGGACGCCGCGGCGGCGACGGACATCGTCCACCGGCACGTCAGCTGGGTGCGCAACCTGGCCCGCGGGGAGACACGGTGAGCCCCGGCGGAGGCGCCGCCCCAGGACTGCCCGGCGACCCACCCGGTGGCCGCCGGGCCATGGTCGTCTGGGGCGTCGGCGTGACGGTCTACTTCGTCGCGATCATCTTCCGCACCAGCCTCGGGGTCGCCGGCATCGACGCCGCCGACCGCTTCCACGTCGGCGCCTCGGAGCTGTCGGCGTTCTCCATACTCCAGTTGCTCGTCTACGCGGGCATGCAGATACCCGTCGGCCTGATGGTCGACCGGATGGGCACCAGGAAGGTGCTCGCCCTGGGCGCGGTGCTCTTCACCACCGGCCAGCTCGGCTTCGCCTTCGCCCACTCCTACGGCGCGGCGCTCGCCTGCCGGGCCCTGCTGGGCTGCGGCGACGCCATGACCTTCATCAGCGTCCTGCGGCTGGGCGCCCGCTGGTTCCCCGCCCGCCGGGGCCCGATGATCGCGCAGGTCGCGGCGCTCATCGGGATGGGCGGCAATCTCGTCTCGACCGTCGTCCTGTCCCGGCTGCTCCACGACATCGGCTGGACCCCGGCCTTCGCGGGCAGCGCGGCCGCCGGCCTCGTGGCGCTGGCCCTGCTCCTGTTCTTCCTCAAGGACCACCCCGAGGGGTACGAGCCCGCCCCCGGCCCCCGCCCCGGCAAGGGCGCGGTGCGCGGGCAGCTCGTGGGGGCGTGGCGGGAGCCCGGCACCCGGCTCGGCCTGTGGACGCACTTCACCACCCAGTTCCCCGCGATGGTCTTCCTGCTGCTGTGGGGCATGCCGTTCCTGGTGGAGGCCCAGGGGCTGGCCAGGGGGACGGCGGGCACCCTGCTGACGCTCGTGGTCCTGTCCAACATGGGCGTCGGCCTGGTCTACGGGCAGGTCGTCGCCCGTCACCACGAGGCCCGGCTGCCCCTCGCGCTCGGCACGCTCGCGGCGACGGCCCTGCTGTGGGCGGCCGTCCTCGGCTGGCCGGGGGCGCACGCGCCGCTGTGGCTGCTGGTCACCCTGTGCGTGGTGCTCGGCGCCTGCGGCCCGGCCTCGATGATCGGCTTCGACTTCGGCCGCCCCGCGAACCCGCCCGAGCGCCAGGGCACCGCCTCCGGCATCGTCAACATGGGCGGCTTCCTCGCCACCATCACGACCCTGCTGGCCGTCGGTGTCCTGCTGGACGCCACCGGCGGCAGCTACCGGATCGCCTTCTGCTCCGTCTTCGTCCTCCAGGCGCTGGGGCTGACCCGGATCCTGCTGCTGCGCGGCCCGGCGCTGCGGCGCGAGCGGGAGCGGATCGTGGCGTCGCGCGTGACGACCGTGCACGTACCGGTGCGGGACAACAAAGGCGGCGGGCTGCGGGCCTGAGGGGCCTTACGGGTTCAGGGGGTGACCGCGAACTCCCGGAGGACCGACCACGCCAGTTCCTGATCGCCTTCGGTCTTGACCCGGTCGGCCACCGACTCCGCCCGTACGCGCCCGCACGCGAGGCGCACATACGTCTCCCAGTCCAGGATCAGCGTCGCCGTGGGCCCCAGGGAGACGCTGCCGTCGATCGTCCCCCTGCCCTGCGGGCCGACCCGCACGGTGCGCAGGAACTCCAGCGGGCCGTGCACGTCGAAGGCCACCGTCGTACCGGGCCGCGCACCGGCGTCCTGGGCCACCACCTGGGGCAGCGCCGCCAGCAGCATGTCCCGGGCGATGACGGCGGCGGGCGAGTCGAGGTTCCCGGGGACGCCCAGGGCGCGGCGCAGGTCCTGCTCATGGGCCCAGACGTCGAAGGCCCGCATGGCCAGCGTCCGTTCGAGCGTCCGCTCACTGCCGCCGCCCAGCGGCCAGCGGACGGACGCCTGCGGGGAGCGCTGATCGTTGCGCAGCTGCCGCGACCTCCGGATGATCGTGTAATCCAGCTCGGAGGTCATCTCCGGCGCCGTGTGACAGCGCCGCACATCCACCTGGACCTCGATGTAGCGCGAGAACTCGTCGGTGACGTGCCGCAGATCGCGCGGGAGGGTGTGGATCGGCCGTGGCTCGCCCAGCATTTCGCACTCCACGCCGATGATGTGCGAGACCACGTCCCGCACGGACCAGCCGGGACACTCGGTGGCCCGGTTCCAGTCACTCTCGGCCAGGGGTGTGACCAACTCGTGCACGGCTTCGATGGATTGTGTCCAGGCGTCGATCGCGGGCTGAAGGCTGGGGTGGACTGTCACGGGCGGATCCCTCGGCGGTGCTGGGCGGCGGCTGCGGGTGACGTGCGGCTGCGGGTGACGTGCGACGGCGGGCTGCGGAGCGGGCAAGGCTGTCCGGGGCGAGCAAGGCTGTCGGGGTTCTCACTTGTTAAGTTACGCTGCGGACGGTCGCCACGGCAGAGGTTTCGTGTGACGCATGCGGAGAGTGGTGGTACTGTGCGCGCTTCCCTGATCCAGTTCGAAGTCGATCCGTTCGAACCGGTCGCCGCGCGCCGCGAGCGCGCCGCCGGACTCGTCCGGTCGCTGGGCGACAGCGATCTCGTGGTGCTCCCGGAGCTGTGGCCCGTCGGCGCCTTCGCCTTCGAGTCCTTCACCACCGAGGCCGAGCCCCTCGACGGCCCCACGGCCGAGGCCATGGCGGCCGCCGCCCGGGACGCGGGCGTCTGGCTGCACGCGGGCTCGATCGTCGAACGGGCCCCCGACGGAGCCCTGTTCAACACCTCCCTCGTCTTCTCGCCCGACGGCGCGCTCGTCCGCACGTACCGGAAGATCCACCGCTTCGGCTTCGACAAGGGCGAGGCGATCCTGATGAGCGCGGGCACCGAACCCGTCACGGTGCCCCACCCGCAGGCCACGCTGGGCCTGGCGACCTGCTACGACCTGCGCTTCCCCGAGCTGTTCCGGGCCCTGGTCGACGCGGGCTCGCGGCTCTTCGTCGTCCCGGCGGGCTGGCCGGAGCGCCGCCGCGAGCACTGGACCCTGCTCGCCCGCGCGCGGGCCGTGGAGAACCAGTGCTACGTCCTCGCCTGCGGCACGGCGGGCACCCACGCGGGCGTCGAGCAGGCCGGCCACAGCATCGTCGTCGGCCCCTGGGGCGAGGTCCTGGCGGAGGCGGGCGCGGACGAGGAGGTGCTGACCGTCGACCTGGACCCGAAGCGGGTCGACACGGTCCGTGAGGAATTCCCGGCGCTGAAGGACCGCGTCCTGGGGAACGCGCCGCCGAATTAGCACTGCGCAGGCTTCATAGGACGTTAATACTTTCCGATCGCGCCTGTGGAAATCTTTCCGGCCCGATGTTGTTGGATGGACACATGGCTTCCCACGCACGCGTCCGCGCCCCCGAACTCATCGGAAAGGGCGGCTGGCTGAACACGGGCGGCAACGCCCTCACCCTCGCCGATCTGCGGGGCCGCATCGTCATACTCGACTTCTGGACGTTCTGCTGTGTGAACTGCCTCCACGTCCTGGACGAGCTGCGCGAGCTCGAGGAGAAGCACCGCGACACCGTGGTGATCATCGGCGTCCACTCCCCGAAGTTCGTCCACGAGGCCGACCATCAGGCCGTCGTCGACGCCGTCGAGCGCTACGGGGTCCACCACCCCGTCCTCGACGACCCCGAGCTCGCCACCTGGAAGCAGTACGCCGTCCGGGCCTGGCCCACGCTCGTCGTCATCGACCCCGAGGGCTACGTCGTCGCCCAGCACGCCGGCGAGGGCCACGCCCACGCCCTCGCCAAGCTGGTCGAGGAGCTGGAGGCCGCCCACGCCGCCAAGGGCACCCTCCGCCGCGGCGACGGCCCCTATGTCGCCCCCGAGCCCGTCGCGGGCGACCTGCGCTTCCCCGGCAAGGCGCTGCTGCTGCCGGACGGCGGCTTCCTCGTCTCCGACTCCACCCGCCACCGGCTCGTCGAGCTCGCCGCCGACGGCGAGACCGTCGTCCGCCGAATCGGCACCGGCGAGCGCGGCCTCGTCGACGGCCCGGCCGCCACCGCCGCCTTCAGCGAGCCCCAGGGCCTCGCCCTGCTCCCCGACGGCACGGTGATCGTCGCCGACACCGTCAACCACGCGCTGCGCGCCTACGACCCGGCCACCGGCACCGTGACGACCGTCGCCGGCACCGGGAAGCAGTGGTGGCAGGGCTCGCCCACGAGCGGCCCGGCCCGCGAGGTCGACCTCTCCTCCCCCTGGGACGTCGCCTGGTTCGACGACCGCGTCTGGATCGCCATGGCGGGCGTCCACCAGCTGTGGACGTACGACCCGGAGACGGCCACCGTCGAGGTCGCCGCCGGAACGACCAACGAGGGCCTGGTGGACGGCCCCGCCGCCGAGGCCTGGTTCGCCCAGCCGTCCGGGCTCGCGACCTCCGCCGACGGCGAGCGGCTGTGGCTCGCCGACTCGGAGACGTCCGCGCTGCGCTGGATCGACCGTGAGGGCACGGTGCGCACCGCCGTGGGCGCCGGCCTCTTCGACTTCGGCCACCGCGACGGCGACGCCGCCCAGGCCCTCCTCCAGCACCCCCTCGGCGTCACCGCCCTGCCCGACGGCTCGGTGGCCGTCTCCGACACCTACAACCACGCGCTGCGCCGCTTCGACCCGGCGACGGGCGAGGTGTCGACGCTGGCCACGGATCTGCGGGAACCCTCGGACGCCGTCCTCGTCGGCGAGGACATCGTCGTGGTCGAGTCCGCCCGGCACCGGCTGACGCGGCTGCGGCTGCCGGAGGAGGCGGTGCGGGTGGAGTCCGTCGCCCACCGCACCCGGCGCGAGGCCACGGAGATCGCCCCGGGCACGCTGCGGCTGGACGTGGTCTTCCAGGCGCCCGCCGGGCAGAAGCTCGACACCCGCTACGGGCCGTCGACGCGGCTGCTGGTCAGCTCCACCCCGCCGGAGCTCCTCGCGGAGGGCGCCGGGAAGGGCACGGACCTCGTCCGTGAGCTGCGGCTCGCGGACGGGGTGACCGAGGGCGTCCTCCACGTCTCGGCGATGGCGGCGTCGTGCGATGACGACCCGGCGAACGAGTACCCGGCGTGCCATGTCCACCAGCAGGACTGGGGCGTCCCCGTGCGGGTGGTCGCCGGCGGCGCGGACCGGCTGCCGCTGGTGCTGGCGGGGCTGGACGCGTAGCGGGGCTCGGTGTGCCCTGTGTCCCCCGGCCGTCAGTCGTCAGCCGGGGGCACCGGGATCACCACTTCAGCGCGGCGTCCTCCGCGTCGACCCAGTACGTCGTGCGCGCCGAGTCGTCCACGTGCAGCGATCCGCCCGGCGCGGCCGCCGAGGACGGGTCACCCGCGAGGGGGTCGCCGCCCGGGGTCTGGAAGGTGACCGACAGCTGCTTGGCGTCCCGGCCGGTGCCGCCCGAGCCGTCCGCGGCGGAGGCCAGCACCCCGGCGTAGGCCGACTTGCCCGGGGCGATCGTGACTTTGCCCTTCGGCTTGCTCTCCTCGACCGCGATCGCCGTGGCCTGGTCCTGGTCGAAGCGCAGGAACGGGAAGCCATAGGCGGTGCAGGGCGACTTGGAGGTGTTGGTCGCCACCAGCAGGACGTGGTTGACGGGCGACTTCACCGCCTTCGCCTCGATCTTCACGGTGCCGGGGCCGCAGGCGTCGCCCTTCTCCTGCTCCTGGCCGTTCTCGTCGTCCGAGGTGGTCTCCCCGCCCTCGTCGTTCCCACCGGTGGCGGCGTCGGCCGTGACCTGCTCGTCCTTGGCCGCCTTGCCCTCCTCGCCGTCCGAGCCGCCACAAGCGGTGAGCGTGAGGGCGGCCGTGGCGGTGAGCGCGGCGACGGCGATCCGCAGGGTGCGGGTGGTCATGGTGCTTCCCCCGGGGGGTGGGACGGACGTATGACGTGTGAAGGCTGTATATCAGCCCTCGGTAGCGGCCATCGAGAACGATCAATCAAGAACGATCAGTCGGCGATCATCCTTCAAGGAAAGCGGTCAGCGCGGCGGCGAGAAGATGGGGGTCCTCGGCGCCGCAGAGCTCGCGAGCGGAGTGCATCGAGAGAATCGCCACACCGATGTCGACCGTGGAGATGCCGTGCCGCGCCGCGGTGATCGGGCCGATGGTGGTGCCGCAGGCCACGGCGTTGTTGGAGACGAAGTGCTGCCACGGCACCCCGGCCCGCTCGCAGGCGGCGGCGAAGACGGCCCGTCCGGCGCCGTCGGTGGCGTAGCGCTGGTTGACGTTGACCTTGAGGATCGGGCCGCCGTTGGGCATCGGGTGGTGGCCCGGGTCGTGACGCTCGGAGTAGTTGGGGTGCACGGCGTGGCCGGTGTCGGAGGACAGACAGATGGTGCCGGCGAAGGCGCGGGCCCGGTCCTCGAACGTACCGCCGCGGGCGAAGACCGAGCGCTCCAGGACGTTTCCGAGCAGCGGGCCCTCGGCGCCGGTGTCGGACTGGCTGCCGTTCTCCTCGTGGTCGAAGGCGGCCAGCACGGGGATGTACGGCAGGCTCGCGGAGGAGGACGCGGCGACGAGAGCGGCGATGCCGGCGTGCACGGACAGCAGATTGTCCATGCGCGGGCCGGCCAGCAGCTCGCTGTCACGGCCGAGGTAGGCGGGCGCCTCGACACTGTGCAGCATCAGGTCCCAGCCGCCGATCTCATCGGCCGCGACGCCGGTCTCCTCGGCGACGAAGCGGATCAGATCGCCCTGGCCCACCTCGCCGAGGCCCCAGATGGGGGTCATGTGGCGCTGCTTGTCGAGCTTGAGGCCGTCCTGGTTGACCCCGCGGTCGAGGTGGATGGCGAGCTGGGGGACGCGCATGAGCGGCCGGTCGACGTTGACGAGCCGGTGGCTGCCGTCGCGCAGGGTGATCCGGCCGGAGAGGCCGAGGTCGCGGTCGAGCCAGGTGTTGAGCAGCGTGCCGCCGTAGAGCTCGACGGCCACCTGCCGCCAGCCGTGCGAGGACGTGTCGGGCAGGGGCTTGATCCGCAGGTTGGGGGAGTCGGTGTGCGCGCCGATGACGCGGAACGGGGTGGCGGCGGTGGCCCCTTCGGGCACGTACCAGGCGATGACGGCGCCGCCGCGGCGCACGTACATCCCGCCGGTGCGACCGTCCCAGGCGTCGGTCTCCACGACCTCGCGGAAACCGGCCTTCTCCAGCCGCTCGGCGGTGTTGGCCACCGCGTGGTACGGCGAGGGGCTGGCCGCGAGGAAGGACATCAGGTCGTCGGTGTGGCCGCGGTCGAAGCGGTGCGCAGAGCTCATAAGCCTCAGGATAAGGATCAGGGCAAGCGCCGGGCGGCCCTTTCGGGCGCCCGGCACCTGCCCTTTGACGATGCGGGAGGAACGGCCCGCGAGGGCCGTGGACGAGTCCTAGAAGGCGGCCTCGTCCAGCTCCATCAGGGACTGGTCGACGGACTCGGCGAGCGTGCGCTCGACGGCCAGCGCCGGCAGGACCGTGTGGGCGAAGAACTTCGCCGCGGCGATCTTGCCCTCGTAGAACGACTTGTCCTTGGTCGAGGCGTTCGGCAGCTTCTCGGCCGCCACGGCCGCGCCCTTGAGGAGGAGGTAGGCGACGACGACGTCACCGGAGGCCATCAGCAGGCGGGTGGTGTTCAGGCCCACCTTGTAGATGGACTTGACGTCCTTCTCGGTGGCGGCGAGGTCGGTCAGCATGGCGCCGACGATGCCCTCCAGGTCCACCGCGGCCGTGGCGAGCTTCTCGCGGGCGTCGGCGAGCTCCTCGCCGCCGGCGGCCTCGGCGAGGAACTTCTTGATCTCCTCGGAGAGGGTGGTGAGCGCCTGGCCCTGGTCACGGACGATCTTCCGGAAGAAGAAGTCCTGGCCCTGGATGGCGGTGGTGCCCTCGTAGAGGGTGTCGATCTTGGCGTCCCGGATGTACTGCTCGATCGGGTACTCCTGGAGGTACCCGGAGCCGCCGAAGGTCTGGAGCGACTCGTGGGAGAGCAGCTCGTAGGACTTCTCCGAGCCGTAGCCCTTGACGATGGGCAGCAGCAGGTCGTTGAGGCCGTGGAGGGCCTTGGCGTCCTCGCCCGCGGCCTCCTTGACGGCGATCTCGTCCTGGACGGTCGCGGTGTAGAGGACGAGGGCGCGCATGCCCTCCGCGTACGCCTTCTGGGTCATCAGCGAGCGGCGCACGTCGGGGTGGTGGGTGATGGTGACCTTGGGCGCGGACTTGTCCATGAAGTTCGCCAGGTCCGTGCCCTGCACGCGCTCCTTGGCGTACTCCAGCGCGTTGAGGTAGCCGGTGGAGAGGGTGGCGATGGCCTTCGTGCCGACCATCATCCGGGCGAACTCGATGATCATGAACATCTGGCGGATGCCGTCGTGCTTGTCACCGATGAGCCAGCCCTTGGCGGGGTGCTTGTCGCCGAAGGTCATCTCGCAGGTGTTGGAGGCCTTCAGGCCCATCTTGTGCTCGACGTTGGTGGCGTAGACGCCGTTGCGCTCGCCCAGCTCGCCGGTCTCGAAGTCGAACTCGTACTTCGGCACGAGGAAGAGGGAGAGGCCCTTGGTGCCGGGGCCGGCGCCCTCGGGGCGGGCGAGAACGTAGTGGAGGATGTTCTCCGCCATGTCGTGCTCACCCGAGGTGATGAAGCGCTTGACGCCCTCGATGTGCCAGGAGCCGTCCTCCTGCTGGACGGCCTTGGTGCGGCCGGCGCCCACGTCCGAGCCGGCGTCCGGCTCGGTGAGGACCATGGTGGAGCCCCACTGCTTCTCCACCGCGATCTTCGCGATGTGCTTCTGCTGCTCGGTGCCCTCGTCGAAGAGGATGCCCGCGAACGCGGGGCCCGAGGAGTACATCCAGATGGCGGGGTTGGAGCCGAGGATCGCCTCCGCGTACGCCCAGATCAGGGAGCGCGGCGCGGTGGTGCCGCCGATCTCCTCCTGGATGCCCAGGCGCCACCACTCGGCGTCCATGAACGCCTTGTAGCTCTTCTTGAAAGAGGCCGGGATCGGGGCCGTGTTGGTCTCCGGGTCGAAGACCGGAGGGTTGCGGTCGGTGTCCGCGAAGGACTCCGCCAGCTCGTTCTCCGACAGCCGGGTGATCTCCGACAGGACGCTCTTCGCGGTCTCGACGTCCATCTCCGCGAACGGGCCGGAGCCGTACGCCTTGTCGCGGCCGAGGACCTCGAAGAGGTTGAACTCGATGTCGCGAAGATTCGACTTGTAGTGGCCCATGACAGACGGCTCCGTAAGGGACGGGAGGGACGATCCTCTGTGCGTACCGGTCAGTAAGCAGCATGATGCTACCCACCGGTAATAAGAAGCAAGACCTGATCGGCCAACTGTGACCCGTACGACCCTCTAGGCTTTGGAGTCATGTACGGCTACGACCAGAACGCGGCACAGCAGGGCTACGCGCCCCCGCAGCAGCCCGGGGGCTACGGCGAGCAGCCGCTGTACCCCGAGCCGTCGCCCCCGTCGCTCGCCGACGCGGTACGGGCCTTCACCACGGGCCAGATGTCCGCCGAGGACTTCCAGACGGTCTTCTCGAACTCCAAGGTCTACTGCCCGCGCGGCGAGAACCCCGGCTTCCTGGCGCTGCACAACACCCAGCAGCCGGTGATCCCGATGTTCACCTCGCTGAAGGAGCTGCGGCGGTACGCGGGCAAGGAGTCCAAGTACTTCGTCATCACCGGCGCCGAGGTCCTGGACCTGCTGCCGACCGGCTACGGCTTCGTCCTCGACATGGAGGGCGACCACCGCATGGTCTTCGACGCGAAGTCGGTGGAGCAGATGGTCGACTTCGCGATGCGGCGGATGTACGGCTGAGGCGTGCGGGGCTGAGGCCTACGCGCGCGTCGCGCGCTCGTACAGCCGCTTGACGGCGGGCCCGAAGTACGACGCGTACGACGTCTCCTCGTCGCCGCCCTCGTCCTTCCCGCCGAGGACACCGACCAGCGTCCCCAGCCCCGTCCCCGGGTCCACGTCCGTGAGGAACGGGCTGCCGCTCGTCCCGTTCGGCAGGCCCTCGCAGTCGAAGCGCAGCTGGGTGTCGCCCTCGCCCTCCGTCGAGTTCCGGCAGGACACGGGCCGCTCGTCGTCGTTCGGGTAGCCCAGCACCTGGGTGAGCCGCTCGCGCGGCGGGTCGAAGCGCACCCGCTCCGCCCCCGTCACCCGCTCGACGGGGGAGCCGCCCTCCGCCGGGCGGACGCGCAGGAACGCCACGTCGTGGTCCGGGTCCCGGTCCGCCGCCCACTCCGGGTCGACGTCGATGGAGGTCGGCACCCACACCCCGTAGGGAGCCGTGCCGTCCTTGTAGCCCGGGACGAAGGCGAGGTCGGTGCGGAAGCCGTCCATGTACACGCAGTGCGCGGCGGTGACGACCAGGTCGCCCGCCGGGCTGTGCACCACGCTCGCGGTGCAGCCGTGGGCCGGTTCGCTCTCGGCGGTGTAGAACAGCGGCCCCACGGCGGAGGAGGGGCCCGCCTCGGCGGCGGACGGCGGCTGCGCGGGGGACTCCGGGGCGGCCTCGGCGGGGCCGGCCTGCGGCGGGGCGTTCAGCGGGGCGGGCGCGGCCTGCCGGGCGACGCGCACGACGTCCTTCAGCGCCTTCGCCGCCTCGTCGGCCGCCGCCTTCGACTGTCTGTAGTGCCCGGTCGCGTCGCCGGTGGCCAGCGGCGCGTCCGCGGCCGGACCGCTGGTCGCCACAAAGAGCCCCAGGGCGACGAGGGCCAGCGCTGCGGCGGTGACGAGAGCGGCGTGAGTCGGGCGCATTGATCAAGTGTCCCTCTTCCGGGAATGAACGCTCCTTGCCAGTGGTTCACTATTCAACTAACTTGGAACCGCACCCCAGCCGAGGAGGCAGCCATGCCCGCCGTGACCGTAGAGAACCCGCTGACCCTGCCCCGTGTGGCCACACCCGCCGGGGACGTGGCGCGGCGCCCGGTGCTGTACGTCGGCACCGCCCCCGGCGGCTTCGAGGGGGAGGGCTTCCCCGTCCGCCGGGCCTTCGCGGGGATCGACTACCGCTACCTGGACCCGTTCATCATGATGGACCAGATGGGCGAGGTGGAATACGCCCCGGGCGAGCCCAAGGGCACCCCGTGGCACCCTCACCGCGGCTTCGAGACCGTCACCTACCTGATCGACGGAACGTTTGTGCACCGTGACTCCCACGGGGGCGGCGGAACGATCAGCGACGGCGACACCCAGTGGATGACCGCCGGGTCGGGGCTGCTGCACATCGAGGCGCCGCCGGAGTCGCTGGTCGTCAGCGGCGGGCTCTTCCACGGCCTCCAGCTGTGGGTGAACCTGCCGAAGAAGGACAAGATGATGCCGCCCCGCTACCAGGACATCGGCGGCGGCAAGGTCACGCTGCTCACCTCCGCCGACGGCGGGGCGGTGATCCGTGTGATCGCGGGCGAGATCGACGGCCACCGGGGGCCGGGGATCACCCACACGCCCATCACGATGACCCACATCTCCCTCAGCCCCGGCGCCGAGCTCACCCTGCCCTGGCGCCCGGACTTCAACGCCCTGGCCTACGGCCTCGCCGGCCGCGGCACCGCGGGCGCGGAGGGACGGCCGTTCCGCACGGGCCAGACCGTGGTCTTCGGCGACGGGGACGCGCTCACCCTCCGGGCGGACGCGAGCCAGGAGTCGCGCAGCCCGAACTTCGAGGTGGTCCTGCTGGGCGGGCAGCCGATCCGTGAGCCGATGCGGCACTACGGCCCGTTCGTGATGAACTCCGACGCCGAGCTCGCCCAGGCCTTCGAGGACTTCCGGGCCGGCCGGCTGGGGACAGTCCCGGCGGTCTGAGCGGACCCCACGTCCGGGAACCCCGGCGCCAGTCGAGTGGTGCCGGGGTTCCGGCGGGCGCAGGGTGGAAATGGGGGTGGGTGTTACCAGCGGAATCCTCCAGAAACGGAGGCCCGGTCATGCCGATCAGGCCCTATGGCGTACTGGCGGCTCGTGCCACCGACCGACATCGGGAGGGTGGCACCCAGACGCCGCACTACCAGCTCTTCCTCAAGGACAACGCCGGCGCCTCCTACCAGGTGCCCGTGAACGTCCTGTCCAAAGTGGCCCCGTCCGAGCTGCTGTTCCTGGCGGACGACGACTTCCGTCACCCGGTGACACAGCTCCTGCCGCCTGCGGGCAGCGGCTGGACCCCGCTCGCCTCGCAGGCGGGCTCGGGCGCCCTCGACTTCGTCCGCGGCAATCTCTTCGATCACACCCGGATGCGCCCGCTGCCGCCGGACCGCCCCGGCATGGACAACGACCTCTCCGACTTCCTGGACCACTACGCCGAGCGCGCCATCGCCGACCCCACGGTGGCCGTCTACGCCTTCGGCCAGGGCTTCGGGCCCCACCGCTCCCTCCTCTCCAGGGTCTTCCGGTTCCGGTCCGCGGCGAGCGGCCCCGCCGTCATCGGCGTCCACGACATCCATATGAACCAGGGCAACGTCGAGCCGTTCGTCCCCGACGACGGCGTCTGGCAGGACGGCGGGCTGCTGTTCCACGTGACCGCGGAGGACCGCTGGGTGGGGGTCTTCCTGGCCTTCCAGTCGCAGGCGTGGCACACCGACGACACCACGGGGCACACCCTGCGCACAGCGGACGGCGCGCCGCTGCCGGCCGGGGAACGCGCGGCCCCCTTGCGCATCGTGGCCGCCCGCGTCGGCCCGGCGCGCCCGGGGCAGGGCGCCGAGTCCGTCACGCTGCTCAACGCCTCTCCCGACCCCGTCGACATGGGCGGCTGGCGGCTCGCCGACGGCCGGGGACACCTCCGCCCGCTCCCCACGGAATCCCTCGCCTCCGGGACGACCGTCACCGTCGCGGGAGGCAACGGATTCCGGCTCGGCCCGGAGGGGGGAGCGGTCACCCTGATCGATCCGGCGGGTTTCAAGGTGCACGGCGTCGCCTACACCCGCGATCAGGTCCGTGGGGCCGGGTGGACGACGACGTTCTGAACCCCGCCTACGTCACGCCTTCGAACTGCGCCTCCACGCCGGCGGCGGCCTCGTACAGCTCGAACCAGATGTTCTTGCCCTCGCCCCGGGGGTCGACGCCCCAGGCCCCCGCCAGCAGCTCCATCAGCACCAGGCCGCGGCCCGAGGAGGCCATCTCCCCGGGGTGCCGGCGGTGGGGCAGCTCGTCGCTGGAGTCCGCGACGTCGACCCGGATGCAGCGGGTGCCGCGCTCGCCCGATATCTCGGCGATCAGCAGCGCGTCGCCGTCCGTGTGGACGAGGACGTTCGTCACCATCTCGGAGACCATCAGCACCGCCGAGTCGGTCTGGTCCGGATCCGGCCAGTCGTGCATGAGCTCGCGGATCTGCTGCCGGGCCTGCGCGATCCGCTCCGGCTCGGCCTGGGCGATGGTCATCACCGTGCGGCGCGGCGGATGCGGCAGCGCCCCCGGCGCCGCGCCCTCCAGTACGGCGGCCGGGACCGTGCGGCGGAGCAGCAGCAGGGCGATGTCGTCCTCGCGGCGGTCGATGAGCGGCCCGGTCGTGTAGTGCGAGGGCGGCCCGTGGACGGCCTGGACGAGCGCGTCGGCGAGCTTCTCCAGGTCGCCGTCCGCGTCCAGGGCGTGGCCCTCGACGGTCTGCCGCAGCCGGGCCATGCCGGACTCCAGGTCGTGGCCGCCGGTCTCGATGAGCCCGTCGGTGAAGACGAGCATGGTCTCGCCGGGCTCCAGGACGATCCGGGTGGTGGGGTAGTCCGTGTCGGGGATGATCCCCAGCGGCAGCCCGCCCGCCGTGGGCCGTACCAGCAGGGTGCCGTCGCTGAGCCGGATCGCCGGGTCGGGGTGGCCGGCCCGCGCGATCACCAGCAGTCCGCTGGAGGGACACACCTCGATGTAGAGGCAGGTGGCGAAGCGCTGCTCGTCGCCCGTGTCGCCGGTGCCGTTGATGCCGGCCAGGAAGCGGGAGGCGCGGGAGAGCACCGCGTCGGGGTGGTGGCCCTCGGAGGCGTACGCGCGCAGCGCGATCCGCAGCTGGCCCATGAGCCCGGCGGCCTTCACGTCATGGCCCTGGACGTCGCCGATGACCAGGGCGATCTTGCCGTTGGGCAGCGGGATCATGTCGTACCAGTCGCCGCCGACCTCCAGGCCGCCGCCGGTGGGCACATAGCGGGCGGCCACGGCCATGCCCGGGATGTCGGGCTGGACGGTGGGGAGCATCGAGCGCTGGAGGCCCACGCTGAGCTCGCGCTCGGACTCGGTGACACTGGCCCGGCCGAGCGCCTGGGCGAGCATCCGGGCGACGGTGGTGAGCACCGAGCGCTCGTCGGGGGTGAAGGCGACGGGGACGCCGAAGCCGGCCATCCAGGCGCCGATGGTGCGGCCCGCGTTGATCAGCGGGAGGAAGGCCCAGGAGGTGCGGCCGAAGTGGGCCACCTTGCGATAGGCCTCGGGGAAGCGCCGCCGGTAGTCGTCGGGCGTGGGCAGATAGACGGCGCGGCCGGTGCGGATGACCTCGGCGGCGGGGTAGGCCGAGTCCAGCGGCTGGTCGAGGAACGGGTCCGCCTCGCCCGGCGCGTAGCCGTGGTGGCCGATCACCCGCACCCGGCCGGCCTCGCCGACGAAGACCGCCAGCCCCGACGGCTCGAACCCCGGCATCGACAGCCCGGCCGCCACCCGCAGCACCTCGGACGTCGAGTGCGCCTCGGCCAGTGCCCGGCCGGCGTCGAGCAGGAACGCCTCGCGGTTGCGGTGCCAGTCGGCGACGATGGGCATCCGGGCCGTCGAGGTGCCCTCCATGGCCTCGGCGATCTCCTCGACGGTGCCGACCATCACGTAGTCGCTGCCGCCCCGGGCCGGCTTGGCGCGCAGCCGTACGGTGCGTAGCGTCTCTCCCTGGTCGTCCACCACGCGCATCCGCAGCTCGCCGAGGGACCCCTCGGCCCCGGAGAGGGCGAGGACGCTGCGGAACTCCAGCCAGTCGACGGCGTGGAAGCGGGCGCGGATGGCACCCTCGGTCAGCGGGGCGTGCTCGGCCAGCGCCAGCAGTCGCCTGGCCTCGGCGTCGAGGGTGACGGCTCCGGCGGCGTTGTCCCAGCACCACAGGCCGGTCGCCACGGTGGCCAGGACGTCCTCGGTGCGCATTGCCCCACCTTATGCAGGTATGCACAGGGGAGACCACCGATGCCGGGTGGGGCAGTACCCTTGCTTGGTGCTGTATGCACTGTGCGGCGCACCTTAGACCAACGCCCTCGACCACGACTTGGATGAACGATGCATCGGTACCGGTCCCACAACTGCGGCGAGCTCCGTGCGGCTGACGTCGACACCGACGTCCGTCTGAGTGGCTGGCTGCACAATCGGCGCGACCTGGGCGGCATCCTCTTCATCGATCTCCGTGACCACCACGGCATCACCCAGCTGGTGGCCCGCCCCGGCACCCAGGCGAACGAGGCCCTGAGCCACCTCACCAAGGAGACCGTCGTCCGCGTGGACGGCAAGGTCACCAGCCGTGGCGCGGAGAACGTCAACCCCGAGCTGCCCACCGGCGAGGTCGAGGTCGAGGTCACCGAGATCGAGGTGCTGGGCGCCGCCGACCAGATCCCCTTCACCATCAACGCCGAGGACGGGGTGAACGAGGAGCGCCGTCTGGAGTACCGCTTCCTCGACCTGCGCCGCGAGCGCATGCACAGCAACATCATGCTGCGCTCCGCCGTCATCTCCTCCATCCGCGAGAAGATGACGAACCTCGGCTTCAACGAGATGGCCACCCCGATCCTGTCCGCCACCTCCCCCGAGGGCGCGCGCGACTTCCTGGTGCCGTCCCGGCTGCACGCCGGCAAGTTCTACGCGCTGCCGCAGGCTCCCCAGCAGTTCAAGCAGCTGCTGATGATCGCGGGCTTCGACCGCTACTTCCAGATCGCGCCCTGCTTCCGCGACGAGGACGCCCGCGCCGACCGCTCGCCGGGCGAGTTCTACCAGCTCGACATGGAGATGTCCTTCGTCGAGCAGGAGGACGTCTTCCAGGTGATCGAGAAGGTCATGACCGACCTCTTCGAGGAGTTCGGCAACGGCCGCCACGTCACCTCGCCCTTCCCGCGCATCCCGTTCCGCCAGGCGATGCTGAAGTACGGCTCCGACAAGCCGGACCTGCGCGCCAAGCTGGAGCTCGTCGACGTCTCGGACGTCTTCGAGGGCTCGGAGTTCAAGGCCTTCGCGGGCAAGCACGTCCGCGCCCTGGCCGTGCCGGACGTCCAGGACCAGACGCGCAAGTTCTTCGACGGCCTCGGCGACTACGCGGTCGAGCAGGGCGCGAAGGGCCTGGCCTGGGTCCGCGTCGGCGAGGGCGACGTCCTCACCGGCCCGATCGCCAAGTTCCTCACCGCGGAGAACGTCAAGGCCCTCGTCGAGCGCCTCGGCCTCACCCCGGGCCACGCCGTCTTCTTCGGCGCCGGCGAGTTCGACGAGGTCTCCAAGATCATGGGCGCCGTGCGCGTCGAGGCCGCCAAGCGCGCCGGCCAGTTCGAGGAGAACGTCTTCCGGTTCTGCTGGATCGTCGACTTCCCGATGTTCGAGAAGGACGAGGAGACCGGCAAGATCGAGTTCTCCCACAACCCGTTCTCCATGCCCCAGGGCGGCCTGGAGGCGCTGAACACGATGGACCCGCTGGACATCCTGGCCTGGCAGTACGACATCGTCTGCAACGGCACCGAGCTGTCCTCCGGCGCCATCCGTAACCACGAGCCCGAGGTCATGTACAAGGCCTTCGAGATCGCCGGTTACAGCAACGAGGAGGTCGAGCAGGAGTTCGGCGGCATGCTGCGCGCCTTCAAGTTCGGCGCCCCGCCGCACGGCGGCATCGCCCCGGGCATCGACCGCATCGTGATGCTGCTGGCCGACGAGCCGAACATCCGCGAGACCATCGCCTTCCCGCTCAACGGCAACGCCCAGGACCTCCTGATGGGCGCCCCGAGCGAGGTCGACGAGTCCCGCCTGAAGGAGCTCCACCTGTCGATCCGCAAGCCGCAGACCCAGGTGAAGTAACACCTTCCGCTTCCGCGAACGCCGCAGGGCGGGCTCGACATCGAGCCCGCCCTGCGGCGTTTCGCTGTCTCGCGGCGGTGGTCAGACCAGGGCGGCGGATATCGGCTCTCTGGGGCAGCAGCCCGCCGCCTGGTGCACCGCCCGCGACAACCGGCCCGGAGTGAGCCGCTCCCCCCACAGGACGGAGCGCACGCCGTACTCCGACACGGCCATCAGCTCGGTCTCGCCGAGCTCGTCGGCGATCACCACAAGGGGCGCGTCCCCGGCCCGGGCCAGTCTGCGCAGCTTCTCCGGGGCGTCGGTGTCGTACCGCCCCATCAGCAGGATGTCGACCGCCGGCGCCTTGCTGACGACGTCGACACCGGGGAGCGACCGGAGCTGCCGGACGATCCGGTGCCGGCCGATCTCGTCGGCGGAATGAACGTTTACGGTGATGGACTTCTCGAACACATGGTGAAGCCTCCCGGAGCGGGCTGAACGAACGATTGTCGAACGATCAACGCGCGTATAGCGCACGGAGGCCCGGCACCGCGAGAGCGGTTCCGGGCCTCCGTCAGCCGGTGTCCGTCAGATTCAGACGGCGTTCTCGCCGCCGCCGAAGCGCTCGCGGTACGCCGCCAGGTCGTCCTCGGTGATCTTCGCGAAGAGCACCGGCGGCACGGTGAACGCGGTGCCCGCCGGGACGAAGGTCAGCGAGCGGGCCTCGTCCTGCGTGACCCAGGTGGCGTTGTCACCCTCCAGCTGGAAGGCCGAGTGCATGGCGGCCGCCGAGGCCGGGATGAAGGGCTCGGAGACGATCGCGTACAGGTGGATGAGGTTCATCGCCGTACGCAGCGTCAGCGCGGCGCCCTCGGGGTTGGTCTTGATCTCCAGCCAGGGGGCCTTGGTCTCCAGGTAGGAGTTGCCCGCGCTCCACAGGGCGCGCAGCGCCTGCGCGGCCTTGCGGAACTGGAGCTCCTCCATGTGCCGCTCGTACTCCGCGAGCAGCTCGGCGATCTGGTGGCCCAGCTGCGCCTCGGCCTCGCCCTCCTCCAGACCGGCCGGGACCTCGTCGCCGAACCGCTTGCGGGAGAAGGACAGGACGCGGTTGACGAAGTTGCCCAGGGTGTCGGCGAGGTCCTTGTTGACCGTCGCGGCGAAGTGCTCCCAGGTGAAGGACGAGTCGTCGGACTCCGGGGCGTTCGCGATCAGGAAGTAGCGCCAGTAGTCGGCGGGGAGCACCTCAAGGGCGGCGTCGGTGAAGATGCCGCGCTTCTGGGAGGTGGAGAACTTGCCGCCGTAGTACGTCAGCCAGTTGAAGGCCTTGACGTAGTCGACCTTCTTCCAGGGCTCACGGGTGCCCAGCTCGGTGGCGGGGAACATCACCGTGTGGAACGGGACGTTGTCCTTGGCCATGAACTGGGTGTAGCGGACGTCCTCGGCCTCGTACCACCAGGACTTCCAGTCGCGGTTCTCCGGGTCCGCCTGCGCCCACTCCTTGGTGGCGCCGATGTACTCGACGGGCGCGTCGAACCAGACGTAGAAGACCTTGCCCTCGGCGGCCAGCTCCGGCCAGGTGTCCGCCGGGACCGGGACGCCCCAGTCCAGGTCCCGGGTGATGGCGCGGTCGTTGAGGCCCTCGGTCAGCCACTTGCGGGCGATGGAGGACGCCAGCACCGGCCAGTCCTTGCCGTGCTCCTCGATCCAGGCCTCGACCTCGCCCTGGAGCTTCGACTGGAGGAGGAAGAGGTGCTTGGTCTCGCGCACCTCCAGGTCGCTGCTGCCGCTGATGGCCGAGCGGGCGTCGATCAGGTCGGTGGGGTCGAGGACACGGGTGCAGTTCTCGCACTGGTCGCCGCGCGCCTTGTCGTAGCCGCAGTGCGGGCAGGTGCCGACGATGTAGCGGTCGGGGAGGAAACGGCCGTCGGCCAGGGAGTAGACCTGGCGGATCGACCGCTCCTCGATGAACCCGTTCTCCTGGAGCCGGCGCGCGAAGTGCTGGGTGATCTCGCGGTTCTCCGGCGAGGAGCTGCGGCCGAAGTAGTCGAAGGACAGCCCGAAGCCGTCGTAGATCGCCTTCTGCGCGTCGTGCTGCTGGGCGCAGAAGGTGTCGACGGGCAGCCCCGCCTCCTTGGCCGCCAGCTCGGCGGGCGTGCCGTGCTCGTCGGTGGCGCAGATGTACAGGGCCTCGCGGCCGGTCTGCCGCAGGAAGCGCGCGTACACATCGGCCGGGAGCATGGACCCCACCATGTTGCCCAGGTGCTTGATCCCGTTGATGTACGGAAGGGCGCTGGTGATGAGGTGTCGAGCCATTGCGGCTGCTCCCTGGTCGCTGTGTGTCAAAGGCTTGTGCACCTTTAGCGTATCCGAGCGCCAGAGGGGGGCCGCGCTGCTTTTATGACGGCTGTGTCAATGTCGGAAGCCCGCGCGTTCCTCCCGCTCACGGCTGCATCCAGGCCCGCCACGGCCGGGTGATCGACTCCCGGAAGGTGTGGTGGGAAGGGTTCCGCCCCACGTGCTGGAACGTCCACCGCTGCCCCACCGCCGCGTCCTCGCTCGACTCCGAGCCCGCCCCGCACACGGAGCACTCCATCGCGTACATGATCGGCTCGGCGTCCGGCTCCTGATCCGGCGCGAGCGTCCATGTACCGAAGAGGAAGACCGTCCGCGCCGTCACGACCGTGCCCCCTCTCCATGCCCCTCGCCGCCGCCCCCGGGTGGACCGGCCTCGCTCTCCGTCGCCGGCCGCGCGTGCTCGGGCGGGCAGTTCCATTCCAGACCGCCGCGCGGCGGTCGTAGCTGTACGTGACCGGCATGGTGGTCCATCACTTCGCCGAGCCGCCCGGTCCGGGTGTCGACGGCGTACGTCCCACAGGGAATTTCATCGCTCACGCCTCTATCCATGCCCACTCACGCGTCGCCTGATCGGTTATTGAATGGTTGCGGAGAGTGACGCGGGGATCAAGAGGGCGTGGGGTGACACGTCGGAGGCCGCCCCCAACGTGGGGGGCGGCCTCCGGGTGGTCGTCGGCCTGCCGGCCGGGCGTCCCGCCGGGCGCGTCGGCGCGGACGGGCGGGCTAGCGGACGATTCCGGCGGCGCGTGCTTCCACCAGCCATTCGGGGAACTCGACCATGAGCTCCTTGTAGAGCTCGTCGTCCGTCACCAGCCGCGGTTCGAGACCGGCGTGGAAGAAGCCGGCGTTGTCGACCACCCGGCGCTCCGGCACGGGCAGGTCGTCGAGACGGCGCAGGAAGTCGAAGCCCTTGGCCTCGGGGTCGCCGAAGCCCACGAACTGCCAGAAGATCGGCAGCTCGGCAGCCTCGCACAGCGCCTTCTCCGCGGCGGGCTTGCTGTAGGGCGCGCCGTCGGTCTGGAAGATGACGAACGCGGGGTCGGTCGCGCCGGACGCCTTGTAGTGCGTGATGACGGCCTCGATGGCCCAGTGGTAGTTGGTGCGGCCCATGTGGCCGTAGGACTCGTGGAGTTCCTGGATCCGGCCCTGGTGGTTGCCGAGGTCGATCTCGGCCGTGCCGTCGACGTCCGTGGAGAAGAAGACGACGGGGACGACGCCGTCGTCGTCGAGGTGGGCCGCCAGGCCCAGCGCCTGCTCGGCGAGGTGCTGGACGGAGCCGTCCTTGTAGTAGCGGCGCATGGAGCCCGAGCGGTCCAGGACCAGGTAGACCGCCGCGCGTTGGTCCGCCAGGCCCTGCTTCCGCAGCGATACGCCCGCCGACTTGTAGAGGCTGACGAGGCCGGGCGCGCTCTCCTCGACCTTTTCCAGGCTGATGGCAGCCCCTACCGTGCCGGGCTCCGCCGTCATCGCGGGAGCGGGCTCCGGGTCCGGGCCGGGCGCCGGCTCGGGCACGGGGTGGGGGTCCGGCCGGGGCACCGGGTCCGGCTCGGGGATGGGCTTGGGCTTCGGCATCGGGGTCGGCGACGGCTCGGGCTCGGGGACCGGCTCGGGCTTGGCGGGGCCGGGGGTGGGGATGGGGCCGAGCGGGCCGGGGTCGGGAACGGTCGAGCCGAGGTCGGGGACGGTCGTGCCGACGCGGTCGGCGGTCTCGGCGGTCGGCTGGGCCGGAACGGACACGGCGTTCGCTGTGTGGTCGGGGCCCGCGTTCTGCTGGGGGAGGCTCGGTTCGTCGCGTCCGGCGGCCTTGGCGCGGCCGAACGCGTTCCGCAGCAGACTCCGAATGCCCATGGGGAGATGCCCTTCGTGTGTCTCGGGGTGCGAGTGATGCCGGGGGTGGAGGGGGGTGGAGGAGAGGAGGTTTATGTCCGTACTGCTCGTAAAAGTCCGCATGCTTGACGACTACGTAAGGCTAGCTGTCAAGTCCGGTCCAGTACGTTCACACCCGACACGCCGTGGCGTGTGTCATGAGCGGTCCGGTCATGGACAGTCCGGTCACGGGCGGTCCGGTCATGGACAGTCCGGGATCCAGCTCCCGTGGAAACCCAGCGGCACCCGTACCGGGAGGTGCACCCGGGCCACGGGGCCGGCCGTGAAGTCCTGGGCCGCCAGCACCACCAGTTCGCCTGCCCCGCGTTCCGGGTCGTACGCGTACGCCAGCACCCATCCCTCGTCCTCCGCCGCCCCGGGCGCGGCCGGGACGAACACGCCCTCGCCCACGTCGCCGCCCGCCGCCACCTCGAACTCCTCGCTCGTACCGCGCTCCAGGTCATATTTGATGAGTGCGGTGTCCCGTCCTGCCGCGCGCTCTCGCATGACGTAGCCGAAGCGGTGGTGGACGGTCAGCCGCCGGGGGTCGACGCGGGGGTACTCCACCGGCCGGTCGTCCAGCGGGAGTCGGCGCACGGTGCCCGCGGCGGGGTCGACGGTCCAGCGCTCCAGGTGGGCGAGGCGCTCGCCGGGCAGCGGCCGGTGATGGTCGAAGTACCGTTCGTAGACGACGAGATGGACGGTGATCAGGCCGTCGGCGCGCTGGTACGCGTTCATGGGGTGGAAGACGAAGCACGGCTCGGTCTCCAGCCAGCGCGTCTCCGCCACCCCGCCGTCGCGCGGCAGGACCCCGAGCCGGGCCGGCCGGTACGGATCCCAGCGCGGATAGGGGCCGCCGTCGCGCGGGTCCCGCCCGAAGACCACCGGCAGGTCGTACAGCAGCACGTACCGTTCGGTGAGCGAGAAGGCGTGCATCATCGGGGAGCCGGCGACGGGGATCTCGACGTGCCGGCGCACACAGCCGTTCCGCCCGGCGACGACGTACTGCACATACGGCCAGTCCAGGCAGTACGCCACCGCGTGGAGCTCGCCGGAGCGCGGGTCGGTCACCGGGTGGGCGGAGAAGCCGCCCGGCAGGGTGCCGTGGAAGTCGAACGGGCCGATCGTATGGAGCTCGGGGTCCAGCTCGTAGGGGAGCGCCCCGCCCTCGACGAGGGCGAGACAGTGCCCGGCGAAGGACTGGACATGGGTGTTGGGCGCGAAGTCCAGGCCCCGGTGGCGCCGCCCGTGCAGCAGCTTCTCACCGAGCTGCCCGGCGACGGCGTCGGAGCGCACCCAGCGGTTGCGGTACCACTCGGCGCGGCCGTCGCGGAGCCGGACGCCGTGGATCATGCCCTCGCCGCCGAACCAGTGGTAGCCGGCCGGGTCGGCGACGTGCACGGGGTTGGGGCCGTTGCGCAGATAGCGGCCGCGCAGCGACTCGGGCAGCCGTCCCGTCACGGGCAGGTCGAAGGCGGTCGTCTCGTCCGTCACGGGGGCGTAGAACCCCCCGAGGTACGGATTGCGCTCCTCGGCGTCCGGATTCCGGTTCATGCCGCCCCACCTCCACCCGCCCCGTCCCCGCCGCCCCCGGGCGGTGCCCCCGACGCTCGGCCGTGATTCCACCAAACAGCGGAAGGAGGCGTTCGGCCAGTCTCCATCCGGCGGTCGACCGTTCTTCACCGGGCCGGGGTAACCGCCCGAAGGGGGCTTTCGTTGTCGGGAACGCCTGGGGAAGCCCAGGGCACGGGCAGGCCAAGAGCAGGGCAATAAATGAGGTCAGGGCAACCCTGTCCGCATGTTCCGGCCTCTTTATCGGTGAGTATTACCGGACCGAACATGAGTACCCACCACGGGGGCAGGGAGTTGAGAGGCGCATGGGCCTGACCAGCAGGTCACTCTTGTACACGGTGGTATTCGCCGCCGTGTTGTGCGTGGGGCTCACCGTCTGGATCTGGCCCCGGCTGGCCGGCCGCGGGGTCCGGCCGGTGCTGGGGCGGCTGGGGGCCATCGTGACCACCCAGCTGTCCATCATGGCGGCGCTGGCGCTGGCCGTGAATTCCTGGGGCGGCTTCTACGGCACCTGGAATCAGCTCCTCGGGCGCGTCGACAAGGCCCCCGTCAATGTGAACGAGATGGGCCGGGGCGGCCCGTACGCCACGGTCGGCGCGTCGAAGGACGGGCTGGTGCAGCCGGCCGGTCCGCAGGGGCTCGACAAGGTGGGCGGAATTCCGCGCGGCCCCGCCGACAAGGAGGGGAAGGTCCAGTCGGTCCGTATCGTCGGAGAGCGCTCCCGGGCCATCAACCCCGCATTCGTCTATCTCCCGCCGCAGTACTTCCAGAAGCAGTACGAACGTCACCGCTTTCCCGTCATGGTCGTGATCAGCGGTTATCCCGGCGGGATCATGAATTTGGCCCAGCACCTCCAGGTGCCGCAGACGGCGGGCCGGCTGCTCCAGGAGAACAGGATGCAGCCGACGATCATCGTGATGGTTCGGCCGACGATCGCGCCGCCGCGCGACACCGAGTGCGTGGACGTGCCCGACGGCCCGCAGGCGGAGACGTTCTTCACCAAGGACCTGCCCGACGCGCTCAAGAGCACCTACCGGGTCGGCCACGACCCGAGCGCCTGGGGCGTTCTCGGCTACTCCTCGGGCGGCACCTGCGCGCTGGAGCTCGCCATGCGCCGGCCGAACGTCTACCCCGCGGCGGCCGCGCTCTCCGGCGACTACAAGGTCGGCAACGACCTCACCACCGGCAACCTCTTCGGCGGCGGCCCGGACGGCAAGCGGAATCAGCAGGAGCACGACCTGCTCTGGCGGCTGGAGAACATGCCCGCGCCCCGGGTGAACGTGTTGGTGACCAGCAGCAAGAAGGGCGAGAAGAACTACGCCGAGACGGAGAAGTTCCTCAAGGCCGTCAAGCAGCCCATGACCGCCTCCTCGATCATCCTCCCCGAGGGCAGCCACCACTTCACCACGTGGCGGCGGGAGATCGGCCCGGTGCTGGAGTGGATGAGCCAGCAGCTGACGTTCCCGCAGGACACGGCGGACAAGCCGAAGCCGAAGGACGGCGGCAAGCCGTCCGGGACGCCGGATCCCTCGCAGGCCGCGAAGCCCTCGGAGGAGCCCAAGCCGACGGAGGAGCCGAAGGCGTCCGAGGAACCGAAGGCGTCCGAGGAGCCCGAGGCGGCCGAATAGCCGGCCGCTAGCCGGGCCCGCCCCGTAGCTGCTGCCCCAGCCAGGCGAAGGCCGCCGGGTAGAGGTTGATCCAGGTGCCGTAGTTGTGGCCCCCGGACGGCAGCAGCATCGTCCGCAGCCGGACCTTCGTTCCCGCCGCCTCCCGCTGGAACTCCTCGACATAGCGCGGCGGGCTGTCCCGGTCCTGCCGGGACGTCGCCACGAACAGCCCGACGTCGGCGTCGGTGTGCCGCACCAGCCACGTCGGGCTGTTGCGTTTCCGCAGCCCGGGATCGGGGATCGCGCCGCCGTCGCCGTTGAGCGGATCCGGGTCCAGGGCCGCGCCCGCGGTGAACGCCCGGGGGTACTGGAGCGGCAGCTTGGCCGCGCAGTAGCCGCCGGTGGAGATGCCCAGCACGCCCCAGGACTCCGGGCCCCGGCCCGTACGGAAGTGCTTGCGCAGCAGCTCGGGCACGTCCTCCGAGAGCCAGGTCGCGACCTTGCGGCCGGGTACGTCGGAGCAGTCGGTGTCGACGCCGCCGGGGTTGATGATCGGCACGGCCAGGATGAACGGGCGGGTCGCGCCCTCCTTCAGCAGCCGCTCGTAGGCGCCCGGCATCCGGCCCAGCTCCATCCAGGACTGCGGGGAGCCGGGCACCCCGTGCAGCAGGACGACCACCGGGAAGTTCGTGTGGCGGTAGCGCTCCTGCTCGTACTGCGGCGGGGTCCACACCAGGACCTGGCCGGAGAGCTGGGAGCGCGAGCCGCGGAAGTACGTCTCCTGCATGCCGTAGTCGGCCTTGCCGAAGCGGGCGCGGTGGGCGGGCGGGCCGGGCATCGAGACGGGCCCGGTGCTCTTGCGGCCGAGGAGGTCGTCCCAGGAGGCGTAGAGGCCGTAGCTGGAGTTGATCGAGACCGCGACCACGCAGATCGCGGTCGCCTGACAGAGGCCGATCAGCAGGACCCGGCCCAGCCAGCGCAGCGGCGCCGGTCCGGGGACCCGCCCCCACAGCAGCAGTGTGGCGACCACGGCCAGCACGGACGCGACGACGAGCAGAACGAGGAACGCGGTGCTGGTGAGGCTCAGGCCCATCCCGCGGACGCCCCCTCGGCTCGTCGGTCCCGATGGCGGGACGACCTTAATGGAGCGGGGGAGGGAGCGCCGGAGAAAACGGGGCAGGGCTACTCGGAAGGGTTGACGGCCGTGTCGCCGGGCGGAACGGGGGCGTTCCGCGGCCGTATGGAGGTCACCGCGCAGGTGAAGAGCACCTCGTCGTCCTGATGGCCCCGGACGACGGTGGCGGCCGGCCCGCTCCGCCCCCCGGTGGAGGTCTCGCGGGTGGCCTCTATCCAGATCGGGCTGTCCAGCTCCGCGTAGCGGTGGAAGCTGCTGGTGAGCTCGGTGGGGAGGATGACCGGGTCCGGTGAGAGCACGGCGGCGGCCTGACGGGCGGCCTCGAGCAGGACCATCCCGGGGACGTGGTCGACGGGGTGGTCGAAGAGGATGGGATGCCGCCCGTCCGCGCGCAGCCGCCACCGGGCCGCGCCGGGCGTGTCCTCCTCGGCGAGCACCACGTCGAACGGGGAGTGGCGGCCGACGCGCCGGGGGCGCATCGGGGCGCCGAGCACGTTCGGCGTGCCGGGGAGCCGATCGCCGCGCAGTCGGCGGTAGACCTCGGGAGAGGTACAGGTGTACGAGGCGCTGCCGGTGGCCGCGATCGCCCCGTCCCGGCGGATGACCACGTCGTAGCGCATGCCGCCGAAGCTTCGGCCCTTGCGGCGGATTTCCGAGCATTCGACGTCCAGCACCAGCTCGGCGGGGGTGGACTCGAGCGTCGTGTGCTGGGGACGCAGTGCGTAGTCCAGGTGCCACATCAGGAACTGGAATCCAAGTGGTACGTCGAATTCCGCGTGGGCGAGCAGCGAGCCGATCTGCCGTACGGTCTCGGCGATCAGCATGGGATCGTGCTGCACTCCCCGGAGCGGGGCGAAGAAACTGTGGCCGCGCGGCCATTGGGCCCAGACCCGGAAACGGTTCGCCTCGACCTTGCGCCAGCCCGTGAGCAACACCTCGGCGACCGCCGCGCGGTGGACGTACTCACGCGGGACGGTGGTCGTCAGCCGGGGCAGGGCCGGGGCGAAGGACGCCGGGGCGGAGGTGGTCTGGGACATGGTTCCCCCTCGGATCAGCATGCTGCGCCCAGGATCGACTGCGGATATGTCAAGGTGCGTGCTGTCAGAGCTTCTCGAGCTGCTGACGGCCCCCCGGCCAACGCCCTTCGGGGGGTCAAGATACAAGGCGGGTGACGGCCTTTCAGCGCCGATGTGATTTACCTCTCTCACCTGGGGCAATCGCGGTGCGTCGCTTTGTAATTCGAGGAGACGTTCCCCCGCCTGTGCATTCGTTCGACAATGGAGGTCGGTAGTGGTCGGGTCCCTGCGACGGATACGGCTGGCCGCCGTCAATATCGACGGCGTCCTTCTCAACGACACGTTCAGCCCGGTGATCCACCGGTTCGTCACCGACCGGGGCGGCCGGTACACCGCCGACGTGGAGTACGACGTCTTCTCCCAGCCCCAGTTGGTGGCGGCCCGCGCGCTGGGCACGGCGGCCGGGGTGGACTGGGCGCCGGAGAAGGTGCTGGAGGTCTACTTCCAGGAGCGCGCCGCGTATCTGGAGCACGACCCGGTCCGGCTGCTCGACGGCGCCGTGGACCTGCTGCGCCGGCTGCGCGCCCTGGGCCTGCGCGTCGTCTGCTACGGCGGCCTCGCGGCCGCTCACTTCGACCGCCACCTCGGCGCGTACGCGGACCTCTTCGACGGCCCCCGGTACGTCTGCACCAACGATTTCCGGCCGGGAGTCAAGGAGATCGCGGAGATCTTCGGGCTCCGTCCCGACGAGACGGTGTTCATCGACGACGTCGCCCGGGTCGCGGAGGCGGCGCGCGAGCTCGGCGTGGCGTTCATCGGGCACCCCTCCGGCTTCGCCCACGGCTTCCAGGGCGAGTTGATGCGGGCGGCGGGCGTACGGCACCTGGCCGGCTCGCTCTCCGCCATCGACGAGTCGCTGCTGCGCACCGTCGACGCGGAGGCCGCTGCCGGGACGTCGTGGGCGGCCCCCACCGGGCCGGGCGACGCCTGACGAACCAGCATCATGGAGCCGGTTGACGGTACCGCCCCCGACGGTACCGCTGCCGGAGCGTGAGTGAAGGGGTTCCCTTGATGAAGAGTGACCAGGGATTGCTGCGGGACCGGATCGCCTTGATCACCGGTGCCAGCAGTGGCATCGGCGCGGCGGCCGCACGGGTGTTCGCCCGTGAGGGGGCGACGGTCGTGCTGGCCGCCCGGCGCGAGGACCGGCTGCGCGAACTGGTGACGGAGCTGCGCGACAAGGGGGCCGAGGCGGCGTACGTGGTCACCGATGTGACCCGGCGCGAGGACACGGCCCGTGCCGTCGCCTTCGCCGTGGAACGATACGGAAGACTTGACTCCGCTTTCAACAACGCCGGTTGGGGCCAGGGGCGCACTCCGCTGCATCTGATGGACGACGACCTCTACGACGCCATCATGGACGTCAACGCCCGGGGCACCTGGAACTGTCTGCGGGACGAGATAACCGCCATGCTGGAGGGCGGAACCGGAGGGTCCATCGTCAACAACAGCAGTGTGGGCGGGCTGTTGGCCACTCCCGTGGCCGCCCCGTACGTGGCCGCCAAGCACGCGGTCATCGGATTCACCCGGGCGGCGGCCGCCGAATACGCGGCGAGCGGCATCCGGGTGAACGCCGTGGCCCCGGGCACCACGCGCACCGAGGTGGTGGCGGAGTGGTTCGAGCGGAACCCGGGAATGGAGGCGGCGTTGCACGCGGCGTCACCCCAGCCCCGCACCGCCGAGCCGGCGGAGATAGCGGAGGCCGCGGCCTGGCTGCTGAGCGACCGTTCGTCCTTCGTCACCGGCGCCACCGTTCCCGTGGACGGCGGCTTCCACATGGTGTGACACGGGAGTTGGGCGACCGGACGCGCCGCCCCGGACGAATTGGTATCGAGTGTATTGCGCCATGTTGCCAGACGGCACTTGATAGGATACGTACTCGCCGGTTTGATTTCCGGGGCGACCGCGGCACGTATGGCCGGCGACATGTCGCCCTCGCCGCCGGGACGCGGCGGAGCTATCTCATCGATCCGGAGGCAGACCGTGGCAAAGCAGGACCGCGCGATCAGGACTCGCCAGTCCATTCTGGAAGCGGCCGCGGTGGTGTTCGACGAGCGGGGTTACGACGCCGCCACCATTACGGAGATCCTGACCCGGGCCGAAGTGACCAAGGGGGCGCTGTATTTCCACTTCGCCTCCAAGGAGGAGCTGGCGCTCGCCGTGATCGATGCCCAGATGATGACGGACCTCCCGGCCGCCGAGCCCGGCCGGGCGTCCAAGATGCAGGAATTGGTCGACATGGGCATGATTTTCGCCCATCGGCTGCTCGTGGACCCGCTGTTGCGCGGCAGCGTCCGGCTCACCCTCGAACACGGTTCGACGAACCTCAACCGCAGCGGCCCCTTCCATGGCTGGACGGAACTCCACACGCGGGTCCTGGCCGAGGGCAAGGAGCGCGGTGAGGTGCTGCCGCACGTGGTCCCGGCCGACACCGCGGAGCTGATCGTCGGCGCGTACGCCGGCATCAACACCATGTCCCAGGCCATCAACAACCGCTCCGACCTGGAGCGTCGCGCCACGATCCTCTACGAGCACGTGATGCCCAGCGTGGCCGTGCCCTCGGTGCTGGCCCGGCTCGACCTGGCCCCCGGGCGCGGTGCCCGGGCCCTGGCCGAGGCGGAACGGCAGCGTCTGCGGTCGGCGGCCGAGGCCGAGGGCGCCCTGGAGGCCGCGCCGGCCGGGGTGGGCTGAACCGCGGGCCGTTTTCCCGGCTTTCCCACCGGGGTGGAGTGTCTTATTCCGGAGTGTCTTATTCCGTAAAAAGGGTGCCGCAGGGCACCCGTTTCTCTTAAGCTGGCCGGAAAGTGGCGGCTGAAATCATTCGTCGGCAGCAGAGCAAACCGACGTGACGGTATTGAACCGTTGTATTGGCCAGCCACTTTTTACGAAGCGGCCGGCCCGGCCTTTCCCGTGGTGCGGGACGTCAGCCCGGGTGTCAGCCCGCGGTGACGGCCCGCGCGGCGCTCTCGCGGGCGGTGGAGTCCAGGATCTCCAGGGCGACCCGGAGGACGGCCGCGCGTTTGGCCTCACGGTCCCCCGGCAGCGCGTCCAGGGTGAGCGCGCCGAAGTGGACGGCCAGCAGGGCGCTGGAGAGGCGCACCCGGGTGTCCAGCGGCGCCTCGCCGTCGTGGAGCAGCCCGGAGACCGCCGTCACCCGCTGCCGGAGCGTCTCGCCGATGGCGAGCTCGCGCAGCGTCGCCTGGTTCTCCTGGAGGATGTGATAGATCGGCGCGGCCTCGCGCAGGGCCGCGCTGTAGCGGCGCAGCAGCTCGCGCTTGGTCTCCAGGGTGGCGGGCTGGTCCCGGCCCCAGGCGATCAGTTCGTCGACGGGGCCGCCGAGCTGGTCGGAGAGGGCGCCGAGGATGTCCTCCTTGGTCTTGAAGTGGTAGTACAGCGCGGCCTTGGTGACGCCGAGCTCCTCGGCGATCTCCCGTAGGGAGGTCTTCTCGTAGCCCCGCGAGACGAAGAGATCGAGGGCCGTTCGCTGGATGCGCTCGCGGGTGTCGCTCTTGCGTGCCTGGGATGTGCTGCCCATGGGCTCACTCTCCTGCTGGTCCGTGGTGCGCTTTCTTTAAGGTCATAACTAGCCCGTCGGCAAGTAAGTAACGGGCGACCCCCCTCATCGGTGCCCTTGTGGCAGCCGGGACGGGTGCGACGGAGGGAATCTAGCCGGACGGCAGGCAAGGCGAAACCATACTTGACGCCCGGCTAGGGGACTCTTACGCTTCCGACCGAGCTGACTAGCCTGGCGGCAGGTACGTAAATGTGACTGGACCGAGGGGATGGTGCGCGTCGACATGGCACGACATGTTGCTGCCGCGATCGACTACTACGCACACGACTACTACGCGACGGGTCTCGCCGCGGCCGGTGGTACGCGCCATGAGGTGCCCGCCGACGCCGCGCCGGACGACCGGGCTCCGGCCGGTCGTTCCCCGGCGGAGCCCCTTCCCGCGGTATTCGAGGGGCTGAGCGTCCCGGTGCGCACGGCGGCCTCGCTGTTGGGGCTCTCCCCGTGGACCGTGGCCCATCTCATCGAGCGCGGCGAACTGCGCAGCGAGCGTGGCGGGCAATATCGGTACGTGACGCTGACCAGCATTTTTTCCTATCGACGACTGACCCGTTGAGGGTCTTTTGGATTTGGCTATGAACGCCGATCGGACCTAGCGCGTCCACTGGATCGAACGAGTGAAACCCCGCAACCCAGGGAATGGGCCGGAGTTATTCAGAGCGCTTTCTCTGTGGGGGCGCTACTCGATCGAAAGGCATAGACGTGCTCAAGAAGGTTCTCGCCACGGCCGCCCTGTCGGCTTCCGCGGTCGGCGCCGTCGCCTCGCCGGCGATGGCCATCGGAAACGACCAGGATGTCCTCAACGCCAATGGTGCCAAGACCGGTTACGGCAACACGTTCACCGGCGGCAAGGAAAGCCCGCAGATGAGCCTGATCCAGGGCACGCTGAACAAGCCGTGCATCGGCATCGGCAAGCTGGGCATCCAGTCCCTCATCGGAGTCCTCAACATCGGCCTCCAGGACGTGCCGATCCTCACGTCGCAGCAGCAGCAGCAGTGCACCGACAACTCCACGATCAACGACGGGGACGACCCGCTGTCGCACATCCTCGACGAGATCCCGATCCTGTCGGGCAACGGCTCGGGCAACGGTCACTGACCGGACCGTCCGGCTACGGACAAGAGTCCCTCTGCGGCGGGTGTGCGGGACCCGCTGCGGGGGGACTCCCCTTTTTCCCGCGCTGGGCCGAAGGAATGAAGGCCGATAACCTTCGCGGTCGCTCCGAGTTAGGCAGAGCGTCCAGGAATTCCGTCGACCGGAGCTGAGGAAGAAACGTGTTCAAGAAGGTTGTGGCCACGGCCGCGCTCGCGGTTTCCGCGGTCGGCGTGTCGTCGGCCCCCGCGTTCGCGTACGGCGGGGGTGACGCCAGGGACGTCTACAACGCCAACGGCGCCATGCAGATGTACGGCAACACCTACACCAGCGGCTATATGAGCCCCCAGATGGGTCTGATCAACGGCTCGTTCAACAAGCCGTGCATCGCCATCGGCAAGCTGGGCGCCCAGTCGCTCATCGGTGTGCTCGGCGTCGGGCTCCAGGACATCCCGATCCTGTCCTCGCAGCAGCAGCAGATGTGCACCGAGAACTCGACGATCAACGACGGGGACGACCCGCTGTCGCACATCCTCGACGACATCCCGATCCTGTCGGGCAATGGCTCCGGCAATGAGGGAGGTCTCTTCGGGGAGTTGGGCGTCCGCGGGCACGGTCACGGTCATGGCCACTGACGGCCGCGCCTGACCCGCCCGGTGCGGGAGCCGCCCTCCGGTCTCGGGGCCGGGGGCGGCTCCCCTTCCGTTTTCAGCCCTCTTGCCTCGGCCCGCTTGTCCCAGCCCTCTTGTCCCGGCTCTTGTGTCTCAGCTCTCGTGGTAAATGGTCAGCACCGCGCCGCCGACCTCCACACGGCGGTGCCCCAGCCGTTCCCCCCGGCGCAGCGCGCTCAGGCAGTCGCGGAACATGGCCATCTCCTCGCCGGTCAGCACGGCGGCCGCCAGGTCGAGCAGTTCGGCGACGCTCCGTTCGGTGAGCACTTCGGGCAGCTCACCGGAGAGCAGGACCACGGATTCCCCACAGCGCCCCCGTACGACGGCGTTGGACGTCGAGGCACCACTGACAACGAGCACGCATTCCCCCTGGCTTCGGGCAGACCGAGACGATAGCCCGGTGGGGACGCGCTCCTCGGGCGGACGCGAATATTCGCCGGAATCCGGTGGTCCAGGGAACCGTGGGCGTCGCCGCCGACGTCCGGTACGTAACTCGCGGGCCCGAAGGGGTGGTTCAGCCCCCGTCCGGGTGGTCCTTGGGCGAGCGTTCGAGCAACGACTCGACCAGCGCCGCCACATGCCGGCGGTCGTCGGAGGACAGCCGCTGGACACTCGCGATCAGCAGATCGACCTCCGGGTCCGCCGGCGCGGCCGGCTCCCTGGAGTCCGGGGCCGGCTCCGCGGTCGGGTAGAGGTGGATCCCGCAGGCCTCGGCGGCCGCGCGGCGCAGGGTGTCCAGGGGGAGATCGAGACCGCGCGACAGTCCTTCGAGCGTGGCCGGCTGCGGCATCCGCACCAGACGCTCGGCCGTGGCCAGGTGGTGCACGGTCGACCGCGGAACGCCGCCCCGGCGGGCGACCTCCCCGTAGGACCACCCCTGCCGGTCCAGGCGATCTTTGATGATCTGGCTCAGTGCGTTGGTCACTGAAGGTCGCTTCCTGCTCTCGGCTGGCTCGGGCGCGCTCGGGTGAACCGATTCTACGGAGGCCGTCCAGAGGGGATCTTCGGGAACCCCTTGCGCGGCGTCGGCGGACCCCACTACTGTCCAATCTCGTTGGACAGCTTGTCCGACCGCATCGGACGCGAGCCGGGGGGTCCTGCCCGGGTCCGGTTGCGACACCGCGGTCCGTCATCGCGGACCACCATCCCGAGGGGGACGACCATGCTCGATGTGCACGAGCTCGACGCCGAGTCCGCTGAGCTGCTGCCGGGTCGTGAGGCCCTGGGGAAGCTGAAGTTCAGCTTCTCCCGCACCACGACCGTCACCAAGCACATCGCCAACGTCTCGGCGCACAACACGTCGACGGCGCTGAACGTCTGCTCGCCCGACGCCGTCGCCCAGTCGGCGGCCACGCAGACCATCGCCATCCAGCAGTAGCGGCGGGGGCCGCGGCCGGCTCCGGCCGCCCGCGGCCCGCCACCGGCACTTCGTTCGCACATCGTTCGCACGTCGTCAGAGAAAGGCACTGCCATGAGCATGAACGCGCACGAGCTCGACGCCGAGTCCGCCGAGCTGCTGCCGGGTCGTGAGGCCCTGGGCAAGCTGAAGTTCAGCTTCTCCCGCACCACCAGCGTCACCAAGCACATCGCCAACGTCCACGCGCACAACGAGTCGCTCGCGGTGAACGACAACTCGCCGCTGGCGGTGGCGCAGTCCGAGGCGGCCCAGTCCATCTCCATCAAGCAGTAGGCCGACCCGGCCCACGCGCTCGGCGGACCGCGTCCAGGGGAAGCGCGGTCCGCCGATCCCCAGGGGGGGCTTGGGGGTTGGGGACAGGGGTGGATCCGTCGAATTTCGTCCAGGGGGAACAAGATGTCGGTGGTCGGAGACCACGAGGCCGGCCGTAGCCGCCGTCGCCGCACCACGGGCACGACCACGACGATCCACTTCGGCACCGGGGGGACCGACGTCCGGACAGGGGACGACGGAGCCCCGGTGCCGGGGCCCGGCGGTTTCCCGTACGTCCTGCCACCGGCGTACGGGGAGGGGGAGACCATCCCGTACGTCCTGCCACCGGCGTACGGGGAGGGGGAGACCACCGGGACCCTGCCGCCGCCCGACGCGGAAGCCGTCGTCCCACGGCTCAGCGCCGGGCTGCGGCTGCACGGCGAGTACCAGGGCTCGGGGTTCACCGAGCCCAAGTACATCGCCCGTCGCGGCGACGGCCAGGTGGTGCAGCTCTCCCGGCTGCTCCACCTGGTCGCCTCCGCCGTCGACGGGCGGCGCGACACCTGGGCCATCGCCCGGGAGGTCAGCGTCTCGTTCGGCCGCGAGGTCAGCGCCGACAACATCGCCTATCTCGTGGAGACCAAGCTCCAGCCGCTCGGCATCACCGTGCCGCCCGGCCAGGAGAGCGACGAGGTCCACGCCCCGCGCTCCGACCTGCTGCTGGCCCTCAAGGGCCACCGCGTGATCTTCAACGAGCGGCGGGTCGCCGTCATCGCCCGCTCGCTGGCCTGGCTGCACCGCCCGCCCGTGGTGGCGCTCGTCCTGCTGCTGGCCCTGGCCATGGACACCTGGCTGTTCGGCTTCCACGGCGCGATGACGCCCGTGCTCAACGTCCTCGACCAGCCGCTGCTGCTGCTCGTGGTCTTCGGGCTGACCGTCGCCTCGCTCGTCTTCCACGAGTTCGGCCACGCCTCGGCGTGCAGATACGACGGCGCGACACCCGGCTGCATCGGCTGCGGCCTCTTCCTGATCTGGCCCTCGATGTACACGGACGTCACCGACGTCTACCGCATCGGCCGGGCCGGGCGGATCCGCACCGACCTGGGCGGGGTCTACTTCAACGTCGTCTTCATGCTGCTGCTGACCGGGCTGTACTTCGCCACCGGCCAGCCCTTCCTGCTCTGCGCGGTCTACCTCGGCCACTTCGAGGTGCTGGAACAGCTGATGCCCGCCGTCCGGCTCGACGGCTATTTCATCCTCGGCGACCTCGCCGGAGTGCCCGACCTCTACGGCAAGATCAAGCCGATTCTGCTGAGCGCGCTGCCCTGGCGCGGCACCGACCCCGCCGTCGCCGACCTCAAGCCCAGGACCCGGGCCGTCGTCACCACCTGGGTGCTGACCATGGTCCCGCTGCTGGCCGCCGAGGTCGCCTACGCCCTGTGGAACCTCCCGCGCCTGATCGCCACCGGCGTCCGCTCCCTCACCCAGCAACTCAGCGGCACCTACGAGGCGTTCGCCGACGGCCAGCTCGCCGCCGGGCTCGCCGGAGTGCTGGGCAGCCTGATGCTCATCGTCCCGCTGGCCGGCATGACGTACCTGTCCATCCGGCTCTCCGGACGGCTCGGCCGCAACGCCCTGCGCGCCACCGCCGGACGCCCCCGGCTGCGCACCGCGCTCGTCCTGGCCGTCGCCGCCGTGGCCACGGTCCTCGCCTACGCCTGGACCAGCGGGGTCACGCCCAAGCCGCTGCCGCCCAAGCCGCCGATCGCGCCGATCCTCCAGCCCAACGTCCCCACCGTGCCGCCCCCGCCCGACCCGGCCGAGGCGATCGCGCACGCCCCGATCGCCGGACGCGCCCCGAGCGGTGCCGCCCCGGACGCGGCCGGCCCGGCGCTCTCGCCGCTGCCCTGGCGCACCCCGTCGGCCGCCCCCGGGCTTCCCTCGCCGCCCCCGTCGGCCGCTCCGGCCCCGGCCGCCCCGGCGGCGGGCCCCGCGCCGGCCCCCAAGCCCTCCGCGGTCCCGGCCCCGATCGTCCTGGCGCCCACCACCGCGCCCCCCAAGCCCCCCGCGCTGCCGCCCTCCCCGGCACCCAAGCCGGTGCCCAGCCCGGCCGCGACCGCGTCCCCGTCGGCCGCGTCCGCTCCGCCCGCCCCGGCCCCCGCGCCGGCGAGCCCTCCGGCTCCGGCGCCCACCACCGCGCCCCCGTCGCCCCCGGCGCCCTCGCCGACGGCGTCGCCGGCCGCGACCCACTGATCCACTCAGTCACTCCGCCGCAAGGAGCACTCCATGAACGCCTACCTCTCGCGCCACTTTCTGCGGGCCGGTCTGCTGGTCGCCGGGCTCGCCGTGGCCGCCACCGGCCCGGCCCAGGCCGCCGAGGCCATCGCCGTCACCCAGGACGGCGTCCGGACGACGGCGGACCACCGGCACCACATCGAGTACCGCGACAGCTTCACCATCCACCAGTTCGGCACGGTCGCGGCGGCCCGCGTCGGCAACCGCGCGGACGCCAAGTCGGTGGGGTGCACCGCCGACGACGCCTGCCGCTCGGTGGCACTGTCCTTCCAGGTCGTCACCCTTTCGGGGCAGAACGTCCGGCTCTCCGCCGTCAACAACGGCCACGCCGTCAACGAGCACTGCGTCGGCTGCCAGACCCTCGCGGGCGCCTACCAGTTCGTCGTCTCGACCGCCACGCCCGCCCGGCTCACCGCCGACGCCCAGCACCGGCTCGCCGACATCCACCGCAGGCTGGACGCGCTGAGCGCCTCCCGGGTGCCCGCCGCCGACCTCAAGCGCCAGGCGGACGCCCTGGCCGACGAGGTCAAGGACCTGCTCTCCCGGCCCACCTCGCTGACCGCCGCCCACCCGGCCCGCCCGTCCGTGAAGGTCCACCGCCAGCTGGACGGCTGGCCGCAGCACTGACGACGACACTCGCGGGGCGCGGCACGGCCGCGCCCCGCGACCGCGCGTGGTGATCATTCCCTGCGCGATAATCACGGCCATGGAAGCGGATGGCCCTGAGCCGATCGCCGGGTCCCTCCGGCGGCTGATCGCCCACCTCGTCACGGCGGGGACGGCGTATCCGCTCGTCCTGACCGGCGGCCTCGCCCTACGGGCCCTCGGCCTGACCGCCCGGCCCGTGGGCAACGCGGCCCTCGCCACCGACAGCCAGGAGCCGATGCCCGCCGTCGTCGCGGCACTGCGCACGGCCCTTACGGAACACGGCTGGCAGGTGGGACACGCCGAGACCGACCCGCTGTCGGCCCGCTTCGCGGTGACCGACCCGGAGACCGGTGAGGAGCGCGCCGTACAGATCCTCAAGGAGACGGTCTGGCGCCCGCTCGTCCCGACGGAGCTCGGCCCCTCCCTGGCGGCCGAGGACGTCGTCGGCACCAAGGTCCGCGCCCTGGCCGCCCGCGGCTTCGCCCGCGACTTCATCGACGTCCACGCCGCCTCCGCCCACTGGCCGCCCGCCGAACTGGAGGAGTTCGGCAGACGGCACGCCTGGGACGAGGCCTTCGACCTCGCCGACCTGCGGGCCCGGCTGGACGGCGCCGACTGGATCGACGACCGCGAGTTCACCGCGTACGGGCTGGCGGAGGACCGCGTCGCCGAGCTGCGCGGCTGGGCCCGGGCCTGGTCCGACGACATCGGCGAACGGCTGCTGGAAGAGGCGCCGTACGAGGACGAGGACGAAGCGCCATAAGAGGGCGATCCCGCGGCCAGGACAGCACGGACCCTCCCTTCCAACAGCCCTGACCAGGGACTTTCGCTGGAATCAGGGGTGTTACCGTCTGGGCTCCTACAGGAACGCAGGCGAGGACGGGGGTCGCGCGTGGCGAACGCACGGGACACGGGACGGAAGAGGGAAAAGGGCACCGGGCCCCAGGGCGAGATAGCCCTGGTGAAGGGTGTCGCCGTCGTGGCGGGGCTCTTCGCCACCTGGCATCTGGCCCTGGTGGCCACCGCCGACGACATGGCCGTGACGGACGTCGCCGCCACCGTCAAGGCCCTCGCCCTCCACCGGCCGCTGGACGGACTGACCGAGGACGGCATCCGGGCCGCCTCGCCCGCCGTCACCGTCTGCGTCTGGCTGGCCTTCATCGCCCTGCCCATCACCCTGATCACGCTGGCCGTGCGCGCCCGCGCCCGGCGTGTCCACGGCGCCGGCGGTGAGGGCCTGGCCTCCGCCGTCGAGGCCCGCCGCGACCTCGGCGAGGCCCGTGCCCGGGCCGCCGCCGCGCAGACCCGCGCCACGACCTTCGCCGGCAAGGACGGCCGCCACGACGCCAGGGCCGTCGCCCGCGCCGAACTGCGCGAGTTCGGCTGGCGGATGGGCCGGCAGCTCGGCACCGGACAGCCGCTCGTCGCCACGCCGGAGGACTCCATCGCGGTCATCGCCCCCTCCGGCGGCGGCAAGTCCCGCAACGTCGTCATCCCCGCCTGCCTCGACGCGCCCGGCCCGCTCGTCGTCACCTCGACGCGCGCCGACGTCCTCGACGTCATCGCCCAGCCGCGCTCACGCCAGGGCAAGGTGTGGGTCTTCGACCCGCTCGACACGGTCGGCTGGCCCGAGCGCATGGTGTGGGACCCGGTCGCCGGCTGCCAGGACGGCGAGACCGCCACCTCCCGCGCCCTGTCCTTCTCCGTCGGCATGGGCGCCGACGACGGCTCGTCCACCAACGCCGGCTTCTTCCAGCAGACCGCCTCGTCCGCCCTCACCCGCCTGCTGCACGCGGCCGCGCTCGAAGGCCGCACCATCGAGCACGTACTGCGCTGGGCCACCAACCTGGAGAAGGCGAGCGAACCCCGCGCCATCCTCACGGACCACCCCGGCGCCGAGCCCGGCTGGGACGTCCTGCTGCGCTCCGTCTCCACGGGCGCCGACGAGACCGTCGCCTCCACCCGGCAGACCCTCGCCGCGCAGCTCGAACCCCTCGCGCTGCGCAAGGTCCTGCGCTGTGTGACCCCCCAGGAAGGCGTGCCGGTCTTCGACGCGGACCGCTTCGTCGCCTCCCGCGACACGCTCGTCCTCATCAGCGACTCCAACGCCTCCACGAACGTCTCCCCGCTCACCACCATGCTGCTCGGCGAGGTCGTCGACGCGGCCAAGCGCCGCGCGCCCCGGACGCCGTCCGGCCGCCTCGACCCCTTCCTCCGCCTGGTGCTGGACGAGGTCGCCAACGTCGCCCCGCTGCCGAAGCTCCCCGCGCTCGCCTCCGACGCGCGCGGCTACGGCATCCACCTCGTCTACGCCCTCCAGTCCCTCGCCCAGGCCGGGCAGCGCTGGGGCGACAAGGAAGCAGCCACCCTCCTCGACAACGCCGCCGCGACCATGGTGATGGGCGGCCTCAAGGACATCGAGGCCCTGCGCCGCTTCTCCGAGCTCATCGGCGAGACCGAGATGGCCGAGCTCTCCACCTCCCGCGACACCCAGCGCCTCTTCGGTTACACCACCTCCGAGGTCAACCGCGAACGCCGCATCCTGCGCCCCGAGGAGATCCGCCAGCTCCCGCACGGCCGGGCCCTCCTCCTCTTCCGCGGCGCCCCGGGCGTCATCGTCGAGCTGGAGCCGTGGGACCAGAGCCCCGACGGCCCGGCGCTGCGCGCCGCCGAGCAGGCCACGCGCGCGGCGCGCGTCGGCGGACCGCTGTAAGGGATGACGACACGTGGCTGACGACGTACTGAAGCGCTCGGACTTCGCCGCCTACCGGGCGGAGCTGGAGGAGCACATCAAGAAGTTCGCGCTGGGAGTGAAGCGCGAACAGGGCGAGGTCGAGGAGATCCTTGGCGAGATCCTCGACCGCCTGAACGCGCTGGAGACGCCGGCGGCGTCGTCTCCCGGCGGCCACCTCCCGTGGTCCCTGCGCGCCACGGAGAAGGACTGGCAGGACCTGGCCGACTGGATCGACTGGCTCGGCCGCCACTACGCACCCCAGCTCCACCTGCGCATCTGGCCCTGCTGGCCGGCACACGGCGGCGTCGTCGAGGAGCTCGCCGCCCTCCGCGCGGCCTGGTGCGCGGCCGTCGAGGCCGACGCCGACCCGGCCCGTGCCGGCTCCGAGCTCGCGTACTGGCACCAGATGTGGCTGTGGCCGACGGTCGAGCGCATCCGGCACAACTACATGTTCAGCGAGTGCGAGACCGACCACTCCCCGGACCGTCCCGGCCGCCCCACCGACACGACCGCCCTCCGCGCGCGCGTCGCCGAGGCGGAGACGGAGCGCCTGCGCCTGGAGAACGCGCGGTACGTGTTCTTCGCCGAGGTCCCGCCGGGGTTCACCGTCGACCGGCCGGACGGCCTGTGGCGTTCGGCCGACGAGACGGACGAGACAGACGAGACGTGGGAGTACCTCTCGCTCCTCGACTGGGAGTGGCACGCGGTGGAGAAACTGCCCGTGAAGCGGGAGATCCTCCACCCGCTGCCGGCCGAACGGGCGCTGGAACTGGCCGCCGACCGTCAGTCCTGGGTCACCTACTGGGCCCACCACACCGACGAGCCGGACTGGCGGGCCGGGATGCCGCCGACCACGGTGGTCCGGCGCCGGCGCAGCCCGGAGCGCGTCCTCGACGAGGCGTACGGCCCGGACGGCGCCTGGGAGCCCACCGACGCCGTTCACGACTTCCTCAGCGCCCGGCCCTCCGACCCACCGCACCTGGTGGAGATCGACGCGACGGAGGCGGCCCGGCTGGCGGACGGGGACATCGGCCTGTGAACACCGACAAGCCGGTGGGCGCCTGGCAGGACGCCCGCCCCGACGACGCCCGTCCCCTGTCCCTGACGGCCGAGGAGAACGGCCTCGTCACGGCCCGCTGGGAACGGGCCCGCGCGGCCCACCCCCAGCTCGACACGGTCGTGGAAACCCTGGCGACCCGGTTGGCCGAACCGTACGGGGCCCGCCTGGAGGGAAAGCAGTACCGCCTGAAGTCCCTCATCGCCTTCCGCCGCCGGGCCGCCACCCGCAAACGCCTCCGTGTCGACGTGGAAGTGTTCGTGCGCAAGGTCACGGACCTCAACCGCTACACCCTCGTCCTCGCAACCGATCACTACACGGCGGGCGTCCAGCAGACATACGCCCTCCTGCACGAACAGGGCTTCGAGCTCGTCCCCGGCTCGGAACGGAACACTTGGGAGGACCCCCTCTACAAGGGATTCCGGGCGGCCTGGCAGCGTCCGGGCGGAGAGCCACGATTCGAGATCCGCTTCCATACGGCGGAGAGTTATTCGGCCCAGTCCGAGAACCAGCTCCTTTACGATCTCTACCGCTCGGGGCGGATGCGGGGCGTGCGTGCCGTGTCCGGCCCGGAGTTCTCGAAGGCGCACGAGCAGGCGGCGGTGCTGGTGCAGAGCGGGCGTTACGGAATGGAATCCGGAAAGGAAGGTCACTGATGGGTGATCAGAGCACTTACGAGTACTTCGTCAAGGCGACGCAGCCGTACACGCCGGAGCGGCCCTCCAGCCTGTGGCGGCGGTCGGCGGACGAGTGGGAATTCCTGTCGCTGCTCGACTGGGGGTGGCACAAGGTCAAGGGCACCATCGAGCATGTGCCCGGGCCCGGGGCCCTGCACCCGGTGACCGCCGGGCGGGCCGCGGAGCTGGAGGCGGACCGGCAGGGCTGGGTGACCTACTGGGCGTTCTACTCGTCCGAGCGCAGGTGGCGGGCCGGCAAGGGCCCCACCACGGTCGTCCGGCGCCGGAGGAGCCCTGAGCGCATTTTCGATGAAACGTTCATGCAGGGCGATGTGTGGGAGCCCGACAGCGCGATCTTCGAAGCCTTCGACGCCCGGCAGACCAACCCTCCGCACCTGGAGGAGATCACGGTCGAGGAGGCTGAGCGACTCCTTCAGGAGCTGCGCGGGGTGATGGGGGCCACCCAGCTGTGAGCAGTTCGGACACCGGCGCGTGGCAGGGGTCGGCGGAAAAGGCCGAGGACCACCTGAAACTGACGGCCGACCAGAACCGCCTGGTCACCGCCCGCTGGGAGGCCGCCAAGGAGGCGCGCGGCCGTCTCGACGGCATCATGCAGGGGGTCGAGCGCCAGTCGGCCGGGCGGGGCGGAAGGCTGGAAGGGCTGGAGCACTCCCTCAAGGGCCTGGACTCCTTCCGCCGGAAGGCCGCCGTCGAGGTGAAGCGAAACGGTGGTGACGCCCAGGAGGTCTGCGAGGAAGTCGACGACCTCAACCGCTACACGCTGACCTTCGAAGCGGACGAATACGTCCAGGGCACGAAGCAGGCGTACGCGGAGCTCCGGGAGCGCGGCTACGAGACCGTGGCCGAGTACAACACCTGGGAAGACCCGGTGTACAAGGGCGTGAACACCGCGTGGGAACACCCGGAGACCAAGGAGAAGTTCGAGCTCCAGTTCCACACGCCGGAGAGTTTCAAGGCGAAGTCGGACAACCACGAGCTCTATGAGCTGGCCCGCTCGGGGAAGTTCGAGGAATTCAATACCAAAAAGGAGCCGAAGCGTTCCGAGGCCTACCAGGAGGCGTCGGACCTTCTCCAGAACGAGCGGTACGAGAACGTCCGCATCCCCCCGGGCGCCGAAGAGCTGAACGAGCGCAAGATTCGTGCCACGCTCAATCCGAACCTGGACCCCGAGGTCATCGAGCACGTCCGGCGCATGGAGGCGGATCTCAAGGCCACGCACGCCGCCGAGGCCGCTGCCAAGGAGCAGCAACAGGCGAACTCGCTCGCCGATGGCCTGGGCGAATCACTGGACACCGGTGGCCCCAACCTGCGCGACAGACTGGGCGCGAAGGCCGAACAGCCACTCCGCTCCGAGGCCCGCCCCACCGTCGCCGACCCCGTGCCCACGCAGTCGCGGGGACGTGGCCGATCCATGTCGTAGGGGCCCCGCGCAACAGAATGGCCACAAAGGGCCGCCCCCGGCCCGCCCGCCGGCCCGAGCCGGGGGCGGGCGTTTCCGGCACAGTCCACCTTGTCGGAACTTTGTGCCTTTCGAAGCGGACAGAGTTGGTAACTGTTCTGCTACTAGTTGTCAAATGAAGACATTTGACGATCAGTAATCAGCCAACGTACTGTCCTCGCACTCAGGCGTTGTACGGGGGAAGGGTCGCCAGGGTTGAGCGCATTCAAGACAGTCGTGTGGCGAATACTGAATCTGCCGGATCCGCGCGACAAGGCTCCGGCCGCACCGACTGCTGACATGCTCGCGACACGAGCAACCCCGGTGGCCCAGCCAACCGTTGCTCCCGCTCCCGCTCCCGCCGGCCTTCAGCAGTGGACGGACGCCGCGGCGCGGCTCCAGGGGCAGACGCCCGGTCCCGCCCGTACCGAGCCGGCGGCGCCCGAAGGCGCGCCCAGGCCCGCCGCCGGCAGCCAGGTCCCCTGGAAGATCGAGGACGAGAAGAGCGGCTCCAAGTTCGCCGTGAAGGTGGGCCGCGGTGTGCTCTGGGGCGTCGTCGCCCTCGCCGCGATCACCGGCATCCGTTCGTGGTTCTGGACCCCCGCCCCGCCCAAGCCCGCCCCCACCAAGGTCGACAGTGGTCCGCAGTACCCCGTCCAGGAGGCCCAGGCGGTCGCCGCGCGCTTCGCGCGCTCGTATCTGACCTGGGACGAGGCCGACCCGCAGGCGCGGGCCGGCGCCCTCGCGCGGGACATGCCCAGGGGGGCCGAGACCGCCGCCGGCTGGAACTCCAAGGGGCACCAGGAGGTACTCGTCGTCCTGCCGAGCACCGTTTCCGTGCTCGGCGACAAGCGTGCCCGCGTCCGGGTGGACCTCCTGGTGAGCGGCCCGGCGCCGACCGACTCCGCCCCGGCCGACAAGGACAAGGACAAGGGCGACAAGAAGGACGAGCCCAAGAAGGACGACGCCAAGAAGGACGCCAAGCCCGCCTCCGCCACCCGGTGGATGGGCCTGGAGGTTCCCGTCGTCCAGGCGTCCGGCCGCGTCGTCGTCACCGGCGAGCCCGGCATCGTCGGCGTGCCGAACAGCGGCCCGTCCGTACCCGCGCCGGCCGCCAAGAGCAACGACATGGAGTTCAGCGACAAGACCCGCGGTGTGGTCGAGGAGTTCTTCTCGAAGTACGCCGCGGGCGAGTCCGACTCGGTCGCCGCGCCGGGCGCCTCCATCCCCGCCCTGCCGTCCGGCATGACGCTCGGCACGATCCGCAACTGGACCGTGGACGAGGGCAGCGGCACCGACCGCGTCGGCACGGCCGTCGTCATCTGGAACGTCGGCGGGGCCGAGATCGAGCAGACCTACCGGGTCAAGCTCACCCGCGTGTCCTCGGCGCAGGCCGAGCGCTGGCAGGTCGCCGAGGTCCACGGCGGATTCACGCCGTAGCCGGCCCGGCCCGCCGCACCGCCGACACCCCTTTCCTCTTCGCCGGTCCGCCGGCTTTCCATCCATTCACCGCTGCCCGTCTCACCGTCTCATCATGGGGGAATACCGATGCAACTCGCGCTGACCACTGGGGCCGAACTCCAGTCCTGGGTGATCATGGTCGCCGGAAACATCTTCCTGATCGTCCTTGCGGTCAGGGCCGTCGGCCACTACGCGAAGCGTGAATGGGGCGAGCTCCTCGGCCACTTCGTGGCCGGAGTGGTCGTGGCCGGCTTCGTCTTCTCGTCGGGAACCGCGAAGACCATGCTCATCGCGATCTGGAACAAAGTGGCCGGTTCATGAGGGTGGGGCACACCTTCACCCGCCACTTCGACCTGGAGACGCGGCAGCACGAGCTGTTCGGCATGGACCTCGGCGAGGGCCCCTCGCGGCGCGTCCTGGTGACCGGTGCCGTGATCTACACGGTCTGGGTGGGTGGACTCCTGCTCATCTTCGGATTCCCGTCGAAGTTCCTCTTCACCCTCTACTTCGCCCCGCCCGCGCTCATCACCTTCTACGGCGCGCAGCGCTCTCGGCGTAACGAGCGGCGGTGGAACCTGACCCAGTGGGCCCTGGCCATCCGCTATCTGACGGTGGGCCACCGGCCCGTCATCAACGGCGGGCGGCGCGCGGCCGACCGCAGCGAGTGGCTGCCGCTCCGGGCCCGTCTGGGCGAGCGGACGGACGAGTTCCTGGCCCTCCCGGGCATGGGCGTGTTCGAGGGCGCCCTCGGTGGCGAGGAGCCCAGGCCGACGGCGGGCCGCCCGGCGAAGCTCGACGCCCGGCCCCGGCTCTACGGCCCGGACCACGTCTACCGCGCGCGGATGCGCGGCCTCTCCGCGAAGGAGCGCAAAGCCGCCGAGCGGGCGGCGGCTCAGCAGAACGGCCCGCACGCGGCCCAACAGGCATGGACGGGCAGTGCGGCGCACCGGCCCGGCCCCGAAGGCAGGTAGAGGTACCCGACAGTGAAGTTGTTCAAGGGCATCGCCCGTTTCCTCGGCGTCGAGGGTGACCGTTCCGCCCCGCCGCCCCGCTACGTCGCCCTCGCGGACGGCCTGATCGTCACCGAGACGCACGCCGAGGCGTGGTTCGTCCTCGCGGGCTCCAACACCGACCTGATGTCGGAGAGCGCCCGGGACGCCGAGCACGACCAGGCCAGCAGCGCGCTCGCCCGCACCCTCTCCGGCTACGACTGCCACCTCAGGGTGCTCTGGGCGCCGCTGAACTCCAACGAGTACCGCGACGAGGCGGAGAGCCTCTTCTCGGCCGGCGACTACGCGGCCTGGGCGGAGACCCGCATCGAGCGCCTCGACGACCTGGAGCTCCCCACCCGGCTGCTGCTGCTCGGCGTCCGTATCCAGGAGCGCTCCACGCAGGCGAAGGCCCGGGGCAGTCGGGGCGTCCAGGACGCCATGGGCATCGGCTCCACGTCCGTCTCCCCGAAGGAGCTCGCGCGGCTCGACGCCCTGACCCGGCGCCTGGGCCGCCAGCTGGAGACCACGCCCTGGAAGGCCCAGCCGGCCACCGTCGAGATGCTGGCCTGGATGATCGCGCGCGAGCAGCGCCGCGGCGCCCCGCTGCCGACGCCGGACGGCGACGGCACGATCACCGGCGCCAAGCTGGCCCAGCTCACCCGCGGCCGGGTGCTGCCCTACCCCGACCACCTGCGCATCGTCGACCAGCGCGGCGAGACGTCCGCGTGGACGGCGGTGCTGACCATGGACGGCTTCCCGGAGGAGATGGAGTCCCCGGGCGCCGGCGAATGGCTGCGGGCGGTCGCCGAGATCACGTACGTGCCCGAGTACACGGACGACGACCTCGACCGCGACATCCACGTCAAGCCGGTCAACGCCGAGCCGTCCGTCCGCTTCAAGGTGCTGCACAAGCGGGACGCGCTGAAGCAGATCGACGAGGTCCGCCGGCTGGCCAAGGAGCAGCGGCAGAGCGCCGCCAAGCACTCCGCCGGCGAGACCGCGCAGGAGATCGAGGAGACCGAGGAGACGATGACGGCCCTCTCGCGCGACATGAAGCGCGAGGACGTCACGCTGCTGGAGGACCACCCCCGGCTGATCATCAGCAGTGACGTCTCACTGGAGGACCTGCGCAACCGCTGCGACGCGGTCATCGGCTTCTACGGCGGACTGGGTATCGAGGTCAGCGTCGCCGCCGAGGAGCAGCGCGAGCTGTGGCTGGAGTCCCAGCCCGGCGACATGCTGCGGGTGCCGGACCTGCTGCACACCCGGACGGTCGGCGCGTTCGCCGGCTCCTGGTTCTGGGGCGGCGCGTCGGTGGGCGACGACAGCGGCCCGATCATCGGCTATCTGACCGGTTCGACGCCCGGCGTCGTACGCAACGACCTCACCGGCGGCTCCGAGCGCGGCGACGCCACGACCTCGGCCTTCATCGGACGAAGCGGCCGCGGCAAGACGACCGCGATGATGCTGTCCCTGCTGGACTCCGGCTTCCGGGGCTCCTTCGTGCTGGCCCTGGACTTCAAGGGCGACATGGGCGGCCTCGTCTCGGCCGGTCAGCGTTACGGGCTCAACGCCCATCTCATCGAGACGGGCTCGCAGTTCGCCGGCGTCGCCGACCTCTTCACCCTCCTCTCCGGCGAGAGCGCCGAGCGCGCCCAGACCGAGGTCCCGGCCCAGCTCGGCATCGCGCTGCCGCAACACTTGCGGATGCGCGGCGCGGAGACCCCGATCCAGAGCGCGGTCAACGAGGTCATCGCCGAGGGCGACCCCGCGACCTGGAAGGTCATCGAGCGGCTGCGGAAGTCGGACGACGAGCTGAGCCGCGAGGCGGGCGACGCGCTCTACGAGCTGTCGCTGACGGGCCTGGGCGCGCCCTTCATGGGCAGGCCGTCCGGCACCACGCTGATCACGCCGAACCCCGGCATCTGGGTCGTCCAGGTCCCCGGCATCACCCTGCCGTCGCCGGACGACGACCGCGACGACTGGTCGGTGCACCAGCGCCTGTCGGTGGCCCTCGTCCACTCGCTGCTCGCGTACGGCATCAGCATGGCCGGCCGGAAGGACCTGCGCGGTCTGCGCAAGGTCGTGGCCGTGCCGGAGGTGCACGTCCTGACGGCGACCCGCGAGGGCAGCTCCTTCCTCCAATACATCGCCCGTGTCGGCCGCGCCCTCCACACCGCGCTGGTCGTCGACACCCAGGACCCGGAGTCGCTGGCGAGCCTGACGGGTCTGGTGGAGCAGATGACCACGGTCTTCGGCTTCCAGCTGACGACGCCCGAACAGCAGGACGCGATGGCCGCGCTGCTCGACCTGCCGAAGGGCGACCACACGCGCCAGCTCATCCAGGCGATCGGCGTCGATGTGACGCAGGAGATCCGCCACGGCCACTGCATCATGCGCGACCGGCGCTTCAGCAGCGCGACGGTGCAGTTCGACGTGCCGTCGCTGGAGATTCTCGAGCTGCTGAACACGACGCCGAAGACGACCGGTATCGGGGCGGAACAGCCGTCCTCCGTGTCCATGAGCAAGTCCGAACCTCAGGAGGCAATCGCATGAAGCGGATGACGGCCGCGGCCGTGGTGGTCGCGTCGGCCCTGCTGGTGACCGGATGCTCGTCGTCCTCGGACGGCGGGAAGGACGGCGGCGACGGCAAGGACGGCAAGAAGCCGGGCTCCTCCGGTGCGTCCAAGGCACCGGGCGCCTTCGGGCAGGACGAGGCGGCGATGAAGGCCGTGGCGGTCAAGTACCGGCAGTCCGTGCACCAGCGGGACTGGCGTCAGGCGTGCGAGTTGTCCACCCAGCAGGGCCGGGACGGCAAGTCGGTGGACGACTGCGCGAAGGCCAACATCGCGGGCGATGGTGACGCCAGCCCGGCCACGGTCGTCTTCGAGGGAACCCCCGAGACCGTTCCGGCGACCGACCGCTACCTCGCGGGAACCGGCCTCATGGTGACGACCACGTTCACCAACAGCGAGGGCCGTCACGCCGAACGGGTCGCCCTGCGCATGGTCAAGGAGGGCGCCACGTGGCTGGTCGAGCAGGACGCGGACATCTATGACTCCGAGATGCGGCATGCCGACCCCGTGCGCGACGCCCTCATGAGGTCGAAGTGAGGATTCCGCGGCTCCGTACCCTCGCCATCCCCCTGATGGGGACACTCACCACCCTGATGGTGACGGGCGGCGCCGCCTCCGCCAAGGACACGTCCAAGTACAACCCGGCGGGCATGGGCGTACTGCTGCCCTCGCCCAGTACCCGCCCCTCCGGACAGTCGGGGACGCTGTTCGAGCGCTACAGCGGCAGCGGTCTCTACCAGTTGGACTGCCAGCTGGGCTGGGACGAGATCGGCTACCAGATCCAGCAGGGCATCGCCGTCATCTTCATGGGCCTGACGGTCCTGGTCGGTCTGGCGGCCGTGGTCGTCGTGCAGTGGGCCATCAAGTTCACCTCCGTCAAGGAGCTCCAGGAGGCGATCACCCACGCCATCTCGGGCGCCGCCGGAGCCGTCTCCGAGACACTGCTCCCCACCGCCCTGGCGGTGGGAGCGCTGGTGGCGTGGGTCAACCACAGAAAGGCCGGGGGCAGCGCCCTCAGTCAATTGGGCTGGGTGGCCGCGTCGGGAATCCTGTCGGCGTCACTGCTGACCACGCCACAGGCGTGGGTGGGCGGAATCGACTCCGTGCGCAGCATCGGCAGTTCCATCGCCATGGAGGCCACCAGCGCCGGTATGGGCAAGGAGACCAAGGAGCCCATCGACATCGGGGGCGATGTGGCCTTCAACGGTTCGACGCAGGACAACATGCTGCGTCAGTCGGCGGACGCCATCTGGCGTTCGTACGTCGTAACGCCCTGGTGTGTTGCCGAGTTCGGAAACATGAACGTGTGCAAGGAGTACGCCCAGAAGCTCTGGGACGAGAAGGGCGATGACACAGGTGCCCGCGAGGATTGGCTGAGTAAACACGTCTGCTCCGACTGCGTCGGAGAGCCCGCCGTCAACTGGCGCAAGGGCAAGAACGCCGGCCGCGTCCCTGTCACCATCGCCGCCTTCGTCTGCGTCGTCCTCTTTGCCGCCCTGGCCATCATGCTCGCCTTCGCCTCGCTCGCCTCGCTCATCGGCGCGCTGATGCTGCTCCTGGCGGGAGTGGTCTTCGCCTGCATGTGGGTCATCCCCGGCAGACCGAGACAGTGGGGAATGCGCTGGTTCGACATGCTGTTGGGCTTCACGCTCCAGTCGTTCGTCAGCACGATGGTGCTCGGCTGTGTGCTGATCCTGAACACCGCCAGCGTCTCCATGATCGGCAAGTACGGCTGGTTCGCCTCGGCGGGCATCAGCATCACCAGCGCGGTCGTGGCGTTCAAGTTCCGCGGTGTCATGGAGAGCATCGTCGGTGTCACCGGCGCCATGAGCCCGGGAGCCTCCGCGTTCGGTTCCGCGATGGCGCGCGGCGCCGGAAGGCTGGCGGGACGGGCCGGGGGCTGGACGGCCAAGAAGTCCCTGCGCGGCGCCGGAATGGCGGGCAGGGGCGCAGGCCGGATGGCGATGGCCGGTGCGCGGAAGGGCGCCCAGGCCTTCGACGAGAAGGTCTCCCACATAGGCAAGGCCGCGTCCATGGGTTCCTGGATGGCCAAGAACCCCGCCGTGCCGCTCAGCCTGGGCACAGGCGGCAAGTCCCGGGGCGGCGCGGCACAGGGCGCCTCGGGCGCCGGGCAGGACACCTCCGGTCGGCAGGGCGCGGGCGGTACGGCCGGGCGACGCGGCTCCGGTGGCGGGTCCGGCGCGGGCACGTACCGCGGCGGTGCCGGCAAGACCGCCGACCTGCCGACGCGGCGCACCACCCCGGTGGGCACCGTACGGCCGCGGTCCATGGCCGGAGCGGCGGAGCGGGAGAAGACCCAGGGCCGGAACGCGAACGCGCCGGCACAGGCCGGCCGTACGGGGGCCGTGGCGCAGCAGCAGGCCGCGAACCGGCGCCGTCCGTCGCCCGCGCGGCCCGGTGGGGGCAACGGCCAGGACGGCTACCGCTTCCGCTCGGCGCCGCCGCCGCGCGGCGTGCCCCGGCAGCAGCGCATCAGTGACGGTCGCAGGGCGGCGACCGCGGCCCACCGGAACGGTGCCGCGCAGCAGCGTGACCGCCAGCCGCAGAATCGTTCCTCCTCCGGTGCCGCCACCGCGGCCCGTACTCCGGCCCCCGGCCGCCGTCGCAGGAGGAGGAACGGCTCGTGACCAAGGCGGACAGGCCCAAGGACTCCGCCGAGTGGCGGGAGCTCCTCAAGGCCGGATTCGAGTACGAGTACCCCGAGGAGATCCAGCAGGCCCCCAAGCGCTCCCTGCGCCGGCGGGCCCGCAAGATCTACCGGCAGGACCAGAAGGTCGAGCTCAAGCGGCGCATCGCCGAGGAGCGGCGTCGCGAGCCCGTCACGGCGGGTGGCGCGGTCGTCGTGGTGGTCTGCCTGCTGCTCGTCGGCCTGGCCGCCGACCACTGGTGGCCCGACCACGCCGGGGCGCCGTCGACGGTGGTCCAGGCGGGCGGGGACGCACCGGGCGCGGAGGCCAGGGCGGGCCGGGGCGGGAGCCCCGGCGCCGCGCCGTCCCCCGCCGCCTCCGGTGCCGCGCCGAAGGCCGACCTCAGCACCCCGGAGAAGACCGCCGAGGGCTGGGCGCGCGCCTATATGACCCGCAACCCGCCCGTGGACAAGGACCAGAAGGTCCCGGTCCGGCGGGCGGCTCCGTGGATGACCGAGGCGCTGGAGAAGAACCTCGAACAGTTCGACGACAAGGCCTGGTACCAGCTGGTGGCCGACGGCGGCGTGGCCACGGTGGACAAGGTCACCGTCGGCCCGGCCGACGACGACCGTGTGCGCAAGCAGGCGGACACCCCGACGCGGGTGTGGCGGAGGGTCACCGTCGAGACCACCGTCGCCGGCTACCAGAAGCACAACGACACCAAGGTCTTGCTGACCGAGATCACGCGCGGCGACGACGGCTGGCGCGTGGGCAGGGTCCTGGGGGTCTGAGTCGTTGAACGGACGTGAAGCCCTCGCCCTGGCGGCGGGGGGAGCCCGGCGTGCCCTCATGGTCAAGCTGGGCGTACCGGTCGCGGCCCTGTTCATGGCCTTCCTGGTCCTGCTCGGCGCGTTCGCCGGCATCGGCGGCGGCGCCTCGTCCGCCGCCGCCTGCGGCAAGCCCGGCCAGCCCGCCGACGACGGGGCCAACGGGCGTGGCGGGGACGAGACGGGTGGGGCGGGCAAGGAGCTGCGCAAGCGCCAGGTGGAGAACGCGAAGATCATCGACCAGGTCGCCAAGGACGGGAAGCTGCCCGGCCGCGCCACGCTCATCGCGCTGATGACGGCGCTGGCGGAGTCGGAGTTGGACAACATCAACTATGGAGACCGGGACTCCCTCGGTCTCTTCCAGCAGCAGTGGTCGACGGGCTGGGGCACCAAAGAGCAGATCATGGACCCCAAGTACGCGGCCCACATGTTCTTCTTCGGCGGCGACAGCGGTGACCCGCCGGGGCTGACGAGCTATTCGTGGGAGGGCATGTCGCTCAACGACGCCGCCCAGAAGGTGCAGCGATCCGGTTTCCCCGACGCCTACGGGCCGAAGGAGACCCAGGCGCGCAGCATCGCGAAGGAAGCCGGCATCGATCTGGAGCGCGCGGGCGACAACCACCCGGGCCGGCCGGGGCAGTCCGGGAACAAGCCGGCGCAGGACGGCCACCCGAAGCCCGACGGCGGTCCGGGGAACTGCAACACCACCGGCAATGGCAACGGCACCCCCGCCGCACCCGGCGAACCGTTCCACGACGGCGCCTCGGGATGGCCCGCCAAGGTGGTCAACCGCCGCTCGACCGACGACGCCATCGCGTGGGCCAAGGCCGAGGCGGCCAGCCACCGCGCGGACTGGTACCAGAAGTGTCTGGCCTTCACCTCGATCGCATACGGCTGGAACTTCTCCGGCACCGATTACGCCATCGACCACTACACGCAGATCATGCCCAAGGACATGCGGCACGACGGCGACCGCAACCCGCCGAAGGGCGCCCTGATGTTCTGGGACACCGGGCACCGGGCCGGACACGTCGCGATCTACGTCGGGGACGGCAACATCGCGTCCAACGACATCGAGGGCAAGGGCGAGATAGCCATCGTCCCGGCCACCGCGATCGAGACGAAGTGGGGCGCCAAGTACCTGGGCTGGTCGCCCCCCTACTACCCCAACGCGGGATGATCCTGATGATGACGGTGCGGCGGAACCGAAGGGGACCGGCGGGAAGTAAGGATTGATTGGCCATGCCTGTAGTGACGGACCTCGACTCGGTCCCCCTGACGCCCGTGTACACGATCGTCATCAGTGCCACGGGGGAAGCCACTGTCGACGGGGAGCAGGTCGAGAACCTCCCCGGGCAGGACGCGCGTACGTCGGCACTCGCCGACATCCGCGTCCGGGCCGCCCGCCGGGGGCACCCGGTGCGGATCAACGCCAAGGAGCCGGACGGTTCGGTCTGGCCCCTGATCGTCGATCACGACGGCGCGGTGACCCCACTGGACGGGCCGCACCCGGTACCGGCGCCGGCCGTCGTACCGCCCACGCCCGCGCCCGCGCCCACGGAGCAGGCAGGACCGCTGGCCCCCCACCACGCCGCCGTGCTCGCCCGGGTCGTCGCCGCCGAACTGCGCGGCGACCTGGCCGGGGCGGCCGTCGCGGCGGAGGAACTGGAGACGGCGCTGAGCGCGGAGCTCGGCCCCCTCCACCCCCACGCCCTCGGCGCGCTGGGCACCCGCGCCTGGCTGTCCCTGCTGCTGCGCGACGACTGGGCCGCGGCCACCCGGCTCCACCTGCTCACCGCCGAACGCCGCCGCCAGGCCGGGGCCCGGGACGTGGAGACCCGCCGCGTCGCCCGCAACGCCCACGCCGCCTGGGCGCTGCTGCGGACGACCGATCCGGCGGCGGCGGAAGCCCTCCGGCCGGAACTCGGCCGGGTCGCCCACCTGACGACGTAGCGGGGTCGGGGGCTCCCAAAGCCCCCGACAACGCAACGGACCCCAGGCCATCCGGCCTGGGGTCCGTTTCAAAAGAGCGGGCGACGAGAATCGAACTCGCGCTCTGAGCTTGGGAAGCTCATGTTCTACCATTAAACTACGCCCGCGCGAAGGCCCCTCAGGGCCTCGCATCGTCGCACACTCTACCTCATCGAAGGCCCCCGGCGCGCTCGCCGTGGTGGCCTTCCTGTCGTGTGAGGGCGCTGTGGTGGCGATGGGGACGCGGGCGTGGCGGGCGGGAGTTGGGGCGTACCGTGGGGGGCCGGCAAACCGCGAGGGGGTGTCGGGGTGCCGCGCTTCGGCCGGTCCGATTCATCCCCTAATGTGGCTTTTGTTGGTCATGTACTTGGGGAAAGGGAGCTCTATGGAGCGCACCGTCGTTCGTTGTGCCGAGGGGCACGTGTTCAGCACCGCTTCGTTCCCGATGCAGCATCTCGGATCCTCCCGGATCGGTCCCGGGCGGCTGCTGCGCTGCCCCCGCTGCGCGCGGCTGCGGCACTCCGTCCCTGTGACGTCCGAGAAGAACCGATGACGAAGTGCCGATGACGAGGAGCTGACGACCGGCGCGACCCCGGCCCCCGCCGGGGCCGGGGTCGCGTTGTCAGGTTGTCCGGCTTCTTTGCGTATCCTCGAGACGTGCTTCTCTCAGACAAGGACATCCGGGCCGAGATCGACGCCGGCCGTGTGCGGATCGACCCGTTCGACGAATCGATGGTGCAGCCGTCGAGCATCGATGTGCGGCTTGACCGCTACTTCCGGGTGTTCGAGAACCACCGGTACCCGCACATCGACCCCGCGGTCGAGCAGGCGGACCTCACCCGTGAGGTGGTGCCGGAGGGCGACGAGGCGTTCATCCTCCACCCGGGCGAGTTCGTCCTCGCCTCGACGTACGAGGTGATCACGCTTCCCGACGACGTCGCCTCGCGGCTGGAGGGCAAGTCCAGCCTCGGCCGTCTCGGTCTGCTGACGCACTCGACGGCCGGCTTCATCGACCCGGGCTTCTCCGGGCATGTGACGCTGGAGCTGTCGAACATGGCCACGCTCCCGATCAAGCTGTGGCCCGGGATGAAGATCGGCCAGCTGTGCATGTTCCGGCTGACGTCACCCGTCGAGCATCCTTACGGGTCCGCGAAGCACGGTTCCCGCTACCAGGGACAGCGTGGGCCCACGCCCTCGCGTTCCTTCCAGAATTTCCACCGCACGCAGGTCTGACCGTCCACAGCTAAGACGGTCCAGGGAACAGGGCGAAGAGCAACAGTGAGTGAGATCCGCGAGAACCTGACCTACCCGATCTTCGGGCAGGCCATCCGTGAGCTGGCACAGACCATCGCGGACGACGGCTACGAGCCGGACATCATCCTGTCCATCGCCCGTGGTGGCGTCTTTGTCGCGGGCGGTCTGGCCTACGCGCTGGACTGCAAGAACATCCACCTGGTGAACGTCGAGTTCTACACGGGCGTCGGTACGACGCTGGAGATGCCGGTCATGCTCTCCCCCGTCCCGAACGCGATCGACTTCTCCAACAAGAAGGTCCTGATCGCCGACGACGTCGCCGACACCGGCAAGACGCTCAAGCTCGTGCACGACTTCTGCCTCGACCACGTCGCCGAGGTGCGCAGCGCGGTCATCTACGAGAAGAGTCACTCGCTCGTGAAGTGCGAGTACGTCTGGAAGAAGACGGACGAGTGGATCAACTTCCCGTGGTCCGTCGAGCCGCCGGTGGTGCGGCGCGAGGGCCAGGTCCTCGACGCGTAAGGCGTAGCGGTACGAAGGAAGGGCCCCTCCGGAATCCGGAGGGGCCCTTCCTTCATGCCGTCTCTAGAGCGTGCCCAGCTTGATCAGCGACAGCAGCGCGACCAGCTGGATCGCCGAGGCGCCCAGCGCCCGGGGCCACGGCAGGTCGTGCGACTTGCTCACCATCGACGTCAGCAGCGCGCCGCACGCCAGCCAGGTGGCCCAGCCCAGGAACTGGACGAGGGTGCTGTCGCCGCCCAGGAACATCGCGAAGAGCAGCCGGGGCGCGTCCGTGATCGACATGATCAGCATCGACAGGCCGACGGTCGGCTGCCATATGCCGTCGCCGCCGAGCTGCCGGGCGAGGGTGTGGGTGACCGCGCCGAGGATCAGCCCGGCGACCACCATGATCACGCCGGTGATCAGTACGGCGGGTAGCACATCGGCGAACGAGGCGTGCAGCACGTCCGCGCGGGCCTTCTCGAAGCCGAAGACGGCGAGCAGGCCGTAGACGAAGGTGACGATCAGGGCCGGGGCCCACACCTGGTGGTCCCGCATCTGCCAGAAGGTGGCCGACGGGCGCAGCACGATGCCGGTCAGCAGCTCCTTCCAGTGCAGCCGCGGTCCGGGCGGCGGCGGGGGAGGGCCGGCGGGCCCGTCGCCGTAGCCGCCGTACGCGTCCGGTGCCTCGCCGACGCTGAACTGCTGGGTGCGGCCCGCGTCCTGCCCGTAGTACGGGTCCTGGGGGTAGCCCTGCGGGGGCTGCGGCTGCTGGTACGGCTGCTGCTGGGGTTGTCCGCCCCCGCCGAAGTACTCCGGCTCGTCGTAGCCGCCCTGCCCCTGTCCCTGCGCCTGCCACTGCCGCTGGTCCCCGTAGCCGCCGCCGGGCGCGCCGGAGTGTCCGGGTGCGCCCTGGCCGCCGCCGTACGGAGCCTGCTGTCCTTGCCACGCGGGCCCGGGGCCCTGGGCGTCCCGTCCTCGTCCCATCCTGAATCCAGCCACGCCTTCGAACGTACCCGCTCCGGAGAGCTCCCGTAGCCGCCCATGGGCGAACAAGCCGGGCTTTGCGGCCGACCTGTGACATCCCCTAGGGGAAAACCCAGGGGACCGGTGGCTACCGCTTGGGCAGCCACCGGTCGGGCGAGAGCAGTTCGTCGGCCCCCACGTTACTGATCATGCGGCGCATGACGGTGAGGGCGGCGGCGTACTCCTCGTCCGTGATGCCGGCGTGGATCTCCGCGCGCACCCTGCGCACGACCTCGAAGATGCGCTCCTTGGCCTCGTGGCCGGCGTCGGTCAGCACATAGCGGTCCTCGCCGCCCTCGGTCATCCAGCCGCGGGCGAGGAGGCCGTACAGGGCCTGGTCGATCTCCTCGGGCCGGTGGTCGAGGTTGACGGTGAGCGACTCGCGGAGCTCCTGCCTCGTCAGGCCGCCCTCGACGAGGACGGTCCGGTTCAGGACCCACCACTGCGGCTGCGTGACGTCCTGCGTGGCCAGGGCGCCGCGGATGTGCCGGATGACGGCCTTGTGGGTCGCGTGGCTCCAGTAGCCGATGGGCTGCCCGGCGAGGTTGGCGTCGTCGGCCTTGGGGGTGGTCAGCTGGGTGTTCTGCGGCGTCGTCGTCATGTCTACGACGGTAGGACCTCAAGCATGGTTGAGATCAAGAGTGTTGGTCGTCACGGAAACGACCGAGGCCGGGCCCCGCGATCGCTCGCGGGGCCCGGCCTCGTACACGGCACGGAAGCGGTTACTTCACCGGCTCCGGGTCCGGCTCCGGCGCGTCGGCCTTCTCGCCGTCGCCCTCCGGGGCGGCCGGGGTCCTGACGGACTCCAGCAGCAGCTGGGCCACGTCGACGACCTGGATGGACTCCTTGGCCTTGCCGTCGTTCTTCTTGCCGTTGACCGAGTCGGTCAGCATGACGAGGCAGAAGGGGCAGGCGGTGGAGACGATGTCCGGGTTGAGGGACAGCGCCTCGTCCACGCGCTCGTTGTTGATGCGCTTGCCGATGCGCTCCTCCATCCACATGCGCGCACCGCCGGCGCCGCAGCAGAAGCCGCGCTCCTTGTGACGGTGCATCTCCTCGTTGCGCAGGCCCGGCACCTTGGCGATGATCTCGCGCGGCGGGGTGTAGACCTTGTTGTGGCGGCCCAGGTAGCAGGGGTCGTGATAGGTGATCAGACCCTCGACCGGGGTGACGGGGATCAGCTTGCCCTCGTCGATGAGGTGCTGGAGCAGCTGCGTGTGGTGGATGACCTCGTACTCGCCGCCCAGCTGCGGGTACTCGTTCGCGATGGTGTTGAAGCAGTGGGGGCAGGTCGCGACGATCTTCTTCTTCGCCTTCTCGACCTTGATGCCCTCGTCCGCGTCCTCGCCGAACGCCATGTTCAGCATCTCGACGTTCTGCTGGCCGAGCTGCTGGAAGAGGAACTCGTTGCCCAGACGGCGGGCCGAGTCACCCGTGCAGTTCTCGTCGCCGCCCATGATGGCGAACTTCACGCCCGCCATGTGGAGCAGCTCAGCGAAGGCCTTGGTGGTCTTCTTGGCGCGGTCCTCCAGGGCGCCGGCGCAGCCGACCCAGTAGAGGTAGTCGACCTCGGTGAGGTCCTCGATGTCCTTGCCGACGACCGGGACCTCGAAGTCGACCTCCTTGGTCCACTGGAGCCGCTGCTTCTTGGCCAGGCCCCAGGGGTTGCCCTTCTTCTCCAGGTTCTTGAGCATCGTGCCCGCCTCGGACGGGAAGGAGCTCTCGATCATCACCTGGTAGCGGCGCATGTCGACGATGTGGTCGACGTGCTCGATGTCGACCGGGCACTGCTCGACGCACGCGCCGCACGTGGTGCAGGACCACAGCACGTCCGGGTCGATGACGCCGTTCTCCTCCAGCGTGCCGATCAGCGGGCGCTCGGCCTCGGCCAGGGCGGCCGCCGGGACGTCCTTCAGCTGCTCCTCGGTGCCCTTCTCCTCGCCCTCGGCGTCCTTGCCGCCGCCCGCGAGCAGGTACGGCGCCTTGGCGTGCGCGTGGTCGCGCAGCGCCATGATCAGGAGCTTGGGGGAGAGGGGCTTGCCGGTGTTCCAGGCGGGGCACTGCGACTGGCAGCGGCCGCACTCGGTGCAGGTGGAGAAGTCGAGGATGCCCTTCCAGGAGAACTCCTCGATCTTCGAGACGCCGAAGACGGCGTCCTCCGCCGGGTCCTCGAAGTCGATCGGCTCGCCGCGGCTGGTCATCGGCAGGAGCGCGCCCAGCGCCACGTCGCCGCTGGACTCGCGCTTGAACCAGATGTTGGGGAAGGCCAGGAAGCGGTGCCAGGCCACACCCATGTCCGTCTTCAGCGCGACCGTGATCATCCAGATGAAGGACGTCGCGATCTTCAGCCCGGCGAAGAAGTAGGTGAGGTTCTGGAGGGTGGAGAGGTCCATTCCCTCCAGCCACGAGACGACCGGGTACGAGATGAAGAACGAGGCCTCGTAGCCGTCCACATGGTGCTGGGCGCCCTCAAGGGCGTGCAGCATGAAGATGCAGACGCCGACGATGAGGATGACGGCCTCGACGAAGTACGCCTGGCCGGTGTTGGAGCCGGCGAAGCGGGACTTGCGGCCCGCGCCGCCCGGCCGGTTCAGCTGCCGGATGACGATGAGCGCCAGGATGCCGAGCGCGGTCATCGTGCCGACGAACTCGACGAAGACGTTGTACGGCGCCCAGTCGCCGATGACCGGCAGGATCCAGTCGGCCTTGAAGAGCTGGCCGATGGCGTTGACGATCGTCAGCAGCAGCGAGAAGAAGCCCACCGCCACGAACCAGTGCGCGACGCCGACGACGCCCCACTTGTTCATACGGGTGTGGCCGAGGAACTCCTTGGCCACCGTGACCGTGCGCTGTACCGGTTCGTCGGTGCGGACTCCCGCCGGTACGGGCTGGCCGAGCCTTACGAAGCGGTAGATCTGGAGGAGGGCACGGCCGAACAGCGCGACGCCGACCGCGATGAGGACCAGCGACACGATGATCGCGGCGAGTTGCATGGGAGGGCTCCTCCGGGTGGGAGAGCGGGATTACTAATCGGTAACTTATCCAGTCCGTTCGAGACTACTCACTCTCCCGCGCGCGATATACCCGCATCGCCGGTGATCTGCGTCGCGCAGGCAACCCTTCGCGGCCCTCCTCCACCCCTCCTGTGCCCCTGGGTGACTGTAAGGCCGACATAAAAGTTGAGTGTGGACGACTCAGGTCTGTTGACAGGTTTTCCCTCCCTGTTGCACTCTTGAGTCTGTTCCACTCAAGTCAGCTGGAGGAATCGACATGGCACGTGCGGTCGGCATCGACCTGGGTACGACGAACTCCGTCGTCAGTGTTCTCGAGGGCGGTGAGCCCACCGTCATCACCAACGCCGAGGGCGCCAGGACCACGCCGTCCGTCGTCGCCTTCGCGAAGAACGGTGAGGTGCTGGTCGGCGAGGTCGCCAAGCGCCAGGCCGTCACCAACGTCGACCGGACGATCCGCTCCGTCAAGCGCCACATGGGCACTGACTGGAAGATCGAGGTCGACGGCAAGACCTTCAACCCGCAGCAGATGAGCGCCTTCATCCTGCAGAAGCTGAAGCGCGACGCCGAGGCGTACCTGGGCGAGAAGGTCGCCGACGCGGTCATCACCGTCCCGGCGTACTTCAACGACTCCGAGCGTCAGGCCACCAAGGAGGCCGGCGAGATCGCGGGCCTGAACGTCCTGCGCATCGTCAACGAGCCCACCGCGGCCGCCCTGGCCTACGGCCTGGACAAGGACGACCAGACCATCCTGGTCTTCGACCTCGGTGGCGGCACCTTCGACGTCTCGCTGCTGGAGATCGGCGACGGTGTCGTCGAGGTCAAGGCCACCAACGGTGACAACCACCTCGGTGGTGACGACTGGGACCAGCGCGTCGTCGACTACCTGGTCAAGCAGTTCGCCAACGGCCACGGCGTCGACCTGTCCAAGGACAAGATGGCGCTCCAGCGTCTCCGTGAGGCCGCCGAGAAGGCGAAGATCGAGCTGTCCTCGTCCACCGAGACCTCGATCAACCTGCCCTACATCACGGCGTCCGCCGAGGGCCCGCTCCACCTGGACGAGAAGCTCACCCGCGCCCAGTTCCAGCAGCTGACCGCGGACCTCCTCGAGCGCTGCAAGACCCCCTTCCACAACGTCATCAAGGACGCGGGCATCGCCCTCTCCGAGATCGACCACGTGGTCCTGGTCGGTGGCTCCACCCGTATGCCCGCCGTCGCCGAGCTCGTCAAGGAGCTGACCGGCGGCCAGGAGGCCAACAAGGGTGTGAACCCGGACGAGGTCGTCGCCATCGGCGCCGCCCTCCAGGCCGGTGTCCTCAAGGGTGAGGTCAAGGACGTCCTGCTCCTCGACGTGACCCCGCTGTCCCTCGGTATCGAGACCAAGGGCGGCATCATGACCAAGCTGATCGAGCGCAACACCACGATCCCGACCAAGCGCTCCGAGATCTTCACGACGGCCGAGGACAACCAGCCGTCCGTGCAGATCCAGGTCTACCAGGGCGAGCGCGAGATCGCGGCGTACAACAAGAAGCTCGGCATGTTCGAGCTGACGGGCCTGCCGCCGGCCCCGCGCGGTGTCCCGCAGATCGAGGTCGCCTTCGACATCGACGCCAACGGCATCATGCACGTGACCGCCAAGGACCTGGGCACGGGCAAGGAGCAGAAGATGACCGTCACCGGCGGCTCCTCGCTGCCGAAGGACGAGGTCGACCGCATGCGCCAGGAGGCCGAGCAGTACGCGGAGGAGGACCACAAGCGTCGCGAGGCCGCCGAGACCCGTAACCAGGGCGAGCAGCTGGTCTACCAGACCGAGAAGTTCCTCAAGGACAACGAGGAGAAGGTCCCGGCCGAGGTGAAGACCGAGGTCGAGACCGCCATCGCCGAGCTCAAGGAGAAGCTCAAGGGCGAGGACTCGGCCGAGATCCGCACCGCGACCGAGAAGGTCGCCGCGGTCAGCCAGAAGCTGGGCCAGGCCATGTACGCCGACGCCCAGGGCGCGCAGGGCGCCGCCGGTGCCGCGGGCGCCGGTGCCGCCGGCGGCCAGCAGGCCAAGGCCGAGGACGACGTCGTCGACGCCGAGATCGTCGACGACGAGAAGCCGAAGGGCGGTGCGTCGGCGTGACGGAGGAGACCCCGGGCTTCGACGAGAACGAGAAGCCTGAAGGCACCTCCGACGCCACGACCCCCGACGACGCGGCGAAGGCCGCCGGGTCCGCCGACAAGGCGGCCCCGGCCGGCCCGGCCGCGGCCGAGGACCTCGTCGAGGTTGGCCTCCAGGCACAGCTGGACCAGTCCCAGGCCGCGCTCGGTGAGCGCACCGCGGACCTCCAGCGGCTCCAGGCCGAGTACCAGAACTACCGTCGCCGGGTGGAGCGGGACCGGGTAGCGGTCAAGGAGGTCGCCGTGGCGAACCTTCTGTCCGAGCTCCTCCCCACCCTCGACGACATCGGTCGCGCCCGCGACCACGGCGAGCTGGTCGGCGGCTTCAAGTCCGTCGCCGAGTCGCTGGAGACCGTCGTCGCCAAGATGGGCCTCCAGCAGTTCGGCAAGGAGGGCGAGCCCTTCGACCCGCTGGTCCACGAGGCGTTGATGCACGCCTACGCGCCCGACGTCACCGAGACGACGTGCGTGCAGATCCTCCAGCCGGGGTATCGCATCGGCGAGCGGACCATCCGCCCCGCGCGCGTCGCGGTGGCCGAGCCGCAGCCGGGCGCGAGCCCCAAGGGCGAGGACTCCGACGAGGAGAGCGGTGGCCCGGAAGAGGGCTGACGCTATGAGTGACGGGAAGGAGGGACGCCGAGGATGAGCCTCAGCAGGGACTTGCTGGAAAAGGACCTCTACAAGGTCCTCGGCGTCTCCAAGGACGCCACCGAGGCGGAGATCAAGAAGGCGTACCGGAAGCTCGCCCGCGAGTTCCACCCGGACGCCAACAAGGGCGACGCCTCGGCCGAGGAGCGCTTCAAGGAGATCTCCGAGGCCAATGACGTCCTGGCCGACCCCAAGCGTCGCAAGGAGTACGACGAGGCCCGCGCCCTGTTCGGCAACGGAGGCTTCCGTGCCGGGCCGGGCGGCGGCTCGTTCAACTTCGACCTGGGCGACCTCTTCGGAGGCGCCCAGGGCGGAGCCGGCACGGGCACCGGAGCCGGCGGCTTCGGCGGCGGTCTGGGCGATGTCTTCGGCGGCCTCTTCAACCGGGGCGGCGGCGGTCCCCGCACCCAGCCCCGGCGCGGCCAGGACATCGAGTCCGAGGTGTCGCTCAACTTCACCGAGGCGGTCGAAGGCGCCACCGTCCCGCTGCGGATGTCCTCCTCGGCGGCATGCAAGGCGTGCTCCGGCACGGGCGACAAAAACGGTACGCCCAGGGTCTGCCCGACCTGTGTCGGCACCGGCCAGGTGTCGCGCGGCTCGGGCGGCGGCTTCTCGCTGACCGACCCCTGCCCCGACTGCAAGGGCCGCGGGCTCATCCCCGAGAACCCCTGCGACGTCTGCCACGGCAGCGGCCGGGCCAAGTCCTCCCGCACCATGCAGGTCCGCATCCCCGCCGGAGTCTCCGACGGCCAGCGGATCCGCCTGCGCGGCAAGGGCGCCCCGGGCGAGCGCGGCGGCCCCAACGGCGACCTCTACGTCGTCGTCCACGTCGGCTCCCACCCCGTCTTCGGGCGCAAGGACGACAACCTCACCATCACCGTGCCCGTCACCTTCACGGAGGCGGCCCTCGGCGGCGAGGTACGCGTCCCCACCCTCGGCGGCCCGCCGGTCACCCTCAAGCTGCCCGCCGGCACGCCCAACGGCCGGACGATGCGTGCCCGCGGCAAGGGCGCGGTCCGCAAGGACGGCACCCGCGGCGACCTCCTCGTCACCATCGACGTCGCCGTGCCCACCCAACTGAGCGACAAGGCCCGGGAAGCCCTGGAAACCTACCGCGAGGCCACAGTCGATGAGGACCCGCGCGCGGAGCTGTTCCAGGCCGCGAAGGGAGCGTGACCCATGGAAGGAATCGGCCGCCGACGCAATCCTTACGAGCTCACCGAGGAGTCGCCGGTCTACGTCATCTCCGTGGCGGCCCAGCTGTCGGGCCTCCACCCGCAGACCCTGCGGCAGTACGACCGCCTCGGCCTGGTCTCCCCCGACCGCACGGCCGGCCGCGGCCGCCGCTACTCGGCGCGTGACATCGAGCTCCTGCGTCAGGTGCAGCAGCTGAGCCAGGACGAGGGCGTCAACCTGGCCGGCATCAAGCGCATCATCGAGCTGGAGAACCAGGTCGCTGCGCTGAGCGCCCGTGTCGCCGAGCTGCAGTCCGTCGTCGACGGCGCGGCGGCTGCGATGCAGCAGCGCGAGGCGCAGGTCCACGCGTCTTATCGCCGGGACCTCGTCCCGTACCAGGACGTCCAGCAGGCGAGCGCGCTCGTCGTCTGGCGCCCTAAGCGGGAGCAGAAGAAGCACGGCTGATTCTTTCGGTTCGGCCCGCGGGCCCGTCACCCACTGTGTGGGTGACGGGCCCGTCGTGCGTTTCATGTGGCCGCCGCCGCCCATGCGGCGGGCACCCTGTGGCTGATCTCGCACCAGACCGTCTTGGTCTCCTCGCCGTGCAGGTCGCGATGCAGCGGGGTGTACCCCCACCGGTCCGCGAGTGCCTGGAGGAGGCGGAGGCCGCGGCCGTTGCTGTCGAACGGGCGTGTTGTCGCGCGGAGTGCGGGCGTCTTCGCGCACGCGTCCCGTACGACGACCCGTAGGGTCCCCCACTGCGACCAGGCGAGCGTCAGCTCGGCGGTGCTGGTGGTGTGCACGATCGTGTTCGTCAGCATTTCCCCTGCCAACAGCTCGGTCCGGCCGATGAGTTCGCGTAGCCCGTGGGCGATGAGGGTGGCGCGGATGGTCGTGCGGGCGACCTGGACGGCTCGGGCGTCGTGGGGGATGAGCAGGCGATACTCGAACGGTTCGACGTCCGGGGCGGGGGATGGCTTCGGGGTGGCGGGAAGGTGCAGCAGCATGTCGCCTCCTGCGGTGGGGTGTTGGTGGCCGAGCCGGTGTCGATGCCGCCGCGCCGCTGCGCGGGCAGGGCAGGGCGGTGCGCTTCCGGGGCGGCCGGATTTCGCCACTGTGTGAGCGGCGCGCCACTCAACGTAGGTGCCAAATATGGCACCCAGCAACCGCGTTGGGAAAGTTCGCCCGATGGGGTCCGGTCGTGCCACAGTGGCGCGAGAGTACGAGGAGAGGTGTATGCCGCCGAGGACGAATCCCACCGCTCGCCAGGTGCGATTGGGGGCAGAGCTAAGGAAGTTGCGAGAGTGCGCTGGTGTGGCTGCGGGTGAGGCTGCACGCGTCGTCGGCGTTGATCAGGGCAAGATGTCGCTCTACGAGTCGGGTCGTACGGCGGTGAGCGAGGAGCGACTGCGTCGGCTGGCGAGCCATTACGGCGTGCCGGACGCCGCGTTGGTGGATGCGCTGGTTGCCATGGCAACGGAGCGTAGGCGCGGGTGGTGGGAGAAATACCGGAGTGTCATCGCTCAGCCGCTCCTGGACCTGGCTGAAATGGAGCACCACGCTGTGCGACTGAGGTCGCTGCAAGTGGTCCACATGCCGGGGCTTTTGCAAACCGAAGCGTATGCGCGTGCGGTGTACAGCAATAACTCGCACGAGCTGCTTCCTCAAGAGCTCGATGCCATCGTTGACTTCCGGATGAAGCGTCGCCAGATTCTCGACCGCGAGGCGCCGCCGAGGTTGGACGTCCTCGTCCACGAAGCAGCCCTTCGCATCAAAGTGGGCGACAGCCGGGTTCTGCGGGAACAGATCGCATTTATCCTGGAGACGTCTGAACGACCAGGTGTGAGCGTGCGAGTTATCCCTTTCGCGGCGGATGGTTTCGGCGGCGCCTCGTATGCGATGCTCTACGCCGAAGCGGCAGTGCGACAGCTGGACACGGTTCAGTTCGACGCGGTGCACCACAGTGTCTTCGTGGGCGAAGAAGACCGGCTTGTCGACTACAGACGAGTTCTCACTGCTGTAGAGGGCCTAGCGCTGACTCCGGCTGCATCGAGGGACCTCATGCGCTGCATTGCACGGGAGGCATGAGGGAATGGCCTGGCAGAAGAGCACGTACTCGGGAGGGACTCCCAACAACGAGTGTGTGGAAGTCGCCGCTGTAAACGGCGATGTCACCCTTCGCGAAAGCGACGCCCCCGGCACGGTCATAGTGACCGCACCGGCTTCGTTCGCGGCACTCATACGCGCCGTAAAGGCGACCCGCGCCTGACCGGCGCCCATCGGTCGCCACGCTCGCCGCAAGGCAGCGCGATCCTCCCCGCGGAGGGCCACAAATCGCCCACCCGTGTGAGGTTTTCGCTGCCGCACGTGCCCACGAGGCCCGGGGTGGGGCCGGGTCGTTCCCGTGGCCTGCGTGCCTCCCTCGGCCGGCGTGGTACGGGGGAAATCCGCGCATGTTCAGGACTGGGTGCGCCCTTGTTAACGTGGCGGGATGAACGACACCACGTCCGACGACGCCGCGCCGAACCGGCCGGCGACCTCGCGGTCCGGGAAGCCCATGTCGCTGCGTACGCTCAGGCGAGCGGGCCGGTGGGAGACGCTCGCCCTGCTCGTCGTCCTGCTCGTCGTCGTCTTCGCCTTCGCCTAGGCGCGTCTCGGCGTAGGGCAGCGCGATCCTTCACGGGAAGGGCCGCAAAACGCCCACCGGAGTGGGGACTGCGCTGCCACACGCACACGCACACGCACGCGCGCTCCGCGCCTAGCGGCGCTGGCGGTCGTCCCGCCTACCGAAGAGGCGACCGGCGAGGTCGACGCCAACGATCGTGCCGGCGTCGTCGCGGGTGAAGAAGCCGCGCTGGTCCGCGAGGCCGCCCTCGGTGATGACGTATTCGTCGTCGCCTCCGGGCAGGAGGCCCATCGCGGCCGCCGGGTAGTCCGGGGGCATCTCCATGTCCGACGCCTCGCGGATCTCCGGCTTGATGCCGACCGCCAGCGTGAGGCGGGAGCCGTCGGTGGCGATGTCGAGGTTCATGGCGTCGTTCTCGTAGTGGCCGACGACCTCGTGCGCCGCGGCGGCGTCGTACGGCAGCGGCTCGGGGGCGTGCTCGACCACGCCGAGGTAGTGCTCCAGGGTCCAGCGGAGGGCGGCCTGGTTGAAGACGTAGCCGTCGGGGCCGGCGTTGGAGAGGGCGACGACGGCGAAGTTCCGCTCGGGTACGACGAGGAGCTCCGCGAACTGGCCGTTGCCCGAGCCGCCGTGCCCGATGGTGTGGACGCCGTCGATGTCGCGCAGGAACCAGGCGATGCCGAAGGCGTCGCCGAGCGTGCTGCCGCGCAGGGCGACCGTCTCGCTCTGCATGCGCCGCAGCGCGTCTGCGGGGAGGACGCTGTCTGCGGCGGTCGTGCCGAGGTGGAAGCGGGCCCAGCGCAGGAGGTCGCTCGCGGAGGAGGCGATGCCTCCGCCGGGGTTGTTGGCGCGGTCGCCGGGGCGGAAGGCCTTCCAGGGCTGGGCGGACCGCATCGTTCCGTCCTCGCCGAGGTTGTGGCCGACGGCGAAGCGCCGGATCATCACGTCCTCGGGGTCGTAGAAGGTGTTCGAGAGGCCCAGGGGTTCGAGGACGAGTGAGGATATGGCCTTCTCGAAGCTCAGGCCCGTGACCTTCTCGACGATCCGGCCGGCCAGGTTGTAGCCGGCCTGGCTGTACGAGGGGCGGGCGCCCGGCGGGGCGATGAGGGGGAGCTGGGCCATCCTCGCCACGTACGAGGGCAGGGTGCCGTCCTCCTCGCCGGTGTCGAGCAGGGCCCAGTCCAGGCCTCCGGTGTGGTTGAGGAGGTTGAGAACGGTGATGCGTTCCGCGGTCTCCTCGTCGGCGAGTTCGAGCTCGGGGACGTAGCGGCGCACCGGCGCGTCCAGGTCGACCTTTCCTGCCTCGACCAGGCGCATCAGCGCCGTCGCCGTGAAGGTCTTGCTCACCGAGGCCAGGTGGAAGAGCGTCCGCTCGTCGACAGGCAGCGGGTTGTCCAGGCTGGTCACGCCGTGGGACGCGTAGGTCTCGCGCCCGTCCATCAGCACCCCGACGGCCACGCCGGGAACGCCCAGCTCCTCGGCCTTGGCCTCGACGAACCCGGCCAGCTGCTGCTCCTGCGACATCGCTTTCCCCTCCGCTGACTTACTTACTTGAACTAAGTGCAAGTGCAGCGTAGGGCAGGTCCTGTACTTAGTTCAAGTAGGGTGATGGGTATGCCTCGGAACACCCTGACCGCAGACCAGATCGTCCGTGCCGCCATCACGCTGCTGGACGAGGAGGGGCTGGACGGTCTCAACATGCGCAGCCTGGGCAAACGGCTGGGTTCGGCCGCCACGGCGATCTACTGGCACATCAAGACCAAGGACGATCTGGTCCGGCTGGCGGGCGACGCGGTCTGGGGCGAGGTGGCGCTGCCCGACCTCGATGCCCACGACTGGCGTACGGCCGCCACCGCCATGGCCACCGGCATGCACGCCATGCTCACCCGGCATCCGTGGCTCGGGCAGGCGTTCGGCAGCCACTTTCTCTACGGGCCCGGCAAGTCCCGTTACGACGACCACACCCTCGCCCTCTACGAGAAGGCGGGTTTCGCGGCGGCCGACGCGGACCGGGCGGCCGGCACGGTGTTCCTCTTCGTGGTCGGCAGCGCACTGGGGCCCGCCTCCGAGGTCTCACTGAACCGGCGGCTGGGCAAGGACGGGGACGCGGAGCAGCAGATGGCCGAGACCATGGCGCGGGCCACCGAGGTCGCCATGGGCTTCCCGCGCCTGCGCGAGCGGCTCGGCACCGCCGCCGCCACCGGCTACGCGGCCGCGCCGGACAGCACCTTCGAGTTCGGCCTGCGGGCCATTTTCGACGGGTTCGAGGCCCGTCTCACCGGTGGCAGCGCTGTCTGAGGAGGGGGCAGCGCCCGAAGGGGCGCGGGGAACTGCACGACCAGCCACGACGGCGCCGCAGCCGATCGACCCGCCCCGCCGTGGCGCCTCCCGCGGAGCGCTCAGCCCCGGCCCAGCGCCCTCGTGACCGCGATCTCGATGACCACCCGGTCGGGATTCGGCCGCGGTACGCGCTCGTACCGCTCCGCGTAGCGGCGCACCGCGTCGGCGACGGCGTCGGCCTCGGTGCGGACGACGGCGCGGCCTTCGAGGGTGGCCCAGCGCTTGCCCTGGTGCTGGGACACGGCGACCCGGGCGCCCCCGGGGCCCGCGGCCTGGACGTTGGCGACCTTGCGGCCGCTCTTGTCGCAGATGACCCGGGCGATCCCCGCCTCGGGGTCGTAGGTGACGCCGACGGGCACGACGTGCGGGGAGCCGTCGGGGCGCAGGGTGGTGAGGGTGCAGACGTGCCGCTCGCGCCAGAAGGCGAGGTAGGCGGGGTCGGGGTCGCGGAGGTCGATCGCCATGGCGGCCAGGTTAGACCCGGTCGGCCGGGCCGTGGGGCCCGCCCGGCCGATCGGGGCCGTCAGGCGGTCCGGCCGACCGGGCACGTCAGGCGGTCCAGCAGGTGTCAGGCGGTCCAGTACAGGACCGGCGCGGCCGGTGCCGATTCGGTGCCGTCCGCCGTCACCGCCGTCACGGCGTACCAGTACTTGGTGCCGTCCTTGACGTCCGCGTCCTGGAGCGAACGGCCGCTGACGGGCGCCGTATTCAGTTTCGTCGCGCCGCTGCGGTCCGTGGCGTCGGGCCGCTCCTCGGACGTCCAGCGGTAGACGTTGTAGCCCACGATCCGGGGGTCGCCGGGCCTGGCCTTGCCGTCGTCCCAGCTCACCAGGGCGATCTCGCCCTGGTTGCCGGCGCTGCCGACGTTCCACATGACGGGGGCGGCGGGCTGTCCGGGCTTGCGCTCGGCGACGGTGGGCTTGACCGACTTCGAGTACGCCGACCGGGCCGGGGTGACGGCGACGACCGCGTAGAAGTAGTCGTTGCCCTCCTTCTCCGGGACCTGGAGGGTGACGTCCGGTCCGCCGGCCTCGTGGAAGAGTTCGGCGCCGGTCTCGGGGCGTACCGGGGCGGTCTTGGAGCGGTAGATCATCCAGTGGTCGGGGCGGTCGCCCACCTCGGGCTGCTTCCAGTGGATGTTCAGCGTGCCGTCCGCCAGGGTGGCGGCGACGTCGACCGGGGCCGCGTGCCAGGGACGGACGATGTCCCGGGGCGTGGAGAAGGCGGATTCCGCGCCGTCCTTGCCGACGGCCGTGATGGCGTAGCTGTAGTGGACGCCACCCTTGTCCAGCTCGGTCTCGTCCACATGGCGCCCGGCGAAGGGCACCTTGCCCGCGGTGGCGATCACCTGGGCGGTGTCCGGGCCGTCCGCCGTGCGCCAGCGGTGGATGCGGTAGCCGGTGGTGGCCTCGTCCTTGTTGGCGGTCCAGGTCAGGACGACGCCGTTCTCGTAGCGGGCCTCGAAATCCGTGGGCACGGACGGGCCGGAAGCGACGGCTGCGACGGCTGTGACGGCGGATGAGGGTGCCGTCTGCGCGGCGGAGGCCGGAAGGGCGAGTCCCGCCGTCGCGGCGAGGACGAGTGCGGTGCCGATGGCCGCGCGGCTCAAGGGGCGGTTCAAGGGGCGCGGTCCCCCGTGGGATCGGAACATGGTGAAAGTCCCTGGTGTGAGAACGGTTGGCGCCGTTTGGTGGGGGGAACGCCGTAAATGATCTTGGCACAGCTCCGCCCGGAAAGGGGAATGGCTGTACTTTTCGGGCGTGAGGGCTGCGCGGCGAAGGTTGAGTGGAATAGACTCAACTTATTGCATGTTCCGGCAGGCAAGGCCTGTGAGTACGAGGAGGAGCCCGTCACCGTGGACGCCGAGCTGACCAACAAGAGCCGGGAAGCGCTGAGCGCCGCTAACGACCGTGCCGTGTCGGCCGGGCACGCCGACCTGACGCCGGTCCACCTCCTGCTGGCCCTCCTGGCCGGCCAGGAGAACGAGAACGTGATGGATCTCCTCGCCGCCGTCGAGGCCGACGCCGCCGCGCTGCGGTCGGGGGCCGAGCGGCTGCTGGCGGGGCTGCCGAGCGTCCAGGGGTCGACCGTGGCGCCGCCGCAGCCGGACCGGGAGCTGATGGCCGTCCTCGCGGACGCCGCCGACCGCGCCCGTGACCTGGGCGACGAGTACATCTCGACCGAGCATCTGCTGATGGGCCTCGCCGCGCGCGGCGGCCGCAGCGGCGCGCTTCTGGACCAGCAGGGCGCTTCCGCCAAGAAGCTGCTGGAGGCGTTCGAGGCGGCCCGTGGCGGCCGGCGCGTGACGACGCCCGACCCGGAGGGCACGTACAAGGCGCTGGAGAAGTTCGGCACGGACTTCACGGCCGCCGCCCGGGACGGCAAGCTCGACCCCGTCATCGGCCGGGACCACGAGATCCGGCGCGTGGTGCAGGTGCTCTCGCGGCGGACGAAGAACAACCCCGTGCTCATCGGTGAGCCCGGCGTCGGCAAGACGGCCGTCGTCGAGGGGCTCGCGCAGCGGATAGTGAAGGGTGACGTTCCCGAGTCGCTGAGGAACAAGCGGCTGGTCGCGCTCGACCTGGGCGCGATGGTCGCGGGCGCGAAGTACCGGGGCGAGTTCGAGGAGCGGCTGAAGACCGTCCTGGCCGAGATCAAGGCCAGCGACGGCCAGATCATCACCTTCATCGACGAGCTCCACACCGTCGTGGGCGCCGGCGCCGGCGGGGATTCCGCCATGGACGCGGGCAACATGCTCAAGCCCATGCTGGCGCGCGGCGAGCTGCGCATGGTCGGCGCGACCACCCTCGACGAGTACCGCGAGCGGATCGAGAAGGACCCCGCGCTGGAGCGCCGCTTCCAGCAGGTGCTGGTGGCCGAGCCGTCCGTCGAGGACACCATCGCCATCCTGCGCGGCCTCAAGGGCCGTTACGAGGCGCACCACAAGGTGCAGATCGCCGACTCCGCGCTGGTCGCCGCCGCCACGCTCTCCGACCGGTACATCACCTCCCGCTTCCTGCCCGACAAGGCCATCGACCTCGTCGACGAGGCCGCGTCCCGGCTGCGGATGGAGATCGACTCCTCGCCCGTGGAGATCGACGAGCTCCAGCGCGCCGTCGACCGGCTGAAGATGGAGGAGCTGGCCTTGCGCAACGAGTCCGACGAGGCCAGCAAGGAGCGCCTGGCCAAGCTCCGCCGCGACCTCGCCGACAAGGAGGAGGAGCTGCGCGGCCTGACCGCCCGCTGGGAGAAGGAGAAGCAGTCCCTCAACCGCGTCGGTGAGCTGAAGGAGCGCCTGGACGATCTGCGGGTGCAGGCCGAGCGCGCCCAGCGCGACGGCGACTTCGACGCCGCCTCCAAGCTGCTCTACGGGGAGATCCCGGCCGTCGAGCGCGAGCTGGAGGAGGCCGCGAAGGCCGAGGTGGAGGCCGAGCAGGAGGCCGCCACCAAGGACCTCATGGTCAAGGAGGACGTCGGCCCGGACGACATCGCCGACGTCGTCGCCTCCTGGACCGGCATCCCCGCCGGCCGGCTGCTGGAGGGTGAGACGCAGAAGCTGCTGCGCATGGAGGAGGAGCTGGGCAAGCGGCTGATCGGCCAGGCCGAGGCCGTACGCGCCGTCTCCGACGCCGTGCGGCGCTCGCGGGCCGGGATCGCCGACCCCGACCGTCCCACCGGCTCGTTCCTCTTCCTCGGCCCCACCGGCGTCGGCAAGACCGAGCTGGCCAAGGCGCTCGCCGACTTCCTCTTCGACGACGAGCGGGCGATGGTCCGCATCGACATGAGCGAGTACGGCGAGAAGCACTCCGTCGCCCGCCTGGTCGGCGCGCCCCCCGGCTACGTCGGCTACGAGGAGGGCGGCCAGCTCACCGAGGCCGTGCGCCGCCGCCCGTACACGGTGGTGCTGCTGGACGAGGTGGAGAAGGCCCACCACGAGGTCTTCGACATCCTGCTCCAGGTCCTGGACGACGGCCGGCTCACCGACGGCCAGGGACGGACGGTGGACTTCCGCAACACCATCCTCATCCTCACCTCCAACCTCGGCTCGGCCTTCCTGATGGACCCGCTGCTGAAGGAGGAGCAGAAGAAGGAGAGGGTGCTGGAGACCGTCCGCGCCTCCTTCCGACCCGAATTCCTCAACCGGCTCGACGACACCGTCGTCTTCCACCCGCTGGGCACCGACCAGCTGGAGCGGATCGCCCGCATCCAGATCGGCCACCTCCAGCGCCGTCTCACCGACCGCCGGCTCACCCTGGACGTCAGCGACGAGGCCCTGCGCTGGCTCGCCTGGCTCGGCCACGAGCCGGGGGCGGAAGGCGCCGCTCAGCCGGACCTGGCCTATGGCGCGCGGCCGCTGCGCCGGCTGGTCCAGACGGCCATCGGCGACCGGCTCGCCCGCGCGATCCTCTCCGGGGAGGTCCGGGACGGGGACACGGTTCGCGTCGATGTGGCGGACGGAGCGCAGGAGCTTACCGTTTCGCCGGTGCGGGAAGAGGCGTTCGAGAAAACGCCATGACATCCGGCGGGGCGGGGCTACCAGGCCCCGCCCGCGATGGGGGAGGATGGCGGGAGACCGTACGAAGGGAAGAAATCGGTGAGCATCGACCCGTCCTCGATTCCGAATTTCGGGAACCAGCCCGAGCCGCAGCATGAGGCGGGCGCGAGTGGCCCCGTCATCCCGGACAAGGACCTGATCAAGCAGCTCCTGGAGCAGATGGAGCTCAAGTACGTCGAGGACGACGAGGGTGACCTCGCCGCGCCGTGGGAGCAGTTCCGGACGTACTTCATGTTCCGGGGCGAGGAGGAGCAGCAGGTCTTCTCCGTGCGCACGTTCTACGACCGTCCGCACGACATCGAGGCCAAGGGCAAGCTCCTTGAGGCCATCGACGACTGGAACCGCCGCACGCTGTGGCCGAAGGTCTACACCCACACCCACGACGACGGCACCGTCCGTCTGATCGGTGAGGCGCAGATGCTGATCGGCGTCGGCGTGGCCCTGGAGCACTTCGTCTCCAGCACGGTCAGCTGGGTGCGTGCCTCGATCGAGTTCGACAAGTGGCTCGTCGAGCAGCTGGGCCTGGAGGCCGAGATCGAGAAGCCGGACGACGAGGCCTGAGCCTTTCGCGTCTTGGCTGTCTCAGTCGCGACAGCGGCTGCAGCGGTTACAGCGGTTACATCGGGACCCTGGCCACGGTCAGCAGATAGGTCCCGTAGAGGAACGAGAGCCCGGCCAGCGCGCCGATCGTCACGACGACGGTGCGCGGCCGGGCTCTCGCCATCGCCACGGCGGCCGGCAGCAGCAGCGGAAAGGCCGGCAGCAGGAACCGCGGCTTGGAGGCGAAGTAGCTGGAGCCGCCGACCGCGATGACGGCCAGCACCAGCGCGTACGCCAGCAGCGCGGCGGGCGGCCGGTCCAGGGCCAGGAAGACCAGGGCGACGAGGGCGACGGCGAGGATCGCCAGGGTGACGTAGTACGCCATGGAGTCCCGGCCGGTGAACAGGTGCCGGGTGAAGAGGAAGGCGTCGCGCCCGAAGTCGAAGCGCGAGCCCCACAGCCGCTGCACCCTGAAGTAGCCCAGCGGCCCGCCCCCGGACTGGAGGCCGGCCCAGACGACATAGCCCGCCCAGCCCAGCGGCGCCATGGCCGTGCCCGCCCAGATCCGCCGGTCCCGGCGGGCGTCCGGATCGCGCCACAGGGTGATGGCCGCGGCGACGGCGATCGCGGCGGCCACGGCGATCGCGTTGGGCCGGGAGAGCCCGGCGAGCAGCGCCAGCGCCCCGGCCCAGAGCCAGCGGCGGGTGCACAGGGCGTAGAGCGACCAGGCGGCCAGCGCGGTCATCAGGGACTCGGTGTACGCCATGGTCTGCACGATCGCGTGCGGCAGCAGCCCCCACAGCAGCACCAGGACCGTGCCCACGCGGCGGCCGTGCAGCCGCTCGCCGACCGCGTAGACGCCCCAGGCGGCGGCCCCGGCGGCCGCCCACGCCACCAGGAGCCCGGCCGTGACGACGCTGACCGGCAGCACGGCCACGACGCCCCGGACCAGCCCGGGGTAGAGGGGGAAGAAGGCGAGGTCGTTGTAGAAGACGCCCTTGGTGGTGGGCGAGGGGACGACCAGGCCGTAGCCGTGGCGGGCGACGCCCGCGTACCAGATGCCGTCCCAGAGGTGGCCGAGGAGGGTGCGCGGGTGCTTGCCGATCCACCAGGCCCACGCGGCCATCACCGTCATGCCGGTCAGCCGGGTGGCGGCGTAGAGCCCGAGCGCGGGCAGCGCCCGGCGCAGCGCCGCGCGAACGCGGTCGGTACGGCCGGGACGGCGGCGGCCCTGGGGGGCGCGGCGCGGTTCGGGGGCCCGGACGGGCACTGCGTCACGGTGGACGGCGGGGCCGGCGGACACGGGGTACCTCCGGTGCGGGACGGGACGGTCGAGGCACACCGACCGGAACGATCGAGGCATACCGACCATGCGGCGCGGTCCTCGCGCGCGCGACCGGGAAACGCCCGTAAGCGGTGTGCCTTCCACCCGCTCGGGCGCACCCCGGAGTGTCGGCGGGCCGAAGGCCGCCCGGTGTGCTGGGGCCGTCCGGTGTGCTGGGCGGCGCCGCGCGCCCCGCCTATCGTGATCTCGATCGTCCGGACCGGAATGACCCGATGGGACAACGGGAGTGGGGATGAGCATGGACACCAGGGAGACGGGCTGGCGCCCGGCGGAGCGGGTGCGGGGCATGGGGGAGTCGGTCTTCACGGAGATGACCGAGCTGGCGCGGCGGACCGGGGCGGTCAACCTGGGCCAGGGGGTGCCCGAGCTGGACGGGCCCCGCCCGCTGCTGGAGGAGGCCGCCGCGGCGGTGCTGGCGGGCGCCAACCAGTACCCGCCCGCCTATGGCTTCCCCGCGCTGCGCGAGGCCGTCGCTGGGCACCAGCGGCGGCGGTACGGGCTGGAGTACGCGCCGCAGGGCGAGGTGCTGGTGACCACGGGTGCCACGGAGGCGATCGCGGCGGCGCTGATGGCGCTGTGCGATCCGGGTGACGAGGTCCTCGCCTTCGACCCCTGCTACGACGCCTATCCGGCGGTGGCCCGCTTCGCCGGGGCGCGGCTGGCGCCGGTGCCCCTGGCCGAGGAGACAGGCGCGGACGGACGGCCCGGCTTCGTACTGGACCTGGACGCGCTGCGGGCCGCCGTCACCGGCCGTACCCGCGTCCTGATGCTCAACACCCCGCACAACCCCACCGGGAAGGTGTTCACGGCGGCGGAGCTGGCGGCGATCGCGGAGCTCTGCCGGGAACGCGATCTGACGGTGGTGACGGACGAGGTCTACGAGCACCTGGTCTACGACGACGTGCCGCACCGGACGATCGCCGCCCTGCCGGGGATGCGGGAGCGGACCCTGACCATCTCCTCGGCCGGCAAGACCTTCAACGTCACGGGGTGGAAGGTCGGCTGGGTGTGCGGTCCGGCCCGGCTGGTGTCGGCGGTGGCGGCGGCGAAACAATTCCTCACTTATGCGTCCGGTACGCCCTATCAGGAGGCGCTCGCGCGGGCATTGGGGGGCGTGGAGGAGTGGGCGGGGGAGCTCCGGCGCACTCTGCGCCGTAACCGGGATCTGCTGAGCGAGGGGCTCACCCGGGCCGGTCTGCGCCCCTATCGCGCGGAGGCGGGATATTTCCTCCAGGCGGACATCCGCGCGTGGGGGCACGCGGACGGCGTGCGATTCTGCCGTGAACTGCCGCTGCGCGCCGGGGTGGTGGCGATTCCCACCTCCGCCTTCCAGCTCGCTCCGGACGCCCCCTCCCATCTGGTGCGTTTCTCCTTCTGCCGGCGGGAGAAGTCCGTGGTCGAGGCCGTGGAGAAGCTGATCGCCGCCGCCTGATCGGGAGATTTGCAAGGGGCTCATGCCCAGCCGCATATGCGTCCGGCGGGTTTTCCGTATCCGCCGGACGCCGAGGTGTTGAACTTATGTGCGCCGGTCTGTTGAACATTTGAACTGCATGGCCCTCGGGTGGATGGAAAGTTGCAGATGATGGGTAAAACCGCTGTGGGCGCCGCTCTTTCGTGATTTCCTCTCAATCAGAGCCACGTTGAGACAATCCCCGGGAATCCCAGCACACCGGAATGGCCCCTGCCGGAACCGGTCCGCGGGACCTCAAATGTGGGCATGAGCCGGCGCACTCGATCAGGAATCTGGTCCTCCTCGGGGCGGGCCGGCCCACCCTCCACTGCCGCTCGCGGAGCCGACCCATGCTCACCACCCTCAAGACCACCTACACCGATACCCGCGCCGCCGATCTCGCCTGGTGTCTGGGGAAGGACCCCCTGCCAGCGCTGGCGGTGCTCGATCTGCAACTCGACGACTCGGCGGTGCAGTTGCGCCTGCTGGGCGCCTCCCACCAGGTCATACTCGAAGAGGAGGACGGACTCTGCTCGGAGACGGTCGCCTGCATACCCGGCAGCCAGACCCCGCTGCCCCTCGGTGTCGCCAAGCGCGTGGGCGCGTGGGAGTACGAGTTCGCGGCCCGGGTGGAGACCCTCTCGCGATGTTCGTTCGCGGGCCGCGCCCAGGAGCTCCTGGCGCTGGTCGCCGAACACCCCCAGGGGCTGGCCGGAACGTTTCCCGGCGATCCCCACGCCTTCACGGCCCTGCTCGCCCAGCGCCGCGACGGCCAGATCAGCTGGCGCACCTGGCACGCGTACCCCCAGGAGGGGCGGCTGGTGGCCACCCGGACCCGGGTCGGCGTGCGGATGACCGCGCCCCTGTAAGAGATCTTGTAAGAGACCTTGTAAGGGATCTTGTGAGAGATGACCGCGCCCCTGTGGGAGTCGCCCAGGCGCGTGAATATTAAACCCGTGTGGGTGACAAGGGGGCCCTGGTTCGTGACGTAGCGTTACCGCATGGTCCTCCACCGCCCGGTACCGGCGCGGCTGCCCGTACCGGCCGGGCTCGGCCGTCTCGCCGTGCTGACCACGGTCTTCGTCTGCGCCGCCTGCGGGCTCGTCTACGAGCTGGAGCTGGTCGCCCTCGCCTCCTACCTCCTCGGCGACTCCGTCACGCAGGCGTCCGTCGTGCTGTCGGTCATGGTCTTCGCCATGGGCATCGGCTCGCTGCTCGCCAAGCGGCTGCGCGCCCGCCCGGCGCTCGGCTTCGCCGTCGTCGAGGCGGTGCTCGCGCTGACCGGCGGCCTCTCCGCCATGGCGCTCTACGCCTGCTTCGCCTGGTACGGGCAGGCCCGGCTCGCCATGGTGGGCTTCTCGCTCATGATCGGGGTGCTCATCGGAGCCGAGGTGCCGCTGCTGATGACGCTCATCCAGCGCATCCGCCGCCAGGACGCGGGCTGCGCGGTCGCCGATCTCTTCGCCGCCGACTATGTGGGCGCCCTGGTCGGCGGGCTCGCCTTTCCCTTCCTACTGCTGCCCGTGCTGGGCCAGTTGACGGGCGCCCTGGTCACCGGCGCGGTCAACGCCGTGGCGGGCGGGGCGCTGGTGCTCTGGCTCTTCCGGCGCGATCTGTCGACGCGGGCCCGCTGGGCGCTGCTCACCGCCAATGGCCTGGTGCTGGTGGTGCTGGCGGCGGGCTCGGTGCTCACCGGCCCCTTCGAACGGGCCGCCCGGCAGGCCGTCTACGGCACGGATGTAAGGGTCGCGGTGCGATCGGGGGTCCAGGAGGTGGTGCTGGCCGGCGGGGACGGCGACGGGCGGCCGCTCTCCCTCTTCCTCGACGGCCGGCTGAAGGTCAGCGGGGATGACGAGCCCCGCTATCACGAAGCGCTCGTCCACCCCGCCATGGCCGGGGCGCACCGCCGGGTCCTCGTCCTCGGCGGCGGCGACGGCCTCGCCGTCCGCGAGGTGCTGCGCTACGCCGACGTCCGCTCCGTGACCGTCGTCGAGCTCGACCCCGAGGTGCTGCGGCTGGCCCGGACGGATCCCGGCCTCGCCGCCCTCAACCGCCGGGCGTACCGCGATCCACGGGTGCGGGTGGTGACCGCCGACGCCTTCGACTGGCTGCGCGAGGGCCGGCCGGCCGTCGGCCCGTACGACGTGGTGATCTCCGATCTGCCCGACCCGGGGCTGACGCCCAGTACCAAGCTCTACTCCCAGGAGTTCTACGGGCTGGTGACGCGCGTCCTCGCCCCCGGCGGCCGAATAGCCGTGCACGGGGGAGACCTCGACGCCCGGCCGCATGTCTTCTGGACCGTCGACGCGACGCTGCGGTCCGTGGGGCTGCGCACCGCGCCCTATCGCGCGGCCGTCCCCCAGGGACGCGGGGCGCCCGAGCGGGACTGGGGGTTCCTGCTGGCCGCGCGGGCGCCGGTACGGCTGGCGCTGGCCGAGGCCCGGCCGCCCCTGCCGTCCCTCACCCCGGAGACGCTGCGCGCCGAGGGCCGGGCGGCCGAGCGCCGCAAGGAGGTGGGCGCCCTGCCGTCGACGCTGATGCACCCGCGCTATGCGGGCTGACGGCTACGCGGGCTGACCGCGCAGGGCCGTCCGGAAGGCGCCGGGGGTGTCTCCCGCGCGCTGCTGGAAGAACTTGGAGAAATTGGCGGCGTCGGCGAAGCCGAGCCGTTCGGCGATCCGCGCGGCGGGCAGCTCGCTGTGCGCCAGCAGCCGTTTGGCCTCCAGCATTACCCGGCGGTCGACGAACTCCTTCGCCCCGACCCCGGCCGCCGCCAGGGTGGCCCGTGACAGGGTGCGGGGCGCGTAGCCCAGGGTCCGGGCGTAGTCGGCCACCCGGCGATGTGCGGCGAAGTCGCGCTCCACGGCGGCGCGGAAACGCATAAAGGCGTCCCCGGGGGCGGGCAGGCCGCTCACGGGAGCGGAGGCGTGCGTCAGCCGCAGCACCAGCACCGAGAACAGATGGCGCAGTACCTCCGTGCGGATGGCGGAGGCCAGCCGCTCGCCGGTGCGGTAGTCCGTCGCCAGATGGCGTACGGCGCAGAAGACGGCCTCCCGGTCCTCGTCGCCCGGCCGCCACAGCACCGGCCCGAACGGGTCGTCCGCCGCTTCGGAGACCGCCGTGCCCGGGGGAATGAAACCCGGCTGGACGAGCACGACCGTGCCTTCGATCGCGTCGACGTCGCCGAACTGCTGGACCTGCCCGGGGCGGACCCACAGCACCGATCCCGCGTCGAGGGTGTGGGTGCGGAAGTCGACGGTGTGGACGGCGGAGCCGGCGTCGACGGCGACGATCTGGTGGAAGTCCAGCCGCTGCGGCCTGGTCAGCAACCCCTCGGCGGCCCGCTCGCGCAGCTCGGCCAGGGGCATCACCTCCAGCCCGGGCGGGGCGCCGGGCGGGGACTCATAGGCGAGCTCCAGGATGCCGCCGTCGCCCTCGACGGACGTGCATCGGGCAGTGTGTCGCTTTTTCACCATGGGAAGACGCGAGCCTACCTGGCCGGGTGGTGCGGTCGCTCCTAGCGTGGTCATTGCGTACCACGCGTACCGATCACCACACACATCCACGTCACCACACGTCCTTGAACCGTGCGACAGGAGACACCCTCATGGCGAAGATCGCCCTCTTCGGAGCCACCGGCACCATCGGCACCCGCGTCCTGCGCGAGGCGCTGGACCGCGGCCACCAGGTCACGGCCGTCGTCCGCGACCCCGCCAAGCTCACCGAGCAGCACCCGAACCTCACCGTCACCACCGGGGACGTCCTCGACCCGGCCTCGGTCGCCGCGGCGGCCAAGGGCCAGGACGTCGTCGTCAGCGCCGTGGGCGGCGGCGACGGCCCCGGCCATGTCGCCACCATCAAGCCCGCGGCGGAGTCGCTGGTCGCCGGTCTGCGCACGCTCGGCGACACGGCCCCCCGGCTGATCACGGTCGGCGGCGCGGGCTCGCTGCGGACCCCGGACGGCAAGCTGGTCTGGGACGCGGAGGGGCTGCCGGAGTTCCTGCTCCAGATCATGCACGCGCACGGCGACGCGCTGGACTTCTACCGCACGGTCTCCGACGTCCGCTGGACCAATGTCTCCCCGGCCGGTCTGATCGAGCCCGGCGAGCGCTCGGGCACCTACCGCAGCGCGCTCGACGACCTCGTCGTGGACGCGGAGGGCAAGAGCCGGATCTCCGCCGAGGACTACGCGGTGGCGCTGATCGACGAGATCGAGACGCCCAAGCACGTCGGAGAGCGATTCACTGTCGGAGACTGACCGTCTTCTGACGGAAAGTTCGATCGGATTCGACCGGGGCGGGCCTGGTGCGGGGCCCGATGGGTAGGCTCGCTAGCTATGGAGCATGAGGTGTTCGTTCCGTTTCCCGTCGGTGCGGTGCGGCGGGTCCTCTCCGACCCCGCGCGCGTCGCCCGCTGCGTCCCCGGCCTCCAGCAGGACGCCTCGTCCGGTGCCGCCCTCACCGGGCGGCTCCGGCTGCGCATCGGCGGATCCACGATCACCTACCGGGGTGAGATGCGGCTGACCGAGCGGGACGGCTCGTACCAGCTCTCCGGTGAGGGCACCGAGGCCCGGGGCTCCGGCACGGTGACGCTCACGCTGAGCGCGCAGCCGGAGGAGACGCCCGGGGGCACCCGGCTGAGCTGCACGGGAACGGTCGCCGGCGTGGGCCGGCTCGCGGAGTTCGACGCGAAGACCGCCGAGTCCGTGGCGCGGCGGCTGCTCGACCGCTTCGGGGCGGCGCTGGCGGAGGAGCTGCGGGAGGACGCGGCGGAGGTGCCGGCGGTGTCGGCGCCCGCGCCGGCACCGGCGTCCGACGGTGACACCGAGCCCGACGGCGACGGCGAGGACGACGGGCCGCTCGGCGGGGCGGGCGGCTTCGAGGACGACGTCCTCGACGGCGAGCCCCCGGCGGAGGCGGCGCACGCCCGCCGCACGATGATCGGCCGCAGCGCGGAGGAGGTCGACCACGCGCCACCGCGTGGGCGCTACGCGCCGGTGCCGGCGCCCGAGGCGGCCACCGGCACGGCGGTGCTGCGGTGGGCCGCGCCGGCGGCGGCGATCGCGCTGGCGGGTGCGGTGGTTGTCACCCGCGCGTTCCGCCGCAGGCGCTGAACGCCGGGTCCCCTGGCGGGACCGGGGCGGCGGCAAGCCCCAGGCCCTAGGGTCAATCCCGTGAGCGAAAACGTAACGTTGGCCGCCGGCCGTGCCGAAGTGACCGTGGACCCGGGCAATGGATGCCGGCTCGCCGGCCTCAGGATCGACGGAGTCGAGCTGCTCCGCCAAGGCCCCCGCTATGGCGCCTTCCCCATGGTCCCGTGGTGCGGCCGCATCGCGCTCGGCCGCTTCCGGGACGGCGGCGAGACGCACCAGATGCCCATCAACTCCGCCCCGCACGCCATCCACGGCACCGGCCGGGACGTCGCCTGGCGTACCGCCCGGGTCGATGACCGCTCCGCCGCGTTCACCTACGACCTCGCCGACCCCTGGCCGTACAGCGGCCGGGTCACCCAACTGGTGGAGCTGACGGAGGAATCCCTCACCCTCACCATGGGCGTCGAGACCTATGACGACTCCTTCCCGGCGCAGGCCGGCTGGCACCCCTGGTTCCTGCGGAACCTCGGCGTGGGCAAGGACGTGGAGATCGGTTTCCAACCGTCCTGGCAGGAGGAGCGCGGCGACGACCACCTCCCCACCGGACGGCGGATCGATCCCCGGCCCGGCCCCTGGGACGACTGCTTCGGGATGCCCGACGGCGTCGATGTCACCCTCACCTGGCCCGGCGCCCTGGAGCTGAAGGTCACCAGCCGCGCCGAGTGGGTCGTGGTCTACGACGAGCAGACCGAAGCGGTGTGCGTGGAACCGCAGTCCGGCCCGCCCAACGGGCTGAACACCCACCCCCGCCTCGTCACCCCGATCGACCCCCTGGAGATCGCCACGACCTGGACCTGGCGGTCCCTGGGCCTGGCCTAAGCTCATGGACATGAGCGAAGCGCGTGAGGCACTGCTGGGCCAGATCAAGGACAAGGCCGTGATCCACGGCAAGGTCACCCTCTCCTCCGGCATGGAGGCCGACTACTACATCGACCTGCGCCGGGTCACCCTGGACGGCACGGCCGCGCCGCTGGTCGGGCAGGTCATGCTCGACACGACGGCCGAGCTCGACTTCGACGCGGTGGGTGGCCTGACCATGGGTGCCGACCCGGTGGCGACCGCGATGCTGCACGCCGCCGCGGCGCGCGGGAAGTCGCTGGACGCCTTCGTCGTGCGCAAGGCGGCCAAGGCCCACGGTCTCCAGCGCCGTATCGAGGGTGCCGACATCAAGGGCCGCCGCGTCCTGGTGGTCGAGGACACCTCCACCACCGGTGGCTCGCCGCTCACGGCCGTCGAGGCCGTGCGCGAGGCCGGTGGCGAGGTCGTCGCGGTCGCCACGATCGTGGACCGGGCGACCGGTGCCGCCGAGAAGATCAGCGAGACCGCGGGCGTTCCCTACGTCTACGCCTACTCCCTGGACGAGCTCGGCCTGGCCTGATCCGTCGGCCTGGCCTACTGGCCTGACCTGCACTTTCGTGGGAATTCGCGCGAAAGTGCGAGCCCCGTTCGACCCTGAAGGGCGCGGTGTTTCACGTGAAACACCGCGCCCTTCGGTTATTCCGTTGAAGATCCGTGACCAGCACCATGTGGAGCAATTTCGGGAGTCTGGGAAGATGGGTTCGACGATGACCGTCGCCCCCTAGGTCAGGGCCCGTTCAGCCCGTACCCGCACATCACAAGGAGCGGACAGATGCCCATCGCAACCCCCGAGGTCTACAACGAGATGCTCGACCGGGCGAAGGCAGGCAAGTTCGCCTACCCGGCCATCAATGTGACCTCGACGCAGACTCTGCACGCCGCCCTGCGCGGCTTCGCCGAGGCGGAGAGCGACGGCATCATCCAGATCTCCACCGGTGGCGCGGAATTCCTGGGTGGCCAGTACAGCAAGGACATGGTCTCGGGCGCCGTCGCCCTCGCCGAGTTCGCGCACGTCGTCGCCAAGAAGTACCCGGTGAACATCGCGCTGCACACCGACCACTGCCCGAAGGACAAGCTGGACGGCTATGTCCGCCCGCTGCTCGCGATCTCCCAGGAGCGCGTCGCCGCCGGTCAGAACCCGCTCTTCCAGTCCCACATGTGGGATGGCTCCGCCGAGAAGCTCGACGAGAACCTGGCCATCGCCAAGGAGCTCCTCGCCGAGGCCGTGAAGGCGAAGATCATCCTTGAGGTCGAGATCACCCCGACCGGTGGCGAGGAGGACGGCGTCTCCCACGAGATCAACGACGACCTCTACACCACCGTCTCGGACGTCGAGCGCACCGCCGAGGCCCTGGGCCTGGGCGAGAAGGGCCGCTACCTGCTGGCCGCCTCCTTCGGCAACGTCCACGGCGTCTACAAGCCGGGCAACGTCGTGCTCCGCCCCGAGCTGCTCCGTGACCTCCAGGACGGCATCGCCGCCAAGCACGGCAAGGCCGACCCGTTCGACTTCGTCTTCCACGGCGGCTCCGGCTCCACCGAGGAGGAGATCCGCACCGCGCTGGAGAACGGCGTCGTGAAGATGAACCTCGACACCGACACCCAGTACGCCTTCACCCGCCCGGTGGCGGCCCACATGTTCAAGAACTACGACGGCGTCCTGAAGGTCGACGGCGAGGTCGGCGACAAGAAGACCTACGACCCGCGCACCTGGGGCAAGCTCGCCGAGGCGAGCATGGCCGCGCGTGTCACCAAGGCCTGTGCCGACCTGCGCTCCACCGGCACCAAGCTGAAGTAACCCGCCAAGGGTCAGGGGCCCGGCACGGTTCGTACGAACCGTGCCGGGCCCTTTCCTGTGGCCGCGGCGGCCCCCGCGAGAGATGATCCGGGCATGAGCGACTCCGCACGGGACCCCGGGCGGGTGTCCCCCCAGCCGGACGGGCCGGAGGCCGGCCCGGGCGCCGGGCCGCCCGGCACCGCCGCCGTACGCCTCGGCACCCCCACCGGCCGGTGGGTCGTGCTGACGACCGTCCTCGGCTCGGGCATGGCGCTGCTCGACAGCACCGTCGTCAATGTCGCGCTGCCCCACATCGGCCGGGACCTGGGCGCCGACCTCGCCGCCCTCCAGTGGACGGTCAACGCCTACATGCTCACCCTCGCCGGGCTGATCCTCCTCGGCGGCTCGCTGGGCGACCGCTACGGCCGCCGCCGGGTGTTCGTGATCGGCGTGGTGTGGTTCGCCCTGGCCTCGCTGCTGTGCGGCATCGCGCCCGACGTCCGGGTGCTCATCGCCGCCCGGGCCCTCCAGGGCGTCGGCGGCGCGCTGCTCACCCCGGGCTCGCTCGCGGTGCTCCAGGCGGTCTTCCACCCCGACGACCGGGCGGCCGCGGTGGGCGCCTGGTCGGGCCTGGGCGGGGTGGCCGCGGCCGTCGGCCCGTTCGTCGGCGGCTGGCTGGTGGACGGGCCCGGCTGGCGCTGGGTGTTCCTGATCAACCTTCCGCCCGCCGCCCTGTGCGTCCTCGTCGCCCGGCGGCACGTCCCCGAGACCAGGGACCCCACGGCCCACGGCCGCTTCGACGCCGCCGGCGCCGCGCTGGGCGCGCTCACCCTCGCCGCCGTGACCTACGCGCTGATCGCCGCCCCCGACAAGGGCCTCTCGGCCTGGGTGATCGTCCCCGCGGTCGCGGGCGTCCTGCTGGGGGCGGCCTTCCTCCGGGTCGAGCGGCGGCGGCCCGATCCGATGCTGCCGCTCGGGATCTTCCGCGTCCGGCTGTTCTCGTCCGTCAACGTCGTCACGTTCTTCGTCTACGCGGCCTTCAGCGGCTTCTTCTTCCTCTCCGTCCTCCAGCTCCAGGTCGTCGTCGGCTGGTCCGCCCTGGAGGCCGGCACGGCCCTGCTGCCCACGACCGTGCTGATGCTGCTGCTGTCCTCCCGCTCCGGCCGAATAGCGCAGCGCGTCGGGCCGCGCCTCCCGCTCACGGTCGGGCCGCTGCTGTGCGCGGTGGGCATGCTGCTGATGACGCGCGTCGGGCACGGCGCCTCCTACTGGCGGGACGTGCTGCCCCCGCTCGTCGTCCTCGGCCTGGGCATGGTCACGCTGGTCGCGCCGCTCACCGCCACGGTCCTGGCCTCCGTCGACGTGGCCCGGGCCGGGCTGGCCAGCGGCATCAACAACGCCGCCGCCCGGGCCGCCGGACTGATCGCCGTGGCCGCGCTGCCGCTGGCGGCGGGCATGGGACCGGACGCCTACCGGGACCCGGCGGCCTTCTCCGGCGCGTTCGGCCCGGCCATGGTCTACTGCGCCGGAGCGCTGGTCATCGGCGCCGGAATCGCCTGGTGGACGATCCGCGAGCCGAAACCGGCGTCCTGCCACCCGGAGTGCGCCTTCCACTGCGGGGTGACCGCGCCGCCGCTGGACCCGGGGGACGCCGCCGGTAACGCGGAACGATGACCCCGAGGGGACCTCCGGCACCGCGCACGGCTGCGGCAGACTGGGCCCCATGTCCATTCACGAGAACCTGCTCGGGGGACCGCCCCCGACCCACCTGCCCGACGACCCCGAGCCGCGCGAGCTCCTCGCCTCCGGCGCGGCCCCCGCCGACGTCGCCGCCAAGTACCCGTCGTCCTCGCTGGCCTGGGCGCAGCTCGCCGACGACGCGTACGAGGCCGGCCGCACCGTCGAGTCGTACGCCTACGCCCGCACCGGCTACCACCGCGGCCTCGACGCGCTGCGCCGCAGCGGCTGGAAGGGCCACGGCCCGGTGCCCTTCGAGCACGAGCCCAACCGCGGCTTCCTGCGCGCCCTCCACGCCCTCGCCCGCGCCGCCCAGGCGATCGGCGAGCAGGAGGAGTACGAGCGGTGCAGCCAGTTCCTCCGCGACAGCTCCCCGACGGCCGCCAGCACCCTGGGCTGACGCTTGCCCGGACACCGCCCACGGCTCTTGCCGTGGGCGGTGTCCGGGACGCAAGATGCGCACAGGGGACCGGGGCTCCGATGCCGACGGGAAGGGGCGGACCGCTACCCGGGAGCACTCTGCGAGGAGTCCGCGATGCCGCACGCCCCCACCGCCCCCCACCTCGACTTCGAGGGCACGACCCCGTACGAGGCCTACGTCCGCGCCGAGGTCCTCACGAACCTTCAGAAGCCGCTCTCCAGCGACCCCGGCGAGATGGTCTTCCTCGTCACCACCCAGGTCATGGAGCTGTGGTTCACGGTCGTCGTCCATGAGTGGGAGACCGCCGCCCGCGCCCTGCGCGAGGACGAACTGCCCGTCGCGATGGCCGCGCTCAAGCGGTCCACGTACGAGCTGGCGGCGCTCAACTCCTCCTGGGAGCCGCTCGCCCATCTGACGCCCACCCAGTTCAACTCCTACCGCGCCGCCCTGGGCGAGGCGTCCGGCTTCCAGTCGGCGACCTACCGCCGCCTGGAGTTCCTGCTCGGCGAGAAGTCCCCCGCGATGCTCGTCCCCTACCGGGGCGCGCCGCGCGTCCACGCGGAGCTGGAGAAGGCCCTCCACGCGCCCGGTCTCTACGACGAGGCGCTGGGCTGGCTGGCCCGGCGCGGCCACGCGATACCCGCCGCCGTCCTCGACCGCGACCTCGCCACGCGCTACACGAGCGACCCGGCCGTCGAGGACGTCTGGCACCGCGTCTACGCGGGCGACCAGAACACCGACGAGTGCCGGCTCGGCGAGGCCCTCACCGAGGTCGCGGAGCTGGTGTGGCGCTGGCGCAACGACCACCTCGTCGCCACGAGACGCGCCATGGGCGCCAAGGTGGGCTCGGGCGGCTCGGCCGGGGTCGCCTGGCTGGAGAAGCGGGCCGGGAAGCATGTCTTCCCCGAACTGTGGACGGCGCGAAGCCGTGTCTGACCCAGGGACGTTACGCGGGGAAGCCGCCGCCCTCGACGCCGCCGACGCGCTGCGCGCCAAGCGCGCGGAGTTCGTCCTCGACGACGACACCGTCTACCTCGACGGGAACTCCCTCGGTGCCCTCCCGCGCGCCGTCCCCGCCCGCCTGGCCGATGTCGTCGGGCGCGAGTGGGGGCGGCTGCGCATCCGGTCGTGGAGCGAGTCCGGCTGGTGGACCGCGCCCGAGCGGGTCGGCGACCGCGTCGGGCGGCTCGTCGGGGCCGGGCCCGGCCGGATCGTCGTGGGCGACTCCACGAGCGTCAACGTCTTCAAGGCCGTCGTCGCCGCCGTCCGCATGGGGGAGGGCGCGGGGGCCGGGGGCCGGGCCAGGGACGAGATCCTCGTCGACGCGGGCACCTTCCCCACGGACGGCTACATCGCCGCCTCCGCGGCCCGGCTGACCGGCTGCCGGATCCGTGCCGTCCCCGTCGGCGACCTCGCCGCCGCGGCCGGCCCCCGCACCGCCGTGGCCCTCGTCAACCACGTCGACTACCGCACCGGCCGCCTCCACGACCTGCCCGCCCTCACGGCCGCCGTGCACGCCACCGGGGCGCGGATCGTCTGGGACCTGTGCCACAGCGCGGGTGCGCTGCCCGTCGGCCTGGACGCGCACGGCGTGGACCTCGCCGTCGGCTGTACGTACAAGTACCTCAACGGCGGCCCCGGGGCGCCCGCCTTCCTCTACGTCCGGCGGGACCTCCAGCCCCGCTTCGACTCCCCGCTGCCCGGCTGGAACTCCCACGCCGACCCCTTCGGCATGGCCCCCGACCACACCCCGGCCGGCGGCCCGCAGTGCGGCCGTGTCGGCACCCCGGACATCCTCTCCCTGCTCGCGCTGGACGCGGCCCTGGACGTCTGGGAGGACGTCGACCTCACGGCCGTACGGGCCAAGAGCCTCGCCCTCACCGACTTCTTCCTGCGCTGCGCGGAGGCGTACGTACCGGCCGGCCGGGTCGTGTCCGTCACGCCCGTCGCGCACGCGGAACGGGGGAGCCAGGTGGCCCTGAAGGCCGCCCCGGCCGAGGCCGCCGCGGGGACCATGGCCGAGCTCGTCCGCCGTGGCGTGGTCGGCGACCACCGCCCCCCGGACCTCCTCCGCTTCGGCTTCACCCCGCTGTACACGACCTTCGGCGAGGTGGAGCGGGCGGCGCGGACGCTGGGGGAGGTGCTGGGGGACGTCCTCACGTAGTACTTGAGACGGACCCCCGGAGATCCGCTGACAAGCGGACGACGTCTCCGTTCTCGTTGCCTACGGTTGATGTGTGACCAAGACGCATGACACGAACGGCCTGCGCAGCGAGATGCGCCTCCTGGAGAGCGCCACCGACGAGATACGCAAGGACCTGTTCACCGACGCCTTCGCCTTCCGGCCGCTGCCGCCGCTCGGCGACGGAAGCGCGCTGGTCCGCATGGCCCCCTTGGGCCTGGGCCGCTATACGCGCTGGCTGCCGCACACACTGGTCACCGCCTTCGCGGGGCTGGTCGCGCTGGGCACCCTGACCGAGCGGCCGAGCATGTCCGGCCTGGTCCTCGCGCTGTTCGTGGCCGTCCCCCTGGTGACCACGCTGCTGCGGCCCGTCGGCGCCTGGTGGCTGTCGATCGGCGCGGCCTTCGTCACCGCCGTGACCATCGGCGGCGGGCCCTGGACCCCCGGCGGCTACATCTCCCACGTCGCCGTCATGGTGCTCGTCACCATCCGTACCCGCCCCCGGCTGGCCGCCGAGATGTGGCTGATCACCATGGCCTTCCAGGTGTTCGTCTCCTTCGCCGGCAGCTACGGCATCCGCAGCGACGTCTTCGAGATGTCCGTGCTCTCCGGCGTGCTGCTCTTCGCCGTGGCCGCCGTGCGCGCCATGCGCGAGTCCAAGCGGGAGGTCGCCCAGCAGGTCGCCGTCACCCAGGTCGAGCGGTCGCGGCGGACCGTGCTGGAGGAGCGCACCACCATCGCCCGCGAGCTCCACGACGTCGTCGCCCACCACATGTCCGTGGTCGCCATCCAGGCCGAGGCCGCGCCCTACCGCGTCCAGGACACCCCGCCCGAGCTGGCCGCCGCCTTCGCCACCATCCGGGAGAACGCCGTGGCCGCCCTCACCGAGCTGCGCCGCGTCCTCGGCGTCGTACGGTCCGAGAACCCGGACGCCTTCGCCGCCCCCGAGGCCCCGCAGCCCACGCTCGCCGACCTCGACGGGCTGCTGGACAACGTCCGCTCCGCCGGGCTCCCCGTCGACCGGGTCACGACCGGCTCGGTCCGGCCGCTGCCGCAGGGCGTGGAGCTGTCCGCGTACCGCATCGTCCAGGAGGCGCTCAGCAACGTGCTGCGCCACGCGCCCGGCGCCACGGCCCGGATCGAGGTCTCCTACGTCCTCGGCGGGCTCGGCCTGCGGATCGTCAACGGCCGCCCCGACCGCCTCGCCAAGCCCTCCCCGGGCGCCGGCCACGGCGTCCTCGGCATGCGCGAGCGCGTCACGATGCTCGGCGGCGAGATGACGGCGGAGCCCACCCACGACGGTGGCTTCGAGGTCGTCGCCTTCCTCCCCGTCGCACCGGGCGGGGCCGCCGTATGACCATCCGTGTGCTGATCGTCGACGACCAGATGATGGTCCGCGAGGGCTTCTCCGTCCTGCTGGGCGCCCAGCCCGACATCGAGGTGATCGGGGAGGCCGTGGACGGCCTCGACGCCGTCCGCAAGGTCGCCGAGCTGCGGCCGGACGTGGTGCTCATGGACATCCGCATGCCCAACATGAACGGCCTGGAGGCGACCCGCGAGATCGTCGCCGCCGACTCGGGCGCGAAGGTGCTGGTGCTCACCACCTTCGACCTGGACGAGTACGTCTACCAGGCGCTGCGCTCCGGGGCGAGCGGCTTCCTGCTGAAGGACGCCTCCGCCCGCCAGCTCGCCGACGGCGTGCGCGTCGTCGCCGACGGCGAGGCGCTGCTGGCGCCCACGGTCACCAAGCGGCTGATCCAGGAGTTCTCCCGCCTGGGCACCCCCAAGGCCCCCACGCCGGAGCGCGTCGGCGACCTCACGGAGCGGGAGACGGAGGTGCTGGTGCTGGTCGCCCAGGGGCGCTCGAACGCGGAGATCGCGGAGCATCTGGTGGTGGCGGAGTCGACGGTGAAGACGCACGTCAGCCGGATCCTGGTGAAGCTCGGCCTGCGGGACCGGACGCAGGCGGCCGTCTTCGCGTACGAGGCGGGCCTGGTCCGGCCGGGCGGCTGACACCCCCGGGCATCCCACTCCGCCGCGCTACTCCCGTGGCAGCGTCAGCCCCCACGCGTCCCCCACCGCCGTCCACGTCCGGGTGCGTACCGGCCCCCGGACGCGGTTGTCGGCGCGGTAGCGGAAGTCCGGGCCGGAGACCGTGACCGTGCGGGCCAGGACCCGCAGCGGGGCGCCCGCGGGGTCGCCCGCGTGGACGACGACCTCGGCCAGGCCGTCCACGGCCGTCACCGCGACCCGCCCGACCGGCCGGTCGAGGTCGGCCAGCACCTCCCCGTCCGCCTCCACCCGCAGCCGCGTCGCCGAGGGCAGCGGATGCCGCCCGGCCGCCGCCGGCCCGGACAGCAGTGTCAGGGCCGTACGGGCGGTCCGGGCGGCCGGCGTCCACCACGACTGATGCCCGCCGGGGCCCCCGTCCGGCCCGCCCCCGGGCGCGGGGACCACCGCCCCCGCCGGCGTGCTCCGGTCGTCCGCCCGTCCCGCCCGTACGGCCCCGGCGGGCGCCCAGAGGCCGCCCAGGACGACGCCGTCGCTCTCGTCGGCCAACAGGCCCAGCCGCCGCTCCGCGCCGTCCAGCACCGCCCTGGCGGCCGCCACGGTCCCCAGGGGGACGCCCAGCACCCGGGCCACCGACACCGCGGGGAGCGCGCCGACGGGCACCCACGCCAGCGGGGCGTCCGCCAACTCGCGGCGGCGGTGGAGCAGGCCCACAATTCGCAGCAGGGCCCGGTCGTCGCCGATCACGACGATCCGTCGCCGTCCGCGCCGGGCGACGGCGCGCGCCACCTCCTCCGGACCGCCCGGGAGACAGATTTTGGCCACCGCTCCGGCGCACAGCACATCCCTCGCGATCCGCGTGGACTCGCCGTCCACACGCCTGGCGACCGGGTCGATGACGACGAGCAGCTGCGCTCCGCTCGGGTCTGGAGCCGACACCTTCGTCCTTCCTCAGGTAATCTCTCGGTGCAAGAGCCCCTGTCGTTGTTGCGCCAGGGGCTTCGTCTATCCGGGGCACCGGTTCGACGGCTCTAGCGGTGGTGAGCGCCCGTATCACGCGGGCGGCAGGCCACCTGTGCACGTTGGACATGCCCCGCCCGGAAGGGGTGTACGCCTGTGCCCGCACTTGTGCTGCTCGGTGCTCAGTGGGGTGACGAGGGCAAGGGAAAGGCCACCGACCTCCTCGGTGGATCCGTCGACTACGTGGTGCGCTACCAAGGTGGCAACAACGCCGGCCACACGGTCGTCGTGGGTGACCAGAAATACGCGCTTCACCTTCTCCCTTCCGGAATCCTCTCGCCGGGGTGCACCCCGGTCATCGGCAACGGTGTCGTGGTCGACCCGGCTGTCCTGCTCTCCGAGCTGAGCGGGCTGAACGAGCGCGGCGTCGACACGTCCAAGCTGCTGATCAGCGGTAACGCGCACCTGATCACGCCCTACAACGTCACCCTCGACAAGGTGGGCGAGCGCTTCCTCGGCAAGCGCAAGATCGGCACCACCGGCCGGGGCATCGGCCCGACCTACGCCGACAAGATCAACCGCGTGGGCATCCGGGTTCAGGACCTCTACGACGAGTCGATCCTGACCCAGAAGGTCGAGGCGGCCCTGGAGCTGAAGAACCAGCTCCTGGCCAAGCTCTACAACCGCCGCGCCATCGACCCGGCGAAGATCGTCGACGGCCTGCTGGACTACGCCGACCAGATCAAGCCCTTCGTCGCCGACACCACGCTGATCCTGAACAACGCCATCGACGAGGGCAAGGTCGTCCTCTTCGAGGGCGGCCAGGGCACGCTGCTCGACGTCGACCACGGCACGTACCCCTTCGTCACCTCCTCGAACCCGACCGCGGGCGGCGCCTGCACGGGTGCGGGCGTGGGCCCGACGAAGATCAACCGCGTGATCGGCATCCTGAAGGCGTACACCACGCGCGTCGGCGCCGGCCCGTTCCCGACCGAGCTGTTCGACAAGGACGGCGAGGCGCTGCGCACCATCGGTGGCGAGCGCGGTGTCACCACCGGCCGTGACCGCCGCTGCGGCTGGTTCGACGCCGTCATCGCCCGCTACGCCACGCGCGTCAACGGCCTGACGGACTTCTTCCTCACCAAGCTCGACGTGCTGACCGGCTGGGAGCAGATCCCGGTCTGCGTCGCGTACGAGATCGACGGCAAGCGCGTCGAGGAGCTGCCCTACAGCCAGACCGACTTCCACCACGCGAAGCCGATCTACGAGATGCTGCCGGGCTGGACCGAGGACATCTCCAAGGCCAAGACCTTCGCCGAGCTGCCGAAGAACGCCCAGGCGTACGTCAAGGCGCTGGAGGAGATGTCGGGCGCGCCGATCTCCGCGATCGGCGTCGGCCCGGGCCGTGACGAGACGATCGAGATCAACTCCTTCCTCTCGTAATCCCGGTCGTACGCGTCGTACACAAGGGCGCCCCGGCGGCTTCGAGCCGTCGGGGCGCCCTTTGCGTTTGCTTCAGCCCGTCTTGCTGTAGACCAGCGAGGCGTCCTTGGTGCCGGAGTCGGTGAAGTCGCGCCGCATCCGGTTGTCCGGCAGCAGGGTCAGGCTGGACGGGGAGCCGGGCTGGCAGGCGGACGACGGGTTCGCCTGGGTGACGGTCGACGGCCCCAGGCGCAGGGAGCCCCCGCCGCCCCCGGTCACCGCGGCGTGCCACCGGCAGGTGTAGGACGTGCCGTCGGAGAGGGTGCCGCTGCCCTGGATGGTGACGTCCCCCGTGACGGTGATGATCCGGTAGTTGGGGCCCGCGCCGCTGTCGAAGGTGGTCTGCCAGGTGCCGGAATACCCCGGGTACTCCCCGGCCGGGGTGGGGTCCTTGGTGGTCGGGTTGTCCGTGGGCGGCGTGGGGTCGGTCCTGGGCGGGGTGCTCCGCCCGGAGGGCGAGTCCGGCGCGGAGGAGGGCCCCGGCGCCGGGGCGGAGGACGACGTGCCGGAGGCCTGGCCGCTGGTCTTGGTGTCCCGGTTGAGCAGGTACACCGTCCCGCCGCCCGTCAGCAGTCCGGCGGCCACGATCAGGGCCACGAGGTAGGGCGTCTTCGAGTGGCGCTGCGGCCCGCCGTACGGGCCGTACGCGCCCGGCACGGGCGTCTCCGGCGTGTGCGGCGGCATCGGCTGGTGGTGCGGCGGGTACGCGCCGCCCTGCGCGGTGAGCGTGGGCGGGTCCGCCGGCCGGCCGCCCGGGGGCGGCCCTACGTGGGTGGGCGGCTCGGCCGCCGGGGGTATGGGCTCGGCGACCGTCGGCGGGTGGCCGGTGGTACGCGTCGGCTCCTCCACCTCCAGGAGGCTGATCGCGTGCCGGCCGAGCTGGGCGACGAGACCGCCGGGCAGCCAGGGCTCGGCGGACCGCAGGTCCTCCAGCTGGTCCTGGACCCCGGTGCGGGCCAGGACCTCCGCGGGCGTCGGCCGGTCGCCGGGCTCCTTGGCGAGGCACGCCGCGATCAGCGGACGCAGCCCGTCCGGCACCTCGGCGAGCTCCGGCTCCTCGTGGACGATCCGGTACATCACGGAGTGCACGGCGCTGTCGGCCGCGCCGAAGGGCATCCGGCCGCCCGCCGCGTACGCCAGCACCGAGCCGAGGCCGAAGACGTCGCTCGCCGGGGTGATCGCGTCGCCGCGCACCTGCTCGGGCGACATGAAGCCCGGGGAGCCGACGGTCGCGCCGGTACGGGTGAGGCCGGCGCCGGTGACGGTCTCCAGGGCCCGGGCGATGCCGAAGTCGATGACGCGGGGCCCGTCGAGGGTGATCAGCACGTTCGACGGCTTGAGGTCGCGGTGGACGATCCCGGCGGCGTGCACCGACTGGAGGGCACGGGCGAGCCCCGCGCCGAGAATCCTGACGGACCGCTCCGGCAGCGGCCCGAAGTCACGGTCGACGACCCGGCCCAGCGAGGGCCCGGCGATATAGCCGGTGGCCACCCAGGGCACGGCCGCCTCGGTCTCCGCGTCCAGCACGGGCGCGGTCCACTCGCCGCCCACCCGCCGCGCCGAGCGCACCTCCTGGGCGAACCGGCGGCGGAACTCCTCCTGTCCCGCCAGCTCCGGGCGGACCACCTTCACCGCGACCGTGCGGCCCCGGCCGGAACGGGCGAGATAGACCCGGCCCATCCCGCCCTCGCCCAGCCGCCCCAGCAGCCGGTACGAGCCGAGTGTGCGCGGGTCCTCCGGCGACAGACCTTCGATGCCGTCCATGCCGGCACTCCTTCCCCCATGTTTCACGGCGGAGAATACCGACACGGCAAAGGGCCGGGTATCCGCACGGCGAAATCGCCGATACCCGGCCCGCGAACGGGGCGCGCGATCCTGCCGGACGCGCCGGTTCGGACGGCGGTCGGACGTCGTGGGACGCCGGTCAGGCGTCGGTCAGACGTCGACCCGGGAGGGGAGGATGTTCTCCGCCTGCGGACCCTTTTGTCCCTGGGTGATGTCGAAGGTGACCTTCTGCCCCTGCTGGAGCTCCCGATAACCCTGGGTGGAGATGTTGGAGTAGTGGGCGAAGACGTCGGCGCCGCCGCCGTCCTGCTGGATGAAGCCGAACCCCTTTTCCGAGTTGAACCACTTCACGATGCCGGTAGCCAAACTGATCGATCTCCTTATTGGGGGCGCACGGCGGAATTCCGTACTCCAGGAAAAACGCAAGTGCGCCCGAGATCATGGACCTTCAGGCGCACATGACAAATGGGACCAATACTGCAACCGCGAAAGACCGTAGCAGGAGGAAACCGCCGAATGTGGATTTCCCGCACGGCGATTTGCGGGGGCGTTCACCGGCCGGACGGCCCACTCGGCACTGTGTCCACGGGCGCGCCCGGCGGCCGACACAGTGCCGGTACCCGGGCCCGGCCCGGCTCCCTAGGCTCGGCCCGACAGCGCCTGCCGAGCAATCGATCAGAGGTCACGCCCGTGAGCACGCAGCCCGTTCCCACCGACGCCGCGGCGGTCAAGGCCGCCGACCGCGCCCACGTCTTCCATTCCTGGTCCGCGCAGGGCCTCATCGACCCACCGGCCGTGGCCGGCGCCGAGGGCTCGTACTTCTGGGACTACGACGGCAACCGCTACCTCGACTTCTCCTCCCAGCTCGTCAACACCAACATCGGCCATCAACACCCCAAGGTCGTCGCCGCGATCCAGGAGCAGGCGGCCCGGCTGTGCACGATCGCGCCGGGCTTCGCCGTGGACGTACGCTCCGAGGCCGCGCGACTGATCGCCGGGCGGACCCCCGGCGACCTCGACAAGATCTTCTTCACCAACGGCGGCGCGGAGGCCGTGGAGAACGCCGTCCGGATGGCCCGGCTGCACACCGGCCGCCCCAAGGTGCTCAGCGCCTACCGCTCGTACCACGGCGCCACGGCCGCCGCGATCAACCTGACCGGTGACCCGCGCCGTTGGCCCTCCGACACGGCCTCGGCCGGCGTGGTGCGCTTCTGGGGCCCGTTCCGCTACCGCTCGCCGTTCCACGCGGAGAGCGAGGAGCAGGAGTGCGAGCGCGCGCTGCGGCACCTGGAGGACACCATCGCCTTCGAGGGGCCGGGCACGATCGCCGCGATCATCCTGGAGACCGTGCCCGGCACCGCCGGGATCATGGTCCCGCCGCCCGGCTACCTCCCGGGCGTCCGGGCGCTGTGCGACCGGTACGGCATCGTCCTGATCCTCGACGAGGTCATGGCCGGCTTCGGGCGGACGGGCCGCTGGTTCGCCGCCGACCACTTCGGGGTCGTCCCCGATCTGCTGACCTTCGCCAAGGGCGTCAACTCCGGCTACGTTCCGCTCGGCGGCGTCGCCATCTCGGCGGAGATCGCCGCCACCTTCGAGGAACGGCCCTACCCCGGCGGGCTCACCTACTCCGGCCACCCGCTGGCCTGCGCCTCCGCCGTGGCGACGATCAACGCGATGGACGGGGAGGGAATCGTCGAGAACGCGGCGCGCATCGGCGAGGACGTCCTCGGCCCCGGCCTGCGCGAGCTCGCCGAGCGCCACCCGTCCGTCGGCGACGTCCGCGGCCTCGGCGTCTTCTGGGCCGTCGAACTCGTCCGCGACCGCCGCACCCGCGAGCCGCTGGTGCCGTACGCGGCGACGGGCGAGGCGAACGCGCCGATGGCCGCCGTCACGGCGGCGATCAAGGCGGCGGGCCTCTGGCCGTTCGTGAACATGAACCGGGTGCACGTGGTGCCGCCGTGCACCATCACGGACGAGGAGACGAAGCAGGGCCTGGCGGCCCTCGACGAGGCCCTCACGGTCGCGGACCGGTACGCGGCCTGACGGCCGGCGGCCCCGCCCGGCTCCCCGGGCGGGGCCGTACCGCCGGTACCCACTCCCACAGCGCGCACACAGCATCAGGTACCGTTCACCGTCCCGTGCGCCCGGTCATACCGCCCGACGTCGGCCCTCGCCTATGGTTGCGAGGGCCGTTCGCATGCCAGGCGTGCGGCCACGGAAAGGGAGACGAAGGACCAATGCCAGGCAGCGAGGCTGTCAAGCGCACGACGCTGCGCTCACAGATCGCCGAAGCCCTGCGCGACGAGGTCATCGCGGGGCGGCTCCCGTCGGGGCGGCAGTTCACCGTCAAGGAGATCGCCGAGCAGTACGGGGTCTCGGCCACCCCTGTCCGCGAGGCGCTGCTCGACCTCTGCTCACAGGGCCTGCTCGACGTCGAGCTCCACAAGGGCTACCGGGTGCGCGAGTTCTCGCACGCCGACTTCCGCGACATGATCGAGGCCCGCACGCTCGTCGTCGAGGGCATGTTCCGGCGCTCCGCCGAGCAGGCGCTGCTCCAGGCCACCCCGGAGGCGCTGGCCTCCGTGCGCCGCCGGGCCGACGAGGCCGCGCGGGCGGCCCTCGCGGGCGATCTCGACATCCTCATCGGCTACGACCTCCGCTTCTGGCGGGAGATGGCCGGGCTCGTAGGAAACCCCTACATATCCGACTTCCTGGACCGGCTCCGGGTACAGAGCTGGATCTTCACCGTCCCGCTGCTGCGCCACCTCGGCGACCTCCGGGGACGGCTGTGGCACCGGCACGCCGAGCTGGCGGAGGCCATCGCCTGCCGGGACGTCGAGCGGGCCCAGCGGATCGTCGTCGCGTACAACCGCCACACGCTGGAGCTGATCGAGGCCCTGAACCAGACATAAGTCCGGTATGTCTGGTAGGTCCGGTAATTCCGTTCGACGGCTGATCGATGCACTACGCATAGGGTTTCGTGATCCGCTCGCAGTCGTCGACACAACGGAATGTGATGCGCAATGAAGATGACGCCGGTCCCGCCCGCCGCGGCCGACGAGGAGGACGGGGGCGCCATCGGGCTGTCGGTGATCGTCCCGGCCTACAACGAGGAGGACCGGCTCGCGCCCACGCTCAAGGCGGTCCGCGCCCACCTCGATGCCGGCCCCGACCCGGTCGCGTGGGAACTGATCGTCGTCGACGACGGCTCGACCGACGCCACGGCGGCCGTCGCCGAGGCCGCCGCCGCCGAGGAGCCCCGCGTCCGGCTGCTGCGCACCCCCGCCAACCGGGGCAAGGGCCACGCCGTACGCACCGGCGTCCTCGCCTCGCGCGGCCGCCGCGTCCTGATAACCGACGCCGACCTGGCCACGCCCATCGAGGAACTGGCGCTCCTGGAGCACCGGATGGACGACGGTGCCACCGCCGCCGTGGGCTCCCGCGCCCTGCCCGGCTCCCGGATAGCCGTCCGGCAGCACGCGCTGCGCGAGACCATGGGCCGGATCGGCGCCCGGCTGATCCGCGCCGCCGCCGTCCCCGGCATACGCGACACCCAGTGCGGCTTCAAGCTCTTCGACGGCGACAAGGTCCGTACCGCCTTCTCCCGCTCCCGGCTGGACGGCTGGTCCTACGACTTCGAGATACTGCGGTACTTCCACCGGCAGGACTGGGCGGTCGCCGAGGTGCCCGTGCGCTGGGCCCATCAGCCCGGTTCGAAGGTCCGGCCCCTCGCCTACCCCCGTGTCCTCGCCGACCTCGTGCGCGTCCGCTGGCTCGCGCGGAGCCGGACGGACGGCCCGGCGCGGATCGCGATACCCGCGCTCTTCCTCCTCCTGAGCCTCCTCCTCTACGCGGGGCTGTGGAGCGACCCGGCCGGCCGCTATCTGATCGACTCGGACCAGGACCAGCAGCAGTGGGAATGGTTCTTCGCCGTCACCGCCGACAACGTCGCGCATCTGCGCAATCCGCTCTTCAGCGCCCTCCAGAACTTCCCGCTCGGCGTCAACCTCATGGCGAACACCGCCATGCTGGGCCTGTCCATCCCCCTCGCACCGCTCACCCTGGCCTTCGGCCCCCAGTTCACCTGGGCCGTCGTGCTCACGGGCGGGCTCACGGCGACGGCCTGCGCCTGGTACTGGCTGCTGGCCAGACGCTTCACCCGCTCCCGCTGGGCGGCCGCGCTCGGCGGCGGCTTCTGCGCCTTCGCGCCACCGATGATCTCGCACGGCAACGCCCACCCCAACTTCGTGGTGCTGTTCATGATGCCGCTGATCATCGACCGGCTGCTGCGGCTCTGCGGGGGCCGGCGGACCGTGCGCGACGGCGTCGTCCTCGGCCTCTTCCTCGCCTACCAGGTCTTCCTCGGCGAGGAGGCCCTGCTGCTGGCCGCCACCGGCCTCCTCCTCTTCGCCCTCGGCTACGCGGCCGCCTCCCCGCACGTGGCCGCGGCCGTCGCCCGGCCCCTGCTGCGCGGCCTCGGCATCGCCGCCCTCGTCTCCCTGCCGCTGGTGATCGTCCCCCTGGCCTGGCAGTTCGACGGCCCGCAGAGCTACAGCAGCGTGCTGCACGGACAGGCGGGCAACCACCCCATGGCGCTCCTGGAGTTCGCCACCCGCTCACTGGCCGGGGACGGGTCGGTCGCCGCGTCGCTCTCCTTCAACCGGACCGAGGAGAACGCCTTCTTCGGCTGGCCCCTGATCGCCGTCACCGTCGCCCTCGTCGTCCACCTCAAGGCCCGGCCGGCCGTACGCGCCCTCGGCTTCACCGCGCTGGCCGCCGCCGTCCTCTCCCTCGGCCAGAACATCCCGCTGCCGGGCACCGACAGGACGCTCCCCGGACCGTGGCGGCTGCTGGCGGACGCGCCGCTCTTCGAATCGGTCATCGAGGCCCGGATGGCGATGGTCTGCGTCCCCGCCGTCGGCATCCTCCTCGCCCTCGCCTGCGACCGGCTCGCCGAGCGGCGGGAGCGCAGCGAGCGCGAGAGCTCCCGCCGGGTCATCGGCTGCGCCGCCCTCGCCGCCGCCCTCCTGCCGCTGCTGCCGACCCCCTACCGCACCGTCGAGCGCGACCCGGCGCCCGCGTTCTTCGCCGACGGCACCTGGCGGGAGCACGTCCGCGACGGGCACTCGCTGGTGCCCGTACCGGTGCCCGGCCCCAAGGAGACCGCCGCCCTCGGCTGGCAGATCGACGCGGGCCTCGGCTTCTCGTTCCCCGGCGGCTACTTCAACGGGCCCTACGGCCCCGACCGGATCGGCATCTACGGCCCCGCGTGGCGCGCCACCTCCGAACTGCTGCACAAGGTCCAGGAGACCGGCCGGGTGCCCGACGTCGGGGAGCCGCAGCGCCGGGCGTTCCAGGAGGACCTCGCCTTCTGGCGCGCCGACGCGCTCGTCCTCCCCGACCAGCGGCAGCACAGCGCCGAGCTGCGGACGGCCGTCACCCGGCTGACGGGCGAGGAGCCCCGCTGGATCGGCGGCACGTGGGTGTGGGACGTGCGCGTGGACCGTTGACCCGGGGCCGACGGCTCCGGGCCGGCCGGCTCCGGGGCCGAAGCCGGCCGGAAGCCAAGCGGATTCGGCGCGTCTACGTCTACCGGCCCGGTATGACAACCGGCTGAGCGGCACTACTCTGGCCCGACCACCCGACCATCGGACGGGAAGGCGATGACGAGAGTGAGCTCACGTGGCCTGTGACCTGTGGCTGGTGCCCCTAGTCGACGTGCTCTGCCACAGCCCCGACAACCCCTTCGCCGACGAGATCGCCGCCTACGACAAGGCACTCGGGGAGGCGGGGCTGCCCCCGGTACCCGTCTTCGGCTATATGCCGGGCCTCTCCGGGGACGTGGCACCCGTCGCGGGCTTCGACTACGACGCCCTGCACTTCCTGCGCCGCGCCCATCTGCTGAACCTCTGTGGCCTCGCCGTCACTCCGGTGGATGAACTCGGCGGGGACTACGAGCAGTTGCTGGAGATGTTCGAGAGCACGGCGCAGCAGTCGCACCTGGTCTGGCACTACGACCACGCGGGGGCGTACGTGCCGGTGGACTTCCCGCATCCGCTGTCCAACGACGAACTCCTCGAAGGCGGCGGGCCGCTGGGATCCAGCCACGGCCTGCTGCGCGAACTCCACGCCGTGGCACCGGTCCTGGGCATCGACCCCGACAACCCACCGGCCCCGCCGACGCCGCCCGACCACCCCACGACCCTGGAGGAACGCGCGGCCCCGGGCCCCCACGACGACAGCCCGTTCGCCAGGGAACGCCACGTCTGGCTGGGGCTCCACGCGGCGGCGACGCGGAGCCTGGGGCAGGGGTCGATGATCGTCTTCAGCTGAGCCGTTCGGGCTGAATTCAGCCCCTCCGGCGCTTGAGGAGGAAACGGTGAAAGGGCGGGACCGGGGCCTCAACCCCCACCCCGCCCCACCGTGCGGCACCCGCTACCGAGGCGACTCGGGTGGCCGCTGCCGCGGCATGTTCGGCCGAGTATGCGGCGGCATCGGAAACCGCCCCACCGGCCCGGAATCCGTCCGAGGACCCCACGCCACCAACGACTGCGTCAGCAACGGCGCCGGCCCCGCCCGGAACTCCACCATCCAGTCCGCCGTCTCGGCCCGGACGAGCTCCGAAACGTCCTCGGAGAACCGCCGCAGCACGGTGAGACAGCGCTCGGCCGCCTCACTCGCCGTGCCCTCCGTCGGCCCGAGCACCTCGCGCACGCACTCCGACGCCCAGTCGAACTGGAGCACCTCCAGCCGCCGCTGCACCGCCTGCGCCGTGGCCACGCCCCGCATCCACCCGGACGTCAACCCGAAGTACCGGTCGCAGGCCACACAGGCCACCGCGCCCAGCAGCGCCAGGAACGCCCACGCGGAGCCGGTGCGCAGCACCTTGGTGAGCTCCAGCAGCGGCAGGGCCGCGCCGACAACCGCGCAGCACGCCGCCGCCAGCCGCAGCCCGCGCGCCCAGCGGCGTTTCCACGCCCGGTCGGTGAGGTACCAGTCGGCCAGGTTCAGCGCGCCGCCCTCGACCCATCTGTAGAGCTCGTCCAGTCGCTCGGCGGGCTCTCCCCAGTCCCCGAGCGGGAACGTCCGGCCGCGCAGGTCGCCCCGGTGCTGCCCTGCCGGGGGGTTCCCCTGCTCCCGCGGGAGCCCCTCGGGCTGCATCTCAGGCTGGCTCACCCTGCACTCCCTCTCCGCCGTGTGCCGTGATCGCAGTGATCGCAGCATCCTTCCTACCGCCGAACGGTTGGCGTTGGGCGCAAGATCCAGCCTTTTCCGTCCGTAAGTGCGCCGACATCAGGTATAGGAGGCGAGGGGCTCTCACCCGAAAGAGTGCACGCCGGTCGAGGCGTGGACGCCGAACGGGCGGCGAAACGTTCTGACGAGAGGCTCCGGCGAGAGGTCCCCGCGATCTCCCCACGAGAGGTTCCTACGACTGTCGTGCCCACCCCGAGTCGTAGTGATCCACAATCGAGGCAATAGGGTGAGGGGGTGAAGGTCCTCGTCATCGGCGGCGGCGCCCGCGAACACGCCCTGTGCCGCTCCCTGTCCCTCGACCCCGACGTCACCGCGCTGCACTGTGCCCCCGGCAACGCCGGGATCGCCGAGGTCGCCGAGACGCACCCCGTGGACGCGCTGGACGGCGCGGCCGTCGCGGAGCTCGCCGCGTCGCTGCGCGCCGACCTCGTGGTCATCGGCCCGGAGGCGCCGCTGGTCGCGGGTGTCGCGGACGCCCTGCGCGAGCGCGGCTTCCCGGTCTTCGGCCCCTCGGCCGAGGCCGCGCGGCTGGAGGGCTCCAAGGCCTTCGCCAAGGACGTCATGGCCTCGGCGAACGTGCCCACCGCCCGCGCCTACGTCTGCGCCACCCCCGAGGAGGTCGACGAGGCGCTGGACGCCTTCGGCCCCCCGTACGTGGTCAAGGACGACGGCCTGGCGGCCGGCAAGGGCGTCGTCGTCACCTCGGACCTGGCCGCCGCCCGTGAGCACGCGCTGGCCTGCGGCCGCGTGGTGATCGAGGAGTACCTGGACGGCCCCGAGGTCTCCCTCTTCGCGATCACCGACGGCGAGACCGTGCTGCCCCTGACGCCCGCGCAGGACTTCAAGCGGGCCCTGGACGGCGACGAGGGCCCGAACACCGGCGGCATGGGCGCCTACTCCCCGCTGCCGTGGGCCGCCCCCAAGCTGGTCGACGAGGTCATGGAGAGCGTGCTCCAGCCCACCGTGGACGAGCTGCGCCGCCGGGGCACGCCGTTCTCCGGGCTGCTCTACGCGGGGCTGGCGATGACCTCGCGCGGGGTGCGGGTCATCGAGTTCAACGCGCGCTTCGGCGACCCGGAGACCCAGGTCGTCCTGGCCCGGCTGAAGACCCCGCTGGCCAGCGTCCTGCTGAACGCGGCCACCGGCAACCTGGCCGCCGAGCCGCCGCTGAACTGGAGCGACGACGCGGCCGTGACGGTCGTCATCGCCTCGCACAACTATCCCGGCACCCCGCGCACGGGTGACCCGATCGAGGGACTGGCGGAGGCCGCCGAGGTCGACAAGGCGCATGTCCTCCACGCGGGCACCCGGCGGGACGAGGACGGGCGCGTGGTGAGCGCGGGCGGCCGGGTGCTGTCCGTCACGGCCACGGGCGCGGACCTGGCCGCCGCGCGGACCCGCGCCTACGAGGCCGTCTCCCGGATCCGGCTGGACGGCTCCCACCACCGCACGGACATCGCGGAGAAGGCCGCGTCGGCCTGAGCCTCTGACGCCGGCCTGACGACCGGCGGAGGAGCGGCAGAGGAACGGCGACGAAAAGCGGGCGGAGAAAACGGGCGGAAACGGCCCGTCCGCCCGTGCCGCCGCCGCCCAAAGCCATTCCATCGGGTGAGCGCTTGCCCAAGCGGCTGACGCACGCCCCACCCCCAACTAGGGTGCGGCGCAGGCCGGCTGCCGCGTGGCTGACTCGGCGGCCCGACCGGCCCACCGGCATTGCGATGTCAGAGGCCGGTGCCACAGTGGGGGAGGTAAGCAACGCACCTCGGCAGAGCACTACCGGCAACTGGGGGTGATCGGTCTCGTGGCAGGTCCCGAAGCAGGCGCGCCGACCGCGCGCGCCAGAGCCCTCGCGGTGCTGCGGGTGCGCGGCACGGCGCTGGCCGTGGCCCTGTTGCCGGCGGCGGCCGCCGTGGTGCTGGCGGTCGGCTCCGCGACGGGGCACATCGCCGACGGCTCCGTACCGGCGGCCGCCCGTCCGGCCGTCACCGCCGTCGCCGTGCTGGCCCTGGCGCTGGCCACCATGGTGGCCACCGTGGTGGCCCGGGCCCGTCCGGCCCTGAGCCCCACGGTCCCGATCCCCGAGGAGACGGCCCCGGACCTCTACCGGCTGGTGCGCGACCTCGCCGACCGGCTGGACGTCCCGGCGCCCTCCGCGATAGCCCTCACGCCCGACTGCGACAGCTGGCTGGAGGACCGCACCCACCCGGCGCACAGCCCCCCGCGCGGGTTCGCGCTGGTACGGGCGCGGGCGGTGGCCGCGCCGGTCCTGGTGATCGGCTCGCCGTTCCTGTGGTGGATGCGGGTCGCCGAGCTGCGCGCCCTGCTGGCGCCGGTCGTCGCGGGCACGGGCCCCGCCGCGCACCCCGACATAGCCGCCGCCCGCCGGTTCGTCCGGGGGCTGGACGCCGCCGTCGCCGTAGCGTCGGGCCGGCCCCACCTCGCCTTCGTCGGCTGGGTGGCCCGGCTGCTGCTGCGGTCCTGCCGCGAGCACGCGGCCGAGATGGAGCGCGGGGTGGCCGCGGCCGCCTCGGAGCGCGCCCAGGCGGTCGACTACGGCCTGCGCATCGTCGCCCAGGAGCAGGTCGGCCTCGCCTACGCCGGCTGGGACCGGCTGCTCAACCGCGTGGCCGTGCCCGCCTGGCGGATGGGCCGCTGGCCCTCCCGGCTGGACGCGGGCGTGGTCTCCGCGCTCACCGAGCTCTCCCGCCGCGACCGGCTGGCCGAGGGCTTCGCCTCCCGGCTGGGCGAGCGGCCCGCCTGCGACCTCCTGGAGGAGCCCGGGCTGATCGACGAGGCCGCCTCCCTGCTGGCCGCCCGGCTCTTCCACGGCGGCCCGGCCGAGCCCGGCCCCGGCTGGACGCCCGTCGCCTGGAGCCAGTACCCGGAGGAGGTCGTCGACCGCACCTGGCGCCTGGAGGCCGCCCGGCTGCACCGCGTCCTCGAGGACATCGCCGCCCGCGGCACCGCCCCCGGCGACCCCGCGCCGGCCGTCCCGCCCGGGCCGGACGTGCCGCCCGGCGCGCCCACGGTCGCCCGCGTCCTGGAACGGCTCGGCGGCCCGGGCGGCAGCGGCGTCGGCGAGGAGCTGGAGCTGCGGCTGAGCGCCGAGGTGGCGCGGGACGCCGCCCGCGAGGAGGCCGCCGCCCGGCGCGGCGCCTTCGGCACGGTGGCCGGCGGTTCCTGGGCCGGCGGCCTCGCCCCGCTCTTCCCCCTCCAGCCGCCGCGCAGCGGCCGCGAGCTGCTCGCCGACCACGTGACCGCCATGGTGTGCTGCGCCGCCGTGGACACCGCCGGGGCCGCCCCCGGCCTGGACTGGCTGGACGGCCCCGCCCTGCTCGTCGGCGGCACCCGCCGCGCCGGGCTGTCCCGTACGGTCCTGACCCTGATCGAGGACGGCGACGGCGAGCCGCTGCGGGCCTGGCTCGGCGAGGTCGGGGTCCGGATGGAGAAGCCCGTCAGGCTGATGTGAGGCCCGGACGGGTGACCCTCCGTGATGACGTAACACAGCGTAGGGGCCGAGCCATCACTTCCGGGGAATTTCCCGACGAACGGTGACGGTCCGGATGCGTCATGTGATCTGCTGGGAATCTGCCGGGAATCCGAAAAGGTATCCGCAGGCCCAGGGGAGGGAGCGCACATGGGGATGGACCAGATCCGCCGCTGGGAGTCCGGGGCACTCGCGCACGCCGTCTCGGACCCCTTCGGGCAGGGCCCGCTGCCCTGGCTGCGCGGCGGCGAGTTCTACTTCGACGGCACCGGGAAGATCATCCCCTGGTACGTCGACCCGGTGACCACCACGGCCGGCTCGCGGGTGCCGCCGCCCCGCAGGCCCGGCCCCCGGGCGGCCGACGACGTCCACTGCCAGATCAAGGGCTTCGCCACCGCCAGCGCCGTCGCCCCCGGCGAGGCCATCGACTTCCGGATCACCGTGGACCCGCCGCAGCAGTTCGCCGTCGACGTCTACCGCATCGGCCACTACGGAGGCGTCGGCGCCGCCAAGATCACCACCAGCCCCCGGCTGTCGGGCATCGTCCAGCCCCCGCCGCTCACCGTCGACCGCACGGTCTCCTGCCACCACTGGTGGCTCTCCTGGCGGCTCCAGATCCCGTCGTTCTGGAGCACCGGCGCGTATGTCGCCGTCCTCACCACCGCCGACGGCTACCGCAGCCACATCCCCTTCACCGTTCGCGACGGCAACCCCTCGGATCTGCTGCTGGTCCTCCCCGACATCACCTGGCAGGCCTACAACCTCTACCCGGAGGACGGCCGCACCGGCGCCAGCCTCTACCACGCCTGGGACGAGGAAGGCCGGCTCCTCGGCGAGGACGCCGCCGCCACCACGGTCTCCTTCGACCGCCCCTTCGCGGGCGCCGGCCTGCCGCTGCACGTGGGCCACGCCTACGACTTCATCCGCTGGGCCGAGCGCTACGGCTACGACCTCGCCTACGCCGAGACCCGCGATCTCCACACGGGGCGAATCGATCCGGCACGCTACCGGGGCGTCGTCTTCCCCGGCCACGACGAGTACTGGTCGGCCGAGATGCGCCGCACGGTGGAGAACGCCCGCGACTGCGGCACGTCCCTGGTCTTCCTCTCCGCCAACACCATGTACTGGCAGGTCGAGCTCGCCCCCTCGCCCGCCGGCCCCCACCAGTTGCTCACCTGCCGCAAACGCCGCGGCCCCGGCCGCTCCGCCCTCTGGCGCGACATGTCGCCCCCCGAGCAGCAGCTGCTCGGCATCCAGTACGCGGGCCGCGTCCCCGAGCCCGCCCCGATGGTCGTGCGCAACGCCGGCCACTGGCTCTGGGAGGCCACCGGCGCCGGCGAGGGCGACGAGCTCCCCGGCCTCGTCGCCGGCGAGGCCGACCGCTACTTCCCCCGTACGGCCCTGCCCGAGCACACCCGTCGCATCCTCCTCACCCACTCGCCCTACCTGGACGGCGAGGGCGCCAAGCGCCACCAGGAGACCTCGCTCTACCGGGCCCCCAGCGGCGCCCTCGTCTTCGCCTCCGGCACCTTCGCCTGGTCGCCCGCCCTCGACCGCCCCGGCCACACGGACACCCGCGTCCAGCGGGCCACGGCCAATCTCCTGGACCGCATCTGCAAACGAGCCTGACCCCTCCCGGTCGCCTGTCGGTGCCGTACGGCAGAATCGAGGTGTTTGGACAAACCACCAGGAGGCCGCGTGTCCGGATTCGTCGAGAAGCCCAAGCCCGTCGAGGTGCCGGGGCTGACGCACCTCCACACGGGCAAGGTCCGCGACCTCTACCGTGACGAGGCGGGCCGGCTGGTGATGGTCGCCAGCGACCGCATGTCCGCCTACGACTGGGTGCTGCCCACCGAGATCCCCGACAAGGGCCGCGTCCTCACCAAGCTCTCCCTGTGGTGGTTCGATCGCCTGGCCGACCTGGTGCCCCACCACGTCCTCTCCACGGACCTCCCGGACGGCGCCCCCGCCGACTGGGCCGGCCGCACCCTGATCTGCCGCTCCCTGGACATGGTCCCCGTCGAGTGCGTGGCCCGCGGCTACCTCACCGGCTCCGGCCTCGCCGAGTACCGCGAGACCCGCACCGTCTGCGGCCTCGCCCTCCCCGAGGGCCTGGGCGACGGCTCCGAGCTGCCCCTCCCGATCTTCACCCCCGCCACCAAGGCGGAGGTCGGCGAGCACGACGAGAACGTCTCCTACGAGGAGGTCGCCCGCCAGGTCGGCGCCGAAACCGCGGCGATCCTGCGCCAGACGACGCTCGCCGTCTACGGCCGGGCGCGCGACATCGCCCGCGACCGGGGCATCGTCCTCGCCGACACGAAGTTCGAGTTCGGCTTCGACGAGCACCGCGAGCTCGTCCTGGCCGACGAGGTCCTCACCCCGGACTCCTCCCGCTTCTGGCCCGCCGAAACCTGGTCCCCGGGCCGCCCCCAGCCCTCCTTCGACAAGCAGTACGTCCGCGACTGGCTGACCTCCCCGGGCTCCGACTGGGACCGCACGGGCGAACTCCCCCCGCCCCCCCTGCCGGAGAACGTGGTGGACCGGACGCGCGAGAAGTACGTGGAGGCGTACGAGCGACTGACCGGCACGAAGTGGGCGTGACGGCGGGCGCCGCCTGACCGAGGGGCCCAACCCCCCGGGTCCGGGCCCTAAGAGCCCTCTCAGAGAGGGCATGCCATCGTGGGGGCACGCACAAGATCCCGTACCCCGCCGGAGGCGCAATGCCTGACCCGACGCCCCCGACATCCGTCCTGGTCGTCGACGACGACCCCGACGTCCGGGCCGCCGTCGCCGACGGCCTCGCCGTCGAGGGCTACGCGGTCCGCGTCGCCGCCGACGGCCTGGAGGCGCTCTCCGCCGTCGCCGCCGCCCCGCCGGGGGCCATCGTGCTCGACCTCGCCATGCCCGTCCTCGACGGCCTCGCCGTCTGCCGCCGCCTCCGCGAGCTCGGCGACCGCACCCCCGTCCTCGTCCTGACCGCCCGCGACGCCGTCTCCGACCGCGTCGCCGGCCTGGACGCGGGGGCCGACGACTACCTCGTCAAACCCTTCGCCCTCGACGAGCTCCTGGCCCGCCTCCGGGCCCTGCTGCGCCGGGCCGCCCCGACGCCCGGCGCCGCCGACGCCCCGCCGGAGCTGGCCTTCGCCGACCTCACCGTCGACCCCCTCACCCGCACCGGCGAACGCGCGGGAATCGCCCTGGAGTTCACCCGCACCGAATTCGCGCTCCTGGAAGTGTTCCTGCGCCACCCCGGGCAGGTGCTGCCCCGCGAGGTGATCCAGGAACGGGTGTGGGGCGCCGACTTCGGGCCGGAGTCCAACTCCCTCGCCGTCTACATCGGCTACCTGCGCCGCAAGCTGGAGGCCGGCGGCGCCTCCCGCCTCGTCCACACCGTGCACGGCGTCGGCTACCGGCTGGCGGCCGGGAAATGACCGACGGCCCCGTACGAGGTCGCCGCCCCCTCCGCCACCTCCTCCGCCGTCGCCCCCTGCGCGCCCGCCTCGCCCTCGTCACCTCCGCCGCCGTCGCGCTCGTCGCGCTCGGCGTCCTGGGCGCGGCCTATGTCGTCATCCGCTACGAACTCGTCCGCCAGCTCGACATCCAGCTCAAGCAACAGGCCGGGCTGATCTCCCAGCAGACCCGCGGCGGCGCCGACAGCGGCGTCCTGTACGACCAGTGCGCCTGGCGCGCCGCCCCCGCCTGCGCCCAGATCGTCCGCGCCGACCCCGCCGCCCCCGGCCAGCGGGGTCTCGCGCTGCCCGTCACCGGGGCCACCCGCCGCGTCGCCGCCGGCACCCTCGGCGCGTACTACAGCGACATCGTCCACGACGGCCGGCCCATGCGGATGCTGACCACGCCCCTGCCGGGCCGGGACGGCCGCGCCCTGCAAGTGGCCGCCCGCTCCGACGTCGTCGACCAGGGCGTAAGTCAGGCCGGCTGGTACCTCGGCGCGGTCGGCGGCGTCGGGGTACTGCTCGCCGCGGCGCTCGGCTATGTGGTCTCACGGACCTCGCTGCGGCCCGTGACCCGGCTCACGGCCACCGCCGAACGCATCGCCGCCACCCGCGACCCGGCCCACCGCATCGAGCTGTCCCCGCATGAGGCCGGGCGCGAGGACGAGATCACCCGCCTCGCGGCCAGCTTCAACACCATGCTCGGCGAACTGGAGGAGGCCGTCGCCGCCCAGCGCCGCCTCGTGGCCGACGCCTCCCACGAACTGCGCACCCCGCTCACCGCGCTGCGCACCAACGCCGAGCTCCTCGCCCGTGCCGAGCGGCTCTCGCCCGCCCAGCGGGAGCGGGCCGCCGAGGGTCTGGGCCGGCAGATGCGCGAGGTGACCGGCATGGTCAACGACCTCATCGAGCTCGCCCGCGACGAGGAGCCGCGCCCGCTCGTCGAACAGGTCCGCCTCGACCTCCTCGCCGAGCGCTGCGCGGCCGTCGCGCGCGGCCACTGGCCGGGCGCGGTCTTCACGACGGACCTCGCCGAGGTCACGGTCCCGGGCGTACCGGCCCGGCTGGCGCGGCTGCTGTCCAACCTGCTCGACAACGCCGCCAAGTTCAGCCCGGCGGGAGCGATGGTCGAGACCCGGCTGGTCCGCGCCGCCGACGGTGCCGTCGATCTCACCGTCCGCGATCACGGGCCCGGGATCTCCGCCGAGGACCTGCCCCATGTCTTCGACCGCTTCTACCGTTCCCGGCAGGCCCGTGCCCTGCCCGGCTCCGGCCTCGGGCTCGCCATGGCCCGCCAGATCGCCCGCGCCCATGGCGCCGAGCTCACCGCTGAACGCCCCGAAGGCGGCGGCGCCCGCTTCCGGCTGCGTTTCCCTCCCACGGCGGGCTGAACGGGCCGAGAACGCCGAAGGCCCCAGTCGCAATGACTGGGGCCTTCGTTCTCTGAGCGGACGACGAGACTCGAACTCGCGACATCCACCTTGGCAAGGTGGTGCTCTACCAACTGAGCTACGTCCGCATTCGCCCCGCGCTCTCGTGCGGTGCGGACACCACTATAGCCAACCTTGAGCGCGTGCGATGCGCGCCGCCGCGTGACGGTTCTCGGCACCCAGCTTCGCGGTGGCAGCGGAGAGGTAGTTCCGGACCGTTCCCTGGGTCAGCGAGGCCCGCTCGGCGATCTCCGCTATGGGGGCGCCGTCCTCGGCCAGTTCCAGCAGTTCCGCCTCGCGGGCGGTGAGCGGGGAGTCGCCCGCGCTGATCGCGTCGGCCGCCAATTCCGGGTCCACGTAGCGGCTTCCGCCGTGCACGGTCCGGATGATCTCGGCGAGCCGCTGGGCCGAGACCGTCTTCGGTACGAACCCGCGCACCCCCGCCTCAAGGGCCCGCTTCAGATGCCCGGGCCGGCCGTGACCGGTGACGATCATGGCGCGGCAGTCGGGCAGTTCGGTCCGCAGAGATGTGGCGACCGTCACACCGTCGGCCCCCGGCATCTGGAGATCCAGCACGGCGACGTCGGGCCGGTGGGCGCGGGCCATCGCCAGGGCCTCGGTCCCGGACGCGGCCTCGGCCACGACCTGGAGATCGTCCTCCAGCCCGAGCAGCGCGGCCAGCGCGCCGCGGATCAGGTGCTCGTCGTCGGCGAGCATCACGCGGATCGGCGTCATCGGTCCATCCCTTCGGGTACGAGGCCGGTTCGGCGCCGCCGGACTCCGGCGTCGTGGCCGCCCACCGCCGCGGCGGGGGAGGGGCGCCCCGGTCCCACCCCCTCACCGTTTCCCGGGGGTGTGCCCCCGGTTACGGCGTCCGCCTCCGGCGGTGCCGAGCCCACCGGCACCCGCGCCGTCAGCAGAAACGTTCCGTTCCCCCCGTGCTCGTACGCCAGCGTGCCCCCCAGCACCGCCAGCCGCTCCCGCAGCCCCGCCAGCCCCGAACCGGCGCCGGAGCCACCCGAACCGCCGCTGGAACCCACCCGCACCCCGTCGTTCTCCACCGTCAGCACCGCCCGCCCCTCGCCCCCCTCGACCCACCGCAGCCGCAGCGCGCAGCGCCCCGCGTCCGAGTGCCGGAGCACGTTCGTCGTGGCCTCGCGGACGACCCAGGCGAGCGTCGACTGGACCGCCGGCGGCAGGTCGTCGGCGGCCCTGGCGTCGATGCGGCACTCGATGCCGGCGGCGGTCAGGATCCCTCGCGCACCGGCCAGTTCGGTGTGGAGATCGGCCTCGCGGTAGCCGCGGACGACCTCGCGCAGCTCGCGCTGCGACTCCTGCGCGATGCGCTGCACCTCGGCCATCTGGTCCACGGCCGCGTCCGAGCCGCGCCGCGCCAGCTGCACGGCGAGCTCGCTCTTGAGCGCGACCGCCGCCAGGTTCCGGCCGAGCACATCGTGCATGTCGCGCGAGAAGCGCAGCCGCTCCTCCACCACCGCGAGCCGCGCCTGCACCTCACGCGCCCCGTCGACCTCCCACATGATGGAGAGCATCCACCCCGAGACGCGCGCCACCAGCTGGACCCACCCGGCGATGAACAGCGCCCCGAACACCGAGCCCCCCAGCGCCACCGCGAACGGCATGCCCACCAGGACGAACGGCACCGGGACGACGAGCGAGCCCGCCGCGCACAGCGCCCAGTAGACGCGCTTGCGCACGATCAGGCAGAGGGCGCCGAGGGGAGCTATCGCGACCCCCATGACCATGGTGGACACGCCCTGCGCGAGTTCCTTGCTGCCGTGCGTCGAGATCAGAGCGATCAGGCAGAGCGCCGCCGTCAGCAGAACGAAGGAGACCGCCATCCGCGCCCGCAGGACGGTCTCCTTGCCGAGGTAGCGGTCGAGGGCGCGGCGCAGCAGGCCCACACCGGCCATGGCCTGCACGATCGCCACGACGAGCAGGGCCGTTCCCAGGCCCAGCCCCCGCCGGTCGGTGGTGGCCAGGCCCAGCAGCGCCAGGCCCTCGAACACGATGAACAGCCAGGGGCACGCGTACAGCGCCCAGCGCATGTACATGTCGATCTGCCGGATCTTGCTGTGGTCGCGGAACTTCCGTATACGGCTGATCACGCGCCCCACCCCCCTGGTAGTTCCTGGTCGTTCTCGCAGTTCAGCGCCGGGGTTCCCAACGGAACCACCGTCGTACAGCAAACACCGCGAGCGCCGTCCAGACGAGAGCGGCCCCCAGATGACCGAGGGTCCCGGCCGGATCCGCGCCGCCGAGCCAGCCGTCGCGCATCAGCTGGACGACCGGGGTCAGGGGCAGCAGCTCGCAGAACCGCGCGAGCCCGTCCGGCAACCCCTCCAGCGGAAAGAACATCCCCGAGCCGAGCATCGAGACCATCGTCATCGGCATCGCCGCGAGCTGGGCGCTCTCCGGCGTCTTGGCGAAGGCCGTGGACGCGGCGGCCAGCGGCGTCAGCATGGCCAGGCCCAGCAGCACACCCGCCACCAGCAGTTCCGGGCGCGCCGGCAGGCGCATGTGCAGCCATGCCGCGCCCGCCGCCACCAGGATCACGCACTGCGCGACGGCGATCGCCAGCGAGGGCAGCGCCGTGCCCGCGAGGATCTCCGCGTCGCCGGCCTCGCCCGTCCGCAGCCGCTTGAGGACCAGCTCCTCGCGCCGGGCGGTGAAGACGCTCATGAGGTTGTAGTAGACGACGAAGAGCAGGACGTACCCGAAGGCGCCCGTCATCGTCGCCTCCCTCAGGGACATCCCCGTGCCGCTCATGTCGAGGCTCTTGGTCGCCGTGCTCATCGCGTAGACCATGAGCACGGGCATCAGCAGGACGGTGTAGAGCGCCATCCTGTTGCGGCCCAGGAGTGTGAGCTCCGCGCGGCCCAGGGCCAGGGCCCGGCCCGTCATGGTCGTCGCGCCCGCCGGGACCCCCGTACCCCGCGCACCCGCCGTCCGTGCGTCCCTCGCCCGTGCGTTCTTCGCCCGCGCGTCCCTCGTCGTGTCCGTCGCCATCACTCGCCCCTCTCCGACGTCGCGGCCCCGGCGATCGCCAGGAACGCCTCCTCCAGCGAGGCGGTCCGCGCGTCCAGTCCCTCCAGCTCGACGTCCTTTTCCCGGGCCCACAGCAGCAGCCCGGTCAGCGTGCGCTGCAACTCGGCCGTCTGGAGCTCCACCCGGCCGCCGCTCTCCTCGTGCCGGAGCACCCCCAGCGCGTCCAGCGGCGGCAGATCGCCCACGAACCAGCCCGTCGGCATCGCGAAGCGGATGCGCGCCGGATGGGCGCCGATCACCTGGCCCGGTGTGCCGGTGGTCACGATCCGCCCGTCCCGCATGATCGCCAGCCGGTCGGCCAGCGACTCCGCCTCCTCCAGGTAGTGGGTGGTGAGCAGCACCGTCGTGCCCTCCTCGCGCAGCCGCCGCACCAACTCCCAGGTGGTGTGCCGCGCCTCGGGGTCCAGTCCGGTCGTCGGCTCGTCGAGGAAGAGCACCTCGGGCCGTCCCAGCAGGGCCAGCGCCAGGTCGAGCCGCCGGCGTTCGCCGCCGGAGAGCTGTTTGACCCTTACGTCCCGGCGCGGGCCGAGCCCCACGAGCTCCAGGGCCTCCCCGACGGGCCGCGCCCCGGTCGTACAGCCCGCCCACATCCGTACCGTCTCGGCGGCGCTCAGATCGGAGGGGAAGCCGCCCTCCTGGAGCATCACCCCGATCCGGGGCCGCACCAGGCGGCGTTCCGTGTGCGGGTCGTGGCCCAGTACCCGCACCGTTCCCCCGGTCGGCCGGGCCAGGCCCTCCAGCAGTTCGACCGTGGAGGTCTTGCCCGCGCCGTTCGTCCCCAGCAGCGCGAACAACTCCCCGCGCCGCACGGTGAAGGACACGTCCCGCACCGCCTCGAATCCCTTGTCCCCTTGCCCGCCGTACCTACGGCGCAGCTCCGAGACCTCGATCACACCGTCCCCGACATCCATGCCTCCAGACTCCCGGCGAATTCCGCCGAGCCTCAGTGCGGGCTGTCATGACTTCGGATGACGGATGTCATGAGGACGCTTCAGGGGGACGTTTCAGGAAACGCCGAAGGCCCCAGTCGCAATGACTGGGGCCTTCGTTCTCTGAGCGGACGACGAGACTCGAACTCGCGACATCCACCTTGGCAAGGTGGTGCTCTACCAACTGAGCTACGTCCGCATGCCTCCGACCGGCTTTCACCGGGCGGCGCGTGCACCACTCTACCTGATCCACAGCGGTGGTCGGTAAAGCGATGAGAGCGGGTGACAGGAATCGCACACTGCGCCTCCCCCTTGGAAAGGGGGCGCTCTACTACTGAGCTACACCCGCGCGCCCATCCAGACGGTCCACTGATGTGGACCGTTGAACGGTCAGAGCGGGTGACAGGAATCGCACACTGCGCCTCCCTCTTGGAAAGAGGGCGCTCTACTACTGAGCTACACCCGCGCGTCCACCCAGACGATCCACTGATGTGGACCACTGGACGGTCAGAGCGGGTGACAGGAATCGCACACTGCGCCTCCCCCTTGGAAAGGGGGCGCTCTACTACTGAGCTACACCCGCAAGACACACCCCGAAGTTCCGGCCGGTTTCCCGGCGTTGCCCTTCGGCGTTGATCCAGACTCTAGCTGATCACCAGGGGCGGTTGGCAAATCCGATGATCGACGGGCCGCGCACCACCGTGGGCGCGGCCCGTGAGGGCCCCGGGGCGGCCGGCTCAGCCCGCGGCGTTGAACGCCTCGTAGACCTTCTTGGGGATGCGGCCGCGCGGCGGCACCTCCATCCCGTTCGAGCGCGCCCAGGCGCGGACCGCCGCCGGATCGGGTGCCACGGACGTACGGCGGTAGACGCGGCCCGACCGGGACTGCTTGCGCCCGGCGTCCATGTAAGGCTCGAAGATGCCCCGCAGTTTCTTCGCATTGGCAGAGTTCAGGTCGATCTCGTACGACTTGCCGTCGAGTCCGAAGATGACGGTCTCCGCGGCAACCCCGCCGTCGATGTCATCGGAGAGTGTGACCACTACGCGCTGCGCCACGGAAATCGGTCCTTTCGGCCAGTATCACCGCTCTGACCTGCGGTGACGTGTCGGTTCCGGTTGTTCTCAGACCATACTTATTCATGTGTGCGACAAAGGGCAATGCATGACGCGGCCCAGTTAATTCCGTCGCGCCACCCCACCGCAATCGCCATCGGGTGTTCCCCCGGGATTTTTCCCGGAATTTTCCCGAGTGGTCGCCGTCGCGACCGAGCAAAATGCGAAGGATAAGCCCAGCATATCTATGCGCGTAGATTTTCCGGGACTGTACGCTGGCGGTACCGCTTCAGCTCACGCACCACACACCGGGAGTGCCAGTGGCACGCGTCGTAGTCGACGTCATGCTCAAGCCGGAGATCCTCGACCCGCAGGGCCAGGCGGTGCAGCGCGCGCTGCCACGCCTGGGTTTCGAGGGGATCGCCGACGTCCGTCAGGGCAAGCGCTTTGAACTCGAGGTGGAGGGCCCGGTCGACGAGGCCGCCCTCGCCCGTATCCACGAGATGGCGGAAACGTTTCTCGCCAATACCGTGATCGAGGACTTCACCGTGCGGGTCGACTCGTGACCGCACGCGTGGGGGTCGTGACCTTCCCCGGCACCCTCGACGACCGCGACACCCAGCGCGCCGTCCGGATCGCCGGCCTCGAGGCCGTGCCCCTCTGGCACCGCGACAAGGACCTCAAGCAGGTCGACGCCGTGGTCCTGCCCGGCGGCTTCTCCTACGGCGACTATCTGCGGGCGGGCGCCATCTCCCGCTTCTCGCCGGTCATGGAGAGCGTCATCGAGCAGGCGAAGGCCGGTATGCCGGTCCTCGGCATCTGCAACGGCTTCCAGGTGCTCACCGAGACCCACCTGCTGCCCGGCGCGATGCTGCGCAACAACCACCTCCACTTCATCTGCCGCGACCAGAAGCTCCGCGTGGAGAACGCGGACACCGCCTGGACGGCCGACTACGAGGCGGGCCAGGAGATCTCCGTCCCGCTGAAGAACATCGACGGCCGCTATGTGGCCGACGAGCACACCCTCGACGAGCTCGAGGCCGAGGGCCGCGTCGCCTTCCGCTACCTGGACGGCAACCCCAACGGCTCGCTCCGCGACATCGCGGGCATCACCAACGCCGCCGGCAACGTCGTCGGCCTGATGCCCCACCCCGAGCACGCCGTCGAGCCGGGCGTCGGCACCGGCCGTACGGACGGGCTCGGATTCTTCACCTCGATCCTGAAGAAGCTGGTCAGCGCATGACTCTCGACACCGTCAAGCACGCCAACGAGACCCCCGACGTCGACCAGCCCTGGGCCGAACTCGGCCTCAAGCAGGACGAGTACGAGCGCATCCGCACCATCCTCGGCCGCCGTCCCACCGGCGCCGAGCTCGCGATGTACTCGGTGATGTGGTCCGAGCACTGCTCGTACAAGTCCAGCAAGGTCCACCTCCGCCAGTTCGGCGACAAGGCCCCCGAGAACGACGCCCTCCTCGTCGGCATCGGCGAGAACGCCGGCGTCGTCGACGTCGGCCAGGGCTACGCGGTCACCTTCAAGGTCGAGTCGCACAACCACCCCAGCTACATCGAGCCCTACCAGGGCGCGGCCACCGGCGTCGGCGGCATCGTCCGCGACATCCTCGCGATGGGCGCCCGCCCGGTCGCCGTCATGGACCCGCTGCGCTTCGGCGCCGCCGACCACCCCGACACCAAGCGCGTCCTGCCGGGCGTCGTCGCGGGCATCGGCGGCTACGGCAACTGCCTGGGCCTGCCCAACATCGGCGGCGAGGTCGTCTTCGACCCCTGCTACCAGGGCAACCCGCTGGTCAACGCCCTGTGCGTCGGTGTGATGAAGCACGAGGACATCCACCTCGCCAAGGCCTCCGGCGCCGGCAACAAGGTCATCCTCTACGGCGCCCGCACCGGTGGCGACGGCATCGGCGGCGTCTCGGTCCTCGCGTCCGAGACCTTCGACGACTCGAAGCCCACCAAGCGCCCCGCCGTCCAGGTCGGCGACCCCTTCCAGGAGAAGCTCCTCATCGAGTGCACCCTGGAGATCTTCCGCGAGGACCTGGTCGACGGCATCCAGGACCTCGGCGGCGCCGGCCTGTCCTGCGCCACCAGCGAGCTGGCCAGCGCCGGCTCCGGCGGCATGCGCGTCGAGCTGGACCACGTACCGCTGCGCGACGCGACGCTCTCGCCCGAGGAGATCCTCATGAGCGAGTCGCAGGAGCGCATGTGCGCGATCGTCGAGCCCGGCAAGGTCGACCGCTTCCTGGAGATCTGCGAGAAGTGGGACGTCATCGCCACCGTCATCGGTGAGGTCACCGACGGCGAGCGGCTGGAGATCTTCTGGCACGGCGAGCAGATCGTGGACGTCCCGCCGCGCACCGTCGCCCACGAGGGCCCGGTCTACGAGCGCCCGTACGCCCGTCCGGAGTGGCAGGACGCCCTCCAGGCCGACGACGCGAACAAGCTGGCCCGCCCCGGGACCGCCGAGGAGCTGCGCGCGCAGGTCCTGAAGGTGATCTCCTCCCCGAACCAGGCCTCCAAGTCCTGGATCACGGACCAGTACGACCGCTTCGTCCAGGGCAACACGGTCCTCTCCCAGCCCGAGGACTCCGGCATGGTCCGCATCGACGAGGACACCAACCTCGGTGTCGCCGTCGCCACGGACGGCAACGGCCGCTACGCCAAGCTCGACCCGTACACGGGCGCCCAGCTCGCGCTCGCCGAGTCGTACCGCAACGTGGCCGCCACCGGTGCCCGCCCGCTGGCGATCTCCAACTGCCTGAACTTCGGCTCGCCGGAGGACCCGGCCGTCATGTGGCAGTTCGCCGAGGCCACCCGTGGCCTGGCGGACGGCTGCCTGGCCCTGGGCACCCCGGTGACCGGCGGCAATGTCTCGCTCTACAACCAGACGGGCGAGACCGCCATCCACCCGACCCCCGTGGTCGCGGTCCTGGGCGTCATCGACGACGTCGACCGCCGTACGCCGATGGCCTTCGCGGACGAGGGCCACCTGCTCTACCTCCTCGGCGACACCAAGGAGGAGCTGGGCGGTTCGGCCTGGTCCCAGGTGATCCACGACCACCTCGGCGGACTGCCGCCGGCTGTGGACCTGGACCGCGAGAAGCTGCTCGGCGAGATCCTGATCGCCGCCTCCCGCGACGGCATGATCGACGCGGCGCACGACCTCTCCGACGGCGGCCTGATCCAGGCCCTGGTGGAGTCGTGCCTGCGCGGCGGCAAGGGTGCCCGGATCGTCGTTCCGGACGCTGTGGACCCGTTCGTCCTCCTCTTCTCCGAGTCCGCCGGCCGCGCGGTCGTCGCCGTGCCGCGCAGCGAGGAGCTGCGTTTCACCGACATGTGCGGGGCGCGGGGGCTGCCGGCGACGCGGATCGGCGTTGTCGACGGCGAAGAGCTCGACATCCAGGGCGAGTTCGTGATCCCGCTGGCGGAGCTGCGTGCGGCACACGAGGCGACGATTCCCTCGTTGCTCGTGTAACGCTCGTCTGTACGCTCGCTCAACTCCCTTCATCAGTACGGGACGGGCCCGGCCGGTTGTGCCGGTTGGGCCCACCCGAAGCCTGGCCAAGGATTAGGCTCGCGCCATGCCTCCCGCACCGCGCAAGCCCCGTATCCGCAGCTTCGATCCCGCGAAGACGCGGGCCGCCCTCGAAGGGCAGGTCCGTGCCGTACGGGACGTGGTGGCCGTGGTGTGCGCCGAACCGGACGCCGAGGCGCTGCTCGCCGCACCCTCCGGGGTGGGCAAGTGGACGGCCGGGGAGCTGATCACGCATCTCACCGGCGCGTTGGAGCTGTTGCCGGTGCTCGTCGAGGCGCAACGTTCCGGTGAATCCCCGCCCGTACGGGCCGAGATCACCCTGCCGGAGTACGCGGCGGGCAGCGGCGCGCGGGCCGCTTACGTGGTGGAGAGGACCGCCGCAGCTGCCGAGGCGCTCGTCGGCCGGGAGCCCAACTTCCTGGTGCACGCGCTGGATCGGGTCGCCGAGCGGCTGTCCGGCGTGCTCGCCGACCCGGGCTCCGTCGAGGCCGTCCCCACGGGTCTCGGCGCCATGTCGCTGTCCGATTTTGTGGTGACCCGACTGGTGGAAGCCGTGGTGCACGGCGACGATCTCGCGACCGCCACGGGCACCGTCGTACGCCATGACCGGCAGGCCCTCGCGACCGTCACCCGGTTGCTCGCCGACGTGTTGGCGGCCAAGGCCCCCGGCGGCTCCGTGGAGGTCCGTATCCCGCCATTCGCCGTCACTCAGTGCGTCGCGGGTCCCCAACACACGCGCGGGACACCGCCGAACGTCGTCGAGACCGACCCGATCACCTGGATCCGGCTGGCCACAGGCCGTCTGACCTGGGCCGATGCCCTCGACTCCACCGCCGTGACGGCCAGCGGCGAACGCGCGGACCTCTCCGCACAACTTCCTTTGCTCACTTGAGCGGAGCTCACCCGTGGGCGTGGCCGACCGTAGAGATCCGGCCACGAACAGGTGATTCGCTGTACCCGCCGAGTGGCTGTGCGTGGTGTGAGATTTCCCGGCCGTCCCCGGTTCGGATGAACCTCGCCCCTGCCATAGACTCGAGGTGTGCCTCGTGGTGATGGACGACTCAACCACGACCTGCTCCCCGGCGAGAAGGGCCCCCAGGACGCTTGCGGCGTCTTCGGTGTCTGGGCTCCGGGTGAAGAGGTCGCCAAGCTCACCTATTTCGGGTTGTATGCGCTACAGCACCGTGGACAGGAGTCCGCGGGAATCGCTGTGAGCAACGGCTCCCAGATCCTCGTCTTCAAGGACATGGGACTGGTCTCCCAAGTCTTCGACGAAACCTCCCTCGGCTCCCTCCAGGGCCATATCGCGGTCGGTCACGCCCGCTACTCCACCACCGGAGCCTCGGTGTGGGAGAACGCGCAGCCGACCTTCCGGGCGACGGCCAACGGCTCCATCGCCCTGGGCCACAACGGGAACCTGGTCAACACCGCCGAGCTGGCCGAGATGGTCGCCGCGCTCCCGCGCGACAACGGCCGGGCCACCCAGGTGGCGGCGACCAATGACACCGACCTGGTCACGGCCCTGCTTGCCGGGCAGACCGACGACGACGGCAAGCCGCTGACCGTCGAGGAAGCGGCCGCCAAGGTCCTCCCCGACGTCAAGGGCGCCTTCTGCCTCGTCTTCATGGACGAGCACACGCTCTACGCCGCCCGTGACCCGCAGGGCATCCGCCCGCTGGTCCTCGGCCGGCTGGAGCGCGGCTGGGTGGTCGCCTCGGAGACGGCCGCCCTGGACATCTGCGGCGCCACCTTCATCCGCGAGGTCGAGCCCGGCGAGATGATCGCCATCGACGAGAACGGCGTGCGGACCTCCCGCTTCGCCGAGGCCAAGCCGCGCGGCTGCATCTTCGAGTACGTGTACCTGGCCCGCCCGGACACCGAGATCGCCGGCCGCAACGTCTACCTCTCCCGTGTGGAGATGGGGCGTCGCCTCGCCGCCGAGGCCCCCGTCGACGCCGACCTGGTGATAGCGACCCCGGAGTCCGGCACGCCCGCCGCCGTCGGCTACGCCGAGGCCAGCGGCATTCCGTACGGCACGGGCCTGGTCAAGAACGCCTACGTCGGCCGGACCTTCATCCAGCCGAGCCAGACCATCCGCCAGCTGGGCATCCGCCTCAAGCTCAATCCGCTCAAGGAAGTCATCAAGGGCAAGCGCCTGGTGGTCGTCGACGACTCGATCGTCCGCGGCAACACCCAGCGGGCCCTGGTGCGGATGCTGCGCGAGGCCGGCGCCGCCGAGGTCCATGTACGGATCTCGTCCCCGCCGGTGAAGTGGCCCTGCTTCTTCGGCATCGACTTCGCCACCCGCGCGGAGCTGATCGCCAACGGGATGACCGTCGAGGAGATCGGCAAGTCGCTGGGCGCGGACTCCCTCGCCTACATCTCCCTCGACGCGATGGTCGAGGCGACCACGATCGCCAAGCCCAATCTGTGCCGGGCCTGCTTCGACGGTGAGTACCCGATGGCGCTCCCCGACCCCGAGCTGCTGGGCAAGCAGCTGCTGGAGACCGAGCTGGCCGGTGGCTCCGACGCCGCCGACGCGCTCCGTCGCCCGTAACGCTCCGTAGTACAAGACGACACGAAAGTTCACAGCATGTCTGCGACCACCGGTGCCAGCTACGCAAGCGCGGGCGTCGACATCGAAGCCGGCGATCTCGCCGTCGAGCTCATGAAGGAATGGGTGCGGAAGGCCACCCGCCCCGAGGTCGTCGGCGGCCTCGGCGGCTTCGCCGGCCTCTTCGACGCCAGCGCCCTCAAGCGCTACGAGCGCCCGCTGCTCGCCTCGGCGACCGACGGTGTCGGCACCAAGGTCGACATCGCCCGCCGGATGGGCGTCTACGACACCATCGGCCACGACCTCGTCGGCATGGTCGTGGACGACCTGGTCGTCTGCGGCGCCGAGCCGCTGTTCATGACCGACTACATCTGCGTCGGCAAGGTCCACCCCGAGCGCGTCGCCGCCATCGTCAAGGGCATCGCCGAGGGCTGTGTCCTCGCGGGCTGCGCCCTGGTCGGCGGCGAGACCGCCGAACACCCCGGGCTGCTGGGGGCGGACGACTTCGACGTCGCCGGCGCCGGTACGGGCGTGGTGGAGGCGGACCGGCTGCTGGGCGCGGATCGCATCCGCAAGGGTGACGCCGTCATCGCGATGGCCTCGTCGGGACTTCACTCGAACGGGTACTCACTGGTCCGCCATGTGCTCTTCGACCGGGCCGGCTGGAAGCTGGACCGGGAGGTGCCGGAGTTCGGCCGGACGCTCGGCGAGGAGCTCCTGGAGCCCACGAAGATCTACTCGCTGGACTGTCTCGCCCTCACCCGTACGGCGGAAGTCCACGCCTTCTCGCACATCACCGGCGGCGGCCTCGCCAACAACCTGGCCCGGGTGATCCCGGACCACCTCCACGCGACCGTGGACCGCTCCACCTGGACGCCGGACCCTGTCTTCGGCCTGGTGGGCGAGCTGGGCGGGGTGGCGCGCCCCGAGCTGGAGAAGACGCTCAACATGGGCGTCGGCATGATCGCGGTCGTCCCGCAGGAGTCCGTGGACGTGGCTCTGGCGACCTTCGCCGACCGCGACGTGGACGCGTGGGTGTGCGGCGAGATCGAGGACCGTGGCGACCACGCGGAGCCGGTGGCCCTGACGGGTGACTACGCGGGCTGACGACCGAGCCGTGTGTGCCCACCCGTGCCGCCCTGGCGGCACGGGTGGGCACACACGGCCCGCACCCGCCGGACGGCATCAGGACAGCGCAGAACCCGGTCCGGGGCGAAGCCCCGAACCGGGTCACTGAAAAGCTATGACTACCGCGTCAAGTGCGACGCCGATACACCGACGGGTCGGACGAGTGCTCGTCCTCTTCCTCGTCGTTGTAACGCGCCGCGTACTGAGCGTACGGGTCGTCCTCCAGCTCGTCGTCCTCAACAAGCGGCTCGCTCTCCGGCGGCTGCTTGATCGACGGCTGCGTTGCGCCCAGCTCATTGGCCAGACGTGAGAGGTCGGTCCCGCCGCTGTTGTACTTCAGCTGGCGGGCGACCTTTGTCTGCTTGGCCTTGGCCCGGCCGCGCCCCATGGCTCGACCCCCTCATTGACGGGGCTCGACGGCCCCAGAGTCTTGACACGCGTTCACGTTCATGAGTCAGAGCGGACCCCTGTAGGAGGTGTCCGGCCTGTAGAGCTTCAACGGTACCTGCTTCCGCGGCCATACGGTACGTCGCCCGCATGACGTGCCACGGAGCCGGACCCGGAAGAGGCCCAGTACGCGCTGGTCAGCTGTGATTTTAACGTGTCCCGAGCGCCGACCCGCCGAGGGGTGGTGAGAGATCTCTCCTTCCGCCGCCTTCCGGTCACTCTTCTGTGGGGATCCCTGTGGAGATCGCCGTGCGGGCACCGGTCGCCCGCCCGGGCGGAAGATCACCCGGGCGGGTCAGTCGGGACACGGAGGGTCACCGCGCGGGGGAGGGGACCGTGCTCACCGCCTCCCGGGCCGCCTCGGCCCTGGCCTCCGCCATGCGCTGCTCGGCGAGCCGGTCCGCCGCGACGGCCGGCGGAACGCCGTCCGCTCGCGCGCGGTCGAATATGGCCAAAGTCGTGTCGTAAATCTTGGTCGCCTTGGCCTTCGCCCGGTCGAAATCAAAGCCGAGGAGTTCATCGGCGACCTGGATCACTCCACCGGCGTTCACCACATAGTCCGGCGCGTAGAGCACGCCCCGGTCGGCGAGGTCCTTCTCGACCCCCGGGTGGGCGAGCTGGTTGTTGGCCGCGCCGCAGACCACGGAGGCGGTGAGGACGGCCACGGTCTCGTCGTCCAGCGCGCCGCCGAGGGCGCAGGGGGCATAGACGTCGAGCGGCGCGCGGACCAGCGCGGCGGCGTCGCCCACGGCCGTGACCTGGGGGTGACGGGCCAGGATCCGCTCGGTCGCGGCGGCCCGGACGTCCGTGATCACGACCTCCGCGCCGTCCTGGACCAGATGCTCCACCAGGTGGTGGCCGACCTTGCCGACGCCGGCGACGCCCACCCGGCGCCCGCGCAGCGTCGGCTCGCCCCACTTCGTTCTCGCGGCGGCCCGCATGCCCTGGAAGACGCCGAAGGCGGTGAGCACGGAGGAGTCGCCGGCGCCGCCCTGCTCGGGCGAGCGGCCCGTGGTCCAGCGGTTCGTCCGGGCGACCACGTCCATGTCCTGTACATACGTGCCGACGTCGCATGCGGTGACATAGCGGCCGCCCAGCGAGGCCACGAAGCGTCCGTACGCAAGCAGCAGCTGCTCGGACTTGATCAGATCGGGATCGCCGATGATCACAGCCTTTCCGCCGCCGTGGTCGAGCCCCGCCAGGGCGTTCTTGTACGACATGCCGCGGGAGAGGTTCAGCGCGTCCCGTACCGCGTCCTCGTCGGACTCGTACGGGTGGAATCGGGTCCCGCCCAGGGCCGGGCCCAGGGCCGTGGAATGGAGGGCGATCACGGCCTTGAGGCCGCTCTCGGCGTCCTGGCAGAGCACGACCTGTTCATGGCCGCCCTGGTCGGAACGGAAGAGGGTGCGCAGTACGCCGTCGTCGGCGCCGCTGGTGGGACGTACGTCGGTCACGGTGGTGACTCCCATATGCCGCGGAGGTCGCCCTCGCTGGGGTGGTGGAGGGCCGGTTGGGCACGAGGGTAGGGCCTGGCGGCCCGGCCGGCCGGGCTCGTGCCGAGGATCACTCTCCCGGGCTCCGGTGCCATGGGACGATTTGGACGGTATGGGGTGAGGCACCCGCAACTCCCCGCGGGTGACCTACGGCTTGAGGGAGCGAGCGTGGGCGTGGCGTCGTCGGTGACCGTGCCGTACGCGGCCTATCTGCGGGTCTACGAGCCGCTGGCCGCGTTCCCGGAACCGGAGCGGTCCCACTGGCTGCGGTACGCGCGCCGGGAGAGCCTCCCCGGGGCCCAGGACGAACTGCGCCGCTCGCTGGCGGATTTGCTGCCCACCCCGCCCGTCCCCGTCCCGGTGCACGAGAGCGGCGACGCCTTCGTGGCGGTCGTGGACGGCGTGGTGTGCGTCTGCCCCTGGCGGACCCGGCTGCGGGGCTGGCTGGCGCTGCGGGAGCTGGCGGAGCGGTTTCCCGCGCCCGTGCTGGACGCGGCGCTGCCGCCCGTGGTGCGGCACCAGGCCGCCGCGGACCACGAGCGCTGGGCGGCCCGCAACCCGGACGCCCGGCCGTGGATCAGGACGGCGACGTGGCAGGTGCCGCTGCGCTGGTTCGTGCTCTTCTCGGACGACGAGCGCGAGTACGGCAAATCCGTGCCGGAGGGCCCGGAGGGCCGGGAGGGTGGCGGGGGACTGCTGCTGCGCTACCGGACGCCGATGGTCCAGGCGCGTCGGCGGGTGGCCCGTGGATTGCGTACGCTCCGGGACGCGATGCAGGAGGGGCCGCTGGTCGACGGGCTCGTGGAGGTCGGGCGGTGGCTGGAAGAGTTCCATCCGCGGTCCCTGGTGGAGCTGGACTACGGCGGACTTGTGCATATGGTTCCCGAGGCACAGCTGGCCGAGGACCGCTCGGCCGCCGACACGGCGGACGGGCTGGCCGCGCTGCGGGCGGGAGACGCGGCGCGGGCCGGTGCGGCGTACGAGCGGCTGACGGAGCGTTGGAGGGCGGTCCGCGACCGGCAGTTCGCCAGCTGACCGCCCGGCACCGTCGGCCGGCCGGTGCCGCGATCAGGACCTAGGTCCCGATCCGGGCCATTGCGGCAACCGTGACCTAACGCACTTACGTTAGGTCTTGCGCCCATCGCCCATCCCCATGGCAAAATAGGACAAGGAGTCTGGGAAGGGTTCCTTCCGCCCAAGTAAGGGCGGATAGTTCGGTATTGCACTCCTTGGCGGATCTGGTGACCCCTGATCTGTTTGATCCCGCTGTGACTGATCGTCACGGCGGGGTGACTGTCCGCTATGGCATGGTCCATCGGGTTCCGTCGAGGTTGAACACCTGAGAGGGCAATTCCATCGGTTTGGCCGACGCGGCTGGACAGATGGTGTAGTTGTAGTGCCGAGGACAAGCCGTTCGTCCTATAACCGACTCGGCCCGCGTCCGCCATTTCGGGCAACGCGGGTCAAGGTGCAGAATTTAGAGGAAAGAACCGACGTGATGGTTCGGTTCTCCCGAGGAGGCCGCTCATGACCGCTCGCACCCCTGATGCCGAGCCGCTGCTGACCCCGGCTGAGGTTGCCACGATGTTCCGCGTGGACCCGAAGACGGTCACCCGCTGGGCCAAGGCTGGCAAGCTCACGTCCATCCGCACGCTCGGAGGACACCGCCGTTACCGCGAAGCGGAGGTCCGTGCCCTGCTGGCGGGCATTCCGCAGCAGCGCAGCGAGGCCTGAACAGCTGAACAACTGAATGACAGGGTGATTTCCGGGGCCCCCAACCCGGCTCTCGCCCAGCTGAAGCTCCACAGACGGTAAACGACGGACGCCTGCCCCAACAGGTGTCCCGCCCACCGACTTGGGCCGGCCGTCGATCGCGCTGGACTCCGCCGAGTCCAGCGCGATCTTTTTTATGCGCCGGTATCCCCGCGCGGGCGCTTCCGGTGTGCCCGTACCCGGGTCCATCGGACGCGCCGGCGGAAGACCGGAAGGTCGGTGCAATTGCACATATTAAATTGACCCGGTGCAGGGAGGGGGTGAGTTCCCCTGTCATGGAAATACTTTCAGTGACTCCCGTCACATCGCGGCATGCTTGTCCCCCATCGCGCCGCTGGGGTAAAGGACTTGCCGCTCGCGGTCACTCTGCGGAGCCACTGCCCGGCGGCGTCCGTGCCACCCCCCGTCACCGCCGCAGGAGTCGCCGTACGTCACCGGGGGAGGGGGCCGCCCTCCCGTGGCGCCTCCTGGTCGCTCCCGGCCTCCTGGGCGAGCCGCAGGAGCCGGTGACAGACCGGGCAGTGTCTCGTCAGGTGGCGATAGCCCGCCGCGGCGGAGAGATGGGCGCGCAGCAGCGCCCTGGTCTCGTGCCGGCTGCGCTCGGTCGTCGTCATAGGGCGCGGCACCTCCCACTGACTGGGGTACCCCTGGCACGTGTCGCAGTCAAGGTCGAAAGCACCGAGGCCCGGATCCGGGGGTCCGGATCCGGGCCTTCAAGTCGGTGGGCTCCCGGGGCACTTGCTCCCGGGCCGCACAAACAGCGGAGCCCGCATCCCTGAGGGATGCGGGCTCCGACTCTACTGCGGTCCTGACGGGATTTGAACCCGCGGCCTCCACCTTGACAGGGTGGCGAGCACTCCAAACTGCTCCACAGGACCTTGTTTGCTTTCCCGCTGTCGCGTTCTTGCGAGACAGACTCTACAGCAGGTCAGGGGGTGCGGTCGAACCACCGCCCCGTGACGGCGCCCACACCTCCGGGGCGCCGTCCGCGGGCGTCCCGCTACGGGGCCAGCTTGTCGATCGCCTTGACGATCCGCTTGTCCGAGACCGGGTAGGCCGTGCCCAGCGCGTGGGCGAAGTAGCTCACCCGGAGCTCCTCGATCATCCAGCGGATCTCCCGGGCCTCCTGGGGCACGGGGCGGCCCTTGGGGAATTGCTCCAGCAGCCACGCGTACTCGTCGCGCATCTCCTGGACCTTCGCCAGCCGGGCCCGGTCCCGCTCGGCGTTGGTGGGCAGCTGGGTCAGCCGGCGGTCGACGGCCACCAGATAGCGCAGCAGGTCCGGCAGGCGGCGGACGCCGTGCGCCGTGACGAAGCCCGGCTTGATCAGCTCCGCCAGCTGCTGCTTGACGTCCGCCAGCGACGTCAGCAGCACCGGGCTCGTCGTGGCCTTCAGCCGGCGCTCGCACGCCTGCCAGGCGGCCAGCACCTCCTGCGTCCGGCGGATCGTGTCCAGTGTCGCGTCGACGATGTCGGCCCGGACGGCGTCGAAGAGCTTGCGGAAGGACTCCTCGTCCCACACGGGCCCGCCGTGGGCCGCCATCAGCTTGTCCGCGGAGCCCGCGACGCAGTCCTCGAAGAGCGCCTGGATCGAGCCGTGCGGATTCCGCGAGAGGGCGAGCTTCTGCTGATTGCCGAGCTTGTCCTGGGCGAACTTGGCCGGGTTCGACGGCAGGTTCAGCAGGATCAGCCGGCGGACGCCCGCCCACATCGCCTCGCGCTGCTCGGGCTCGGTGTCGAAGAGCCGCACGGCCACCGAGGACCCCTCGTCGACCAGCGCCGGGAACGCCTTCACCGGCTGGCCCGCGCGACGCGTCTCGAAGGTGCGCGGCAGCGTCCCGACCGTCCACGACGTCAGCCCCGAACGCTGCTCGGGACGGGCGGTGCCGCCGGAGGCTCCATCCGTCTTCTCCGCGGCCTGCTCGAAGGCCTTGGTGATCGCGGCCTGCGTCTTCGGCTTGAGCCGCAGCCGCAGGGCCTCCAGGTCCTTGTCCTCGGCGATCTTGCGCTTGCGCTCGTCGACCACCCGGAAAGTGATCTTCAGATGGTCGGGGACCTTGGCGAGGTCGAAGTCCTCCGCCTCCATCCGCACCGCCGTCATCCGGTGCAGCCCGTGCGCCAGCGCGGTCGTCAGCGGCTCCTGGAGCGGCACCGCGGCCGACCCGGAAAAGCCGTCCAGGAAGCGCCGGGCGAAGTTCGGCGCGGGCACGCAATTGCGGCGGATCGGCTTGGGCAGCGACCGGATCAGCTCCGTGACCAGGTCCTCCCGCAGTCCCGGGATCTGCCAGTCGAAGCCCTCGGCGGAGACCTGGTTGAGCACCTGGAGCGGGACATGGACGGTCACACCGTCCGCGTCCGCGCCCGGCTCGAACTGGTACGTCACCTTGAACTTCAGCCGGCCCTGCCGCCAGGAGTCCGGATAGTCGTCCTTGGTGACGGCCTCCGCGTTCTCGTTGATGAGCATGGAGTGCTCGAAATTGAGCAACTCCGGCTCGTCACGCCGCTTGTGCTTCCACCAGGAATCGAAATGCGCCCCGGAGACCACGTGTTCCGGCAGCCGCTGGTCATAGAAGTCGAACAGTGTCTCGTCGTCCACGAGAATGTCACGCCGCCGGGCGCGGTGCTCCAGCTCCTCGACCTCGCCCAGCAGTTTGCGGTTGTCGTGGAAGAACTGATGGTGCGTCCGCCAGTCGCCCTCGACGAGCGCGTTGCGGATGAACAGCTCACGGCTGATCTCCGGGTCGATCCGCCCGTAATTCACCTTCCGCTGCGCCACGATCGGCACGCCGTAGAGCGTCACCCGCTCGTACGCCATCACCGCCGCCTGCTTCTGCTCCCAGTGCGGCTCGCTGTATGTGCGCTTCACCAGGTGCTGGGCGAGCGGCTCGACCCATTCCGGCTCGATCCGCGCGTTGACGCGCGCCCACAGCCGGGAGGTCTCCACCAGCTCCGCCGACATCACCCAGCGCGGCGGCTTCTTGAAGAGCGCCGAACCCGGGAACACCGCGAACTTGGCGTTGCGGGCACCGACGAATTCATTGTTCTTCTCGGTGTCCTTCAGGCCGATGTGCGACAGCAGGCCGGACAGCAGCGACTGGTGCACCCGCTCCGCCGGCGCGTCCTCCTCGGCCAGGTGGATGCCCATCGCCTTCGCGACCGTGCGCAGCTGGTAGTAGATGTCCTGCCACTCACGTATGCGCAGATAGTTCAGGTACTCCGACTTGCACATCCGACGGAAGGCCGAGGACGACAGCTCCCGCTGCTGCTCGCGGATGTACCGCCACAGGTTCAGGAAGGCGAGGAAGTCGCTGGTCTCGTCCTTGAAGCGGGCGTGCTGCTGATCGGCCTGCGCCTGCTTCTCCGACGGCCGCTCGCGCGGGTCCTGGATCGACAGCGCGGCCGCGATCACCATCACCTCGCGGGCACAGCCGTTGCGGTCGGCCTCCAGCACCATGCGGGCCAGCCGCGGGTCCACCGGCAGCTGGGAGAGCTTCCGCCCCAGCGGTGTGAGCCGCTTCTTCGGCTCCTTCTGCTGCGGGTCGATCGCCCCCAGCTCCTGGAGCAGATCGACACCGTCCTTGACGTTCCGGCGGTCCGGCGCGTCGATGAAAGGAAACTTCTCGATGTCGCCGAGGCCCGCCGCCGTCATCTGGAGGATGACCGACGCCAGGTTCGTCCGGAGGATCTCCGCGTCCGTGAACTCCGGCCGCGCGAGGAAATCGTCCTCCGAGTACAGCCGGATGCAGATGCCGTCGCTCGTACGGCCGCAGCGGCCCTTGCGCTGATTGGCGCTGGCCTGCGAGACCGGCTCGATCGGCAGCCGCTGGACCTTGGTGCGGTGGCTGTAGCGGGAGATCCGGGCGAAGCCCGGGTCGATGACGTACTTGATGCCGGGAACGGTCAGGGACGTCTCGGCGACGTTCGTGGCGAGGACGACCCGGCGGCCGGTGTGCCGCTGGAAGACCCGGTGCTGCTCGGCATGGGAGAGCCGCGCGTAGAGCGGCAGCACCTCGGTGAACTTGAACTTTCTCTTCTCCAGGGCGTCCGCCGTGTCGCGGATCTCCCGCTCGCCGGAGAGGAAGACCAGGATGTCGCCCTCCCCCTCCCGCTGGAGCTCGTCGACGGCGTCGCAGATCGCGGTGATCTGGTCACGGTCGGCGTCGGAGGACTCCTCCTCCAGCAGCGGCCGGTAGCGGACCTCCACGGGATACGTACGGCCCGAGACCTCGACGATCGGCGCGTCGCCGAAATGGCGGGAGAAGCGCTCGGGGTCGATGGTGGCGGAGGTGATCACGACCTTGAGGTCGGGGCGCCGGGGGAGCAGCTGGGCGAGATAGCCGAGGAGGAAGTCGATGTTGAGGCTGCGCTCGTGCGCCTCGTCGATGATGATCGTGTCGTACTGGCGCAGCTCGCGGTCCGTCTGGATCTCGGCGAGCAGGATGCCGTCGGTCATCAGCTTGACCATGGTGGTCTCGCCCACCTGGTCGGTGAAGCGGACCTTCCAGCCGACGGCCTCGCCCAGCGGCGTCCGCAGCTCCTCGGCCACGCGCTCGGCGACCGTACGGGCGGCGATCCGGCGGGGCTGGGTGTGCCCGATCAGGCCCTTGATGCCGCGGCCGAGCTCCATGCAGATCTTGGGGATCTGGGTGGTCTTGCCGGAGCCGGTCTCACCCGCCACGATCACGACCTGGTGGTCGCGTATCGCCTCGAGGATCGCGTCCTTCTTCTGGCTGACGGGCAGCTGCTCCGGATAGTCGACGGCCGGCATGGCGGCCCGGCGGTTCGCGACGCGCAGCTCTGCCGCCTCGACCTCCGCCGCGATCTCGGCCAGGACGGCCGTACGGGCCTCGGGCTTGCGGACGCGACGGGCCCCGTCGAGCCGTCGCCCCAGCCGCTGCGCATCGCGCAGCGTGAGCTCGGGCAGGCGGGCGGCGAGGTCGGCGAATGCGGCGGGGGCGGCAGGCTGCGTAGACATACGGGATCCAGGATCGCACCACGCGCCGCGAAGCGGCGAACGCATTTAGGGGCGGCCGGGGACGACGGGGCCAGGTGGGGCAAAGGTGCCCGGAAAACACCGAGGCCCCCATCTTTCGATGGGGGCCTCACTGTGGCTGGGGCCGGGGTCGAACCGGCGACCTTCCGCTTTTCAGGCGGACGCTCGTACCAACTGAGCTACCCAGCCATGCGATCACCGAGATGATCGCAAGCGGTCCTGACGGGATTTGAACCCGCGGCCTCCACCTTGACAGGGTGGCGAGCACTCCAAACTGCTCCACAGGACCATGCTATGTGCGAGCACTAGTCTCGCACACGGTACAGCGTGCCCCCAACGGGATTCGAACCCGTGCTACCGCCTTGAAAGGGCGGCGTCCTGGGCCACTAGACGATGAGGGCTGATGGCCCACCTGGGCGCTTTGTCGGCGCCTCGGGGACGTGAGAAGCATATGGGATGCAGGGACCGATCGCCAAAACGGTTTGCCGGAGGCGTCCCGGGACCCCCCTCCGGAGGCCCTCGTGCCGGACAATGGCGGCGTGCTGGAGATGACGCGCGAGGAGTTCGAGGAACTGGTCGCCGAGGGTCTGGACCGGATCCCGCCGGAGCTGACGCGGCTGATGGACAACGTCGCCGTGTTCGTCGAGGACGAGCCCCCGGCCGGGCACCCGGATCTGCTGGGGCTCTACGAGGGCACGCCGCTCACCGAGCGCGGCGAGTGGTACGCCGGGGTGCTGCCGGACCGGATCACGGTCTACCGGGGGCCGACGCTGCGGATGTGCGCCACGCGGGACGAGGTCGTGGCCGAGGTCGAGGTGACGGTCGTTCATGAAGTGGCGCACCACTTCGGGATCGACGACGAGCGTCTCCACGCGCTGGGCTACGGGTGAGGCCACGGACGGGGCCACGGGTGAGGCTACGGATGATCGAGGGCTGATCGCCGGGCGCCGCGCGTGTCCTGCGCGGGGCGGGGCCAGTTGGGCAGGGCGCTCGTCCCCCTGTACCCGAAGGCGGTCCCCTTCATGCGCGCAACGTCAGCGCACGCGACAGCGTTCACCCGTTTCGCGGCCGCGGCTGCCCTGGCCCTGACCCTGGGCGGGTGCGTGAGCGGGTGCATGAGCGTGAGCGACCCGGGCCGTCCGGCGCCGTCGGGGACGGGTGGGCAGCGCGAGACCGGGACCCAGCCGGACGGCGGTCTGCGGCCCCCGGCGGGCCGCCTCGGCCACGCGGACGGAAAGTCGGTGAAGGGCGGCGCGAGCGGCAGCCCCTCGGCCAAGGATGCGCACCCCTCCGCCTCCGCGTCGGCCTCGGCCGCCCCGGGGGCCTCCCCGTCGGCGTCCCGGCAGCCGGGCAGGCCGGGGGACCACCCCAAGCCGCCGAGCGGCCCCAACCAGGGCAGCTCCCCGGCACAGGGCAAGCCCCCCGTGCCCACCCAGCCCGCCACGCAGCCCGCGCCCACCCAGGCCCCGCCCACGCAGCCGCCCGCCACCCAGCCGCCCTCCACGGCCGCTCCCCAGCCGGGGCCCTCGTAGCCCGGGGCCCTTACGTCGTAGGGTGCGGAGGGGTACTGTGGCGCAGGCCATGTGCCCGCCGCTTGCGCTGCCCGGTGGAGGGTGCGTATGGTGGTAGATCGTTTGATCCCATTTGCCCGGCGCCTCACAGAAGCGCGCCGTGTGGCGCGTTCCTTACCTTGCCGTGGCTGACCGCATCGAGGCGGTCATTTGTGAAGCCGACACGGAGCTTGGGCGCGTGCCGAAACTCCGGAAGGTTTCGCATTTCGCATGTCCATTTCCACTGACACCACCACCATGCCCGAGGCCGTCGAGCCCGCCGAGATCGTCGAGATCGCGGACACGGCCGTCGACACCGCTGAGGTCGTCGAGGCCGCCGAGCCCGCCGAGCCCCAGATCACCTTCGGTGACCTGGGCCTGGACGACGCGATCGTCCGCAAGCTGGCCCAGAACGGCGTCACCACGCCCTTCCCGATCCAGGCCGCGACCATCCCGGACGCCCTGGCCGGCAAGGACATCCTCGGCCGTGGCCGTACCGGCTCCGGCAAGACCCTCTCCTTCGGTCTGCCGCTGCTGTCGACCCTGGCGGGTGGCCACACCGAGAAGAAGCGCCCCCGCGGCCTGATCCTCACCCCGACCCGTGAGCTGGCGATGCAGGTCGCCGACGCCCTCCAGCCGTACGGCGACGTGCTCGGCCTGAAGATGAAGGTCGTCTGCGGCGGTACGTCCATGGGCAACCAGATCTACGCCCTGGAGCGCGGCGTCGACATCCTCGTCGCCACCCCGGGCCGCCTGCGCGACATCCTCAACCGCGGTGCCGCCCAGCTCGACAAGGTCCAGGTCGCCGTCCTCGACGAGGCCGACCAGATGGCCGACATGGGCTTCCTGCCCGAGGTCACCGAGATCCTCGACCAGGTGCCGGCCGGCGGCCAGCGCCTGCTGTTCTCCGCCACGCTGGAGAACGAGATCGACACCCTCGTCAAGCGCTACCTGGTCAACCCGGTGACGCACGAGGTCGACGCCGCCCAGGGCGCCGTCACCACCATGACCCACCACGTCCTCGTCGTGAAGCCGAAGGACAAGGCGCCGGTCACGGCCGCCATCGCCGCCCGCAAGGGCCGCACCATCATCTTCGTCCGCACCCAGATGGGCGCCGACCGCGTCGCCGAGCAGCTGCTCGACTCCGGTGTCCGCGCGGACGCGCTGCACGGCGGCATGACCCAGGGCGCCCGTACCCGCGTCCTGGAGGACTTCAAGGGCGGCCGTGTGAACGTCCTGGTCGCCACCGACGTGGCCGCCCGAGGCATCCACGTCGACGGCATCGACCTGGTCCTCAACGTCGACCCCGCCGGTGACCACAAGGACTACCTGCACCGCTCGGGCCGTACCGCCCGCGCCGGCCAGTCCGGCACGGTCGTCTCCCTGGCCCTGCCGCACCAGCGCAAGCAGATCTTCCGCCTGATGGAGGACGCGGGCGTCGACGCCTCGCGCCACATCGTCGGCGGTGCCGGCGTCTTCGACGAGGACGTCGCCAAGATCACCGGCGCCCGTTCCCTCACCGAGGTCCAGGCCGACTCCGTGGCCAACGCCGCCAAGCAGGCCGAGCGCGAGCTCCAGGACCTGACCCGCCAGCTCGAGCGCGCCCAGCGCCGTGCGACGGAGCTCCGCGAGGAGGCCGACCGCCTGGTGGCCCGTGCCGCCCGTGAGCGCGGCGAGGACCCGGAGGCCGCGGTCGCCGCTGCCGCCGAGGAGCTCAAGGCCGAGGCCGAGGCCGCCGCCAAGGCGGAGGAGGCCGCCGCCATCCCGGCGCAGAACGCCTCCGAGCGCCGCGACGAGCGGGGCAACTTCGAGCGCCGTGGCGGTGGCTTCCGCCGCGACGACCGTGACGAGCGCGGTGGCGACCGTGGCGGCTTCCGCCGCGACGACCGTCGTGACGGTGACCGTGGCGGCTTCCGCCGTGACGACCGCCCGTCGTTCCGTCGTGACGACCGTCGTGACGGTGAGCGCGGTGGCGACCGTGGTGGCTTCCGTCGTGACGACCGCCCGTCGTTCCGTCGTGACGACCGTGACGAGCGCGGTGGCGACCGTGGCGGCTTCCGCCGCGACGACCGTCGTGACGGTGACCGTGGTGGCTTCCGTCGTGACGACCGCCCGTCGTTCCGTCGTGACGACCGTGACGAGCGCGGTGGCGACCGTGGCGGCTTCCGCCGCGACGACCGTCGCGATGGCGACCGCGGTGGTGACCGTGGCGGCGACCGTGGTGGCTTCCGCCGTGACGACCGCCCGTCGTTCCGTCGTGACGACCGTCCCTCCGGTGGCGGCTACCGTTCCGCCGGCGGCGACCGCCCGTTCAACCGCGACCGTCGTGACGACCGTCCCTCCAGCGGCTTCCGCTCCGGCGGCGGCGACCGCCCCCACGGCCGTCGTGACGACCACCGTGGCGCCGGCTCCTTCGACCGCCGCGCCGAGAAGCCGCGCTGGAAGCGCAACGGCTGATCGAGCGATCGATCCAACGGCTGTTCTCCACAGCTGAACTGAGGGCCCGTACGGCATTCACGCCGTACGGGCCCTCGGCCGTCCGGAGCCGTTTCCGGACATCCGCGCGACGTCCGGGGCCATAACGACTCGGGCATCCACGGTCGGCCGGGCTATGCTGCGGTGTGCGGGCCGTTAGCTCAATTGGCAGAGCAGTGGACTTTTAATCCATTGGTTGTGGGTTCGAGTCCCACACGGCCTACCGCCGAGGCCCAGGTCAGAGTGCATCTGATCTGGGCCCCGAGGCGTTTCCGGAGCTTTGAAGATCATTAGCTCGGCCGATGCTCGGCCGAAATGCTGACGATCACGGAGTGGCTGTGTGCCTCCGGCGAGCAGGCAGCGAACGTCGCCGGGCCGGGCTCCGGTCAACCGTGAGCGGCATTGTGATGCGAATCACTCGCCTGTGGCCGAGCGTAGCGCGACGGGTGTCGCGGGTGCAGGTCGATGGCGCGATGGCTATTTGGCCTCGCCGGTGCTTCAGGCGTTCCTCACCCGCCTCCGGACCCTGATCGGGGACCGCAACGGCGTGCTCCTGCGGACCCTCGTCGCCGACCTCCACAACGCCGGCGTCCCGGCCGGGTGGGGAGTGCCCGAAGCACGGGCGCTGTGCACCGCCCTGGGGGTGCCCGTGAAGGGGGCCATCAAGGTGGCCGGGGACACCTCTGTCGGGGTCCACCGGACCGCCCTCCCAACGGGGTCGCCCCCTGTCCCCTTCCTTCTGCCATGGAAGGCGACGAAGCGGGTAGTTCCGAAGGTAGCCCAGCACTGACCAGCGATAACTACCTGGCAACTACCACAGAGCCGGAGCCGACTACCGGCATAGCTACCTCGATCGGCCGACTCTTCGGGCGCTGACCCGAGGCCGTTCCTTAGCCGAAGACGAACAGATGCGCCCCGTTCCTGGGCTTCCGGGAGCGAGGCGCATCTGCGTTTCTGATCTCCTGCGAGGAGCCAGCTTGGCAGGGGCCGCACCAGTGCGGATCCTTCTCCGGATCACTGGCGGCATAAGGGCGGGGTGCCGCCTACTCTGTCAAAGGGTCGGGATTGACGCGTGCCTGTTGTCCAGGGGTACACGCTGGTGTGGACCTTTGGCCCATGCCTGGGGCCGGTACGACGCCAAACGCGCCGGTCCGAGGTCAGGTCCTGAACGTGATGGGGAGGGCAGGGTTGATCGGCCATCCGTAGGGGATCGCGTTCCTTGCCCGGGTCTCGGTAGGAGTGGCCTCTGCGGCCCGGTTGTGCTCTGAGCTGCCGTCGTTGTGCTCGTCAGGGGTCTCGGTCTGGTCGTCCATGCCGGTCGTCCTCTCGTGGTGGTTCAGGTCGGCAGGTCCCAGCCCGGCCCCTCCGGGGAGCCGAGCCAGACTCGTTGGCGGTCCGGGGTGACGGTCAGGCCGAATTCGGTCTGGGGCGGTGCTCCGGCCGCTTTCCATGTGCCGATGGCGTCCTCGACCGCGTCCCACAGGCGCAGTGGGCCGCCTTGGCGGACGGTGAACCCGCCGCCCAGAGATCCGCCGTCGGCAGAGGGTGCAAGCGTGGCGAACGAGCGGCTCGGCAGGTCGATGAGGTGGTCCAGCATGGGACCGCCGTCCGTGCTCATCCCGAGGTACTGGGCGCCCGGTACGGCGAGCTGCGCGACGAACTGCGGTGTCCACTCGCTCAGGACCTCCGGGCCGACCTGCGTCGGCCGTTCCTCGGCGGCCTGGGTGAGGAGGTCGGACACGCCCGTGAGCGGGGGCGCGGCCTGCGGGCGGGCGATCATGAACGACACGGTTCCGGGCAGGAACCGGCCCTCGGCCCTGCCGCCGTCGCCGACGGTCAGCCGGACCAGGCCCGAGCCGTACAGCCAGCCGGACACGGTCGTCACGATGGTGCCCCCGGGCCGGACCTGCTCCAGCCACGCCGGCGGGATACTGCGTACCGAGCAGAACGCGATGAGCTTGTCATAGGGCGCGTTGCCGCGGTGGCCGAGAAGGCCGTCCCCGGTGATGACATCCGGGTCGTACCCGGCGGCCTTGATCGCTGCGCGAGCGCGCTCGGCGGCGGCCGGGTCGGTCTCGATGCCGGTGACCTGCTTGCTGCTCAGCCGCTCGCACACCAGGGACGTGGAGTAGCCGGTGCCCACGCCGACCAGCAGGACGCGGTCCCCGTTCTGGGGGTCGAGATCCTGGAGCATGCGCACGAGCAGGCTCGGCAGGGTGGACGAGGAGGTCGGGTCACCGTGGACCGGGCCGTCGACGTCCCCGGGGTGCACGTGGCCGTCGAGCTGGGTCACGAGTGTGTGATCGGTGTAGACCTCGTGCAGCCACGCGCCCGCCTCACTGGGGCCGGGGACGACCGGGGCCCACTGGGTGCCCTGGGGGGTCTCGGCGTGGCGGAAGAACGTGCGGGCGAATTCGTGCCGGGGGACGGTCTCGACAGCCGACCGCCAGACGGCCGACCGTAGGTGCCCGTCGCTTTGGAGCTGGTCGGCCAGTTTCTCGCGCAGCTCGGCGGCGCGGACCTCGTCCACCACGACGGGGGTGTGCTCGGTCATGCGGGGAGTCCTTTCTCCAGCAAGTCGGCCAGGGCGGCGGTGATGGCCCCGGTCGTGTGGTCATCAACGAACGCCCACTGCCCGTTGGGGTTGCACTCGTAGAAGCGCCACACACCGTCACGGCCGAGGGCGAAGTCGAACGCGCCGAAGGCCAGCCCGAAGGCGCGCAGGTAGGCGCGGACGCCGGTCCGGACCGGGCCCGGCACGTCGATGGGGGCGTAGGTGATCCGGTCGTAGTCCCATCGCCAGTCCAGGTGATCGCCGTCGATGGTGATGCGGGTGGCGAACAGCTCGTCGCCGACGGCGGCTATCCGTACGTCGGCGGTCTTGTCGACGGCCTGCTGGAACAGGTGGGGGCAGGCGGCGACGCCGTCGCCGATCTCGCCGGCGTCGACCGGCCGGACCCAGATCGTGCGGAGTTCACCGTCCTGGCGGTACTCGGTGGAGCGCAGCGGCTTGTAGACCACCGGGCCGTACTCCTTCGCGAAGGCGCGTGCGGCGTCCGGGTCGTTCGTGATCAGTGTCGGGGGGACCTCGAGCCCGGCCCGCAGAGCTGCGGTGATCTGGCGGGGCTTGTACTCGGCACCGGAATTGCGGTGCGGGTGGTTGACATACAGGCACTCGGGGAGCGCGGCCAGGAGCCCGCCGAGGCCGTGCCGGACCTGGGCCGCAGTGAACTCCCGCTCCTGGTTGTTCAGATCACCGGGGGCGGTGTAGCGGGATGGGCGCCGGTAGTAGACGGCCCTGGCGTGCTCCAGGCCGAGGGAGCGGGTCGGGGTGGTGAGCGGGCCGTGCCACGAGCGGCCGGCGCCCGCACGGGCGGACAACGTCACGTCGGCCGGCTGGCCGGGGTCGAGCCGCACGACCGGGATGTCCCGGCCGTGCAGCTCGGTGATGACGTGGTCCGCCGTCAGGTCATCCAGCGCGGTCACGACGATGACCGGACGAGGAGAGGCCATCGGTCAGTCCTGGTCGTTTTCCTGGTCGTGGCCCTCGTCGGCGTTCGATGAACTGGAGCCGTCGCCCTGGCTGGTGCGGGTCTTGGTCTCCTTGCCGGTGCCGGTGCCGTGCTTGCCCATCTCCATAGGCCGGCCGAGGGCGTCGTGGTAGACGGTGGTCTGGGTGACGGGGTCGAGCCGTACGGCCGTCCCGGCGTTGGTGATCACCGACGGGTAGGGCTCCATGCGGGTCAGGCCCCATGGCTGAACGGTTGTGTTCATGAGCGCTTCCTTTCCTCGATCGCTAGCGGAGAGTGCCCTCCCCGGCCCCGCGGGCTGACCGGGCTCCGGCGCCGGGAAGGGCTGGCCGCCTCGGGGGAAGCGGCCGGGCCTTGTACAGCTACGGGAATGGAGTGGAGCCGTACAAGGGGCTGGGTGCCGGCCACACCAATGCGTCCCGGCCATGAGCCGTACGACCCGTGAGGAGGACCGGAACGGCATTGGGCACGGGATGGCCGGTCACTTCCTGGCGTCCGTGTGAAGCTCGGCCCAGACCCGTTTCCCCCAGGGCAGGGAATCGACCTTCCACCTGTCGGCGAGGCTGGCGACCACGGCCAGGCCCCGCCCTCTCTCCTCGTCGAAGGGCGGCATCTGGCGGACGGGCCGCTGCCGGGACATATCCACCACAGCCACCCGGACGCGATCCGGCCTGGGCCGGGGGACAGTTACCCGCAGGTTGCGGCACTCGGTATGGACGACCGCGTTGGCAACCAGCTCGGACACGATCAGCACACCTGTATCGATCAGGTCGGGCAGGTCCCAGGTGTTGAGGGCGGCGGTCACCAGGAGCCGGGCGCGGCGGGCGGATGTGGCCTCCCGGGGCATGGTCTGGGTGTACGCGGGGACGCCGGTCGCGGCGGGGTGTGCGGTCATGATCATTGGTCGCCTCAGCGTTCCGGGGCCGCCACCCGCCCCCGGGCTGGGCAGGGGAGAGGACAGCGGCAGATCAATGCGCCACGCATCTGTACGCAGCGTGTCCGACGCCAGTACAACGGCGCCCTGTGCAGGGTCGTGAGGAAAAGTTCCGCAAGTGCTGGTCACGGCCGACCGGAAATTTCCGGGGCGCACCTCGCCTGGGCCGCTGTGCTCGACGCGCCGTCTCGCTACCGTGAGCGCCGTGGAGGGGACCGAACACAGGCAGCCCAACCAGCGCCTTCAAGAACACATGAACGAGGCGGGGTTCAGCCAGAACGAACTCGCCGACAGCGTCAACGTGTTCCTCATCGGCGCCGGCCACCCCGGCACGGTCTCCGACCGCACCGTCCGCCAGTGGCTGACCGGAAAAACCCGCTGGCCCCACCCTCGGCAACTCCAGGCATTAGAGGCAGTATTCGGGTGTACCGCCGAAGAACTGGGGTTCGCTCCACCCCCGGGCAGACGTACCACCACCAGCACCCCGGAGAGTCCCGTGCTGCGCCGCACCTTCTTCACCGCGACCACCGGGACGACCGCCGCCGCCGTCGTCCCCCTCTTCTCCACACGCCCGAACCGCGTCGGTACCAGCGACGTCATCGAGCTGCGCAAGGGCCTGGACGCCCTGATGGCCCTGGACGCCCACCGGGGCGGCCACGAGGCCCTGGAGGGTGCCGCCCTGTCCGGCGCCCGCCAAGCTCTCGACCTCCAGCAGAAGGCCGCCACCCAGAGCATCCGCAAGCGCCTGTTCACCGTGGCCGCCGACTACACGGCCACCGCCGCCTGGTCCGCCATCGACGCCCGCCAGTCCGACCGCGCCCAGACCCACCTCGACCGCGCCCTGTACCTCGCCGGCATGGCCAAGGACGGCGCCGCTCAACTGCGCGTGTGGAACAGCTACGCGATGCTGGCCCACCAGCGTCAGGAGCACACCAAGGCCATCGATGCCGGGTACGCCGCCCAAGCGGTCGGGATCTGCCGCAGGGACCCGTTGTACGCCTCCCTGGCGCACGCCCGCACGGCCGTTGGTCACGCGACCAAGGGCGATCGCCAGGCCGCGCTTCGGTCCCTCGGGTACGCCGAGGCCGCCCTGTCCAAGGCCGATCCCGACCAGCCCCAACCGTCATGGATCGCCTTCTACGACCTGTCGGAGCTGACGGCGCTCGAGGCCATCGTCCGAGACCGCATCGGGGATTCCGAGGAAGCCGAGGCCGCCTCGCACCGCGCGTTGTCGTCCATCCCGCGCCAGTTCCACCGCAACCGGGCCCTGGCCACCACGCGGCTGGCCCTCGCACAGCTGCACCAGCGCGAGATCGAAGAGGCGTGCGCCACCGCCTCCAGCGTCTTCGACCTGATGGCTGGATACCCGATCCCGGGCCGGATGCGGTCCCTGCTGGGTGACTTCTACCGGGACCTCATCACCCTGGCCCCGGACGCCGCCGTCGCGGGAGAGTGGGGCGACCGCTTCCGCAGCGAATGGAGCCGAGCTTGACCACCATCGATGTCCGGCACTTCACCCACGATGACGCGGCCGAGATCCGCCAGACCCTTCTCGACGTGCACGCCGACGCCTATGCCGACCGCGCCGACGATCCGTTCGTCCAGCGCTTCCCCTGGTTCGTGGACCACTGGTCCAGCCATCCCGGGTTCTCGTGCGTGATCGGCTACGACGGCTCCGAGCCGATCGGCTACGCCTACGGGGCCGCCGCGAACCCGGACCGCGAGTGGTGGCGGGAGCACCTCGCCCCGGCGCCGGCGAGGGCGAAGACGTTCCATGTGTCCGAGCTGATGGTGCGACCGAAGTGGCGCAAGCACGGGCACTCCGAGCGGCTGCACCGTGCCCTTCTGGGCGCCCGGGATGATGACCTTGCCGCGCTGCTGGTGGACGTGACACACCCCAAGGTTCAGTCCCTGTACGAATCGTGGGGGTACCGGAAGGTCGGTGAGCGCCAGCCGTTCCCCGACTCGCCGGTGTACGCGGTGATGCTCGCCGATCTGCCTCTATCGGTCTGACGGAGACGTGGCCCGGCGCCCGGCCTTCGATCAGCTTCCGAACGGCTGGGCGCGGCTTAGGAGCAGGCACCACACATCGCCTGGCAGTGCTCGACATGAAACAGGAACGCCGCATCTCTGACTGAAATCGATCGGCTCGGCGTTCAACTGACCGTGCTGTCTCAGGTCGAGAGCCCTTACGGCCGGTTATATGGCGCGCATCAGGGCGCGCCACTACCAATTGACTGGAGTTCGCGCCAACCTTCTGGACGACACGCCAGACAAGAAATCAGTCGTTTATGTAGTGTTTAGCGTATGCCAAGACGGATGGTGCCCTCACGTCGGCGCATGGCATCGAGAAGCAGCCACATTGATCAAGGCGCTGCCGCTCAAATGGGCTGGTCAAAGCCACGGCGACCCCCGCTAGCGTGGCTAATTGGCCAATCGCCTTAATTTTCTTGCCCTTTGATCAATCAATGGCATAGATTCGTCACGCACTCAGCAAAAAGGGCAGACCGGGGGGCTGTTTAGTGCTCAAGTGGGGGAACGACTCGCGAGAGATCAACGAGGCCGTGAGACATGGCCTTGCCTACGTCTCAGTTGACGGCTTCGAGACGACCTCCTTGGCGCTACTGCCTAACTAGGCAGACACCAAGCACCTCTATCAGGCAAGGCTCAGATATCCCTTGAATGCAAAACTGCCCTTGCTGCCCATCAAATGTCCGCGCCCCAGCTGGTTTTGGCGACCCTCGCAAGGACGCGGACACCCTTCAACGGAGGTAAGACTACATGAACCGCAAGTCCCTGAGAATAGCGGCCGCGACGGCGATGGCAGCCATCTCGCTCGGCGTGGCCATTCCGGCCGCCAACGCCGTGGAAGCCCACCGTAATACGGCCAGCGTGTCCACGCTGACCATCTCCGAGGTGCAGCTGACCGCCCTCAAGGCGGCAAACCCGCGGTCCGCCACCAATGGCGAGGCCGGCATCTCCGCTGCGGAGCTCGCCGCCCTGACGGCCGCCGCCAACGCCGGCGAGGGCCAGGAGATGTTCGGCGGGAAGATCGACGCGATCATCGCGCTGCTGAAGAAGTCCCCCGGGCTTTTCAAGGCTGCCGTGAACGCCGCTAAGAAGGGCGCGGGCGCCTTTAAGGACTGGGTCGATGGGCTCTCCGACTGGAACCCGGTCAAGTGGACGCTCCAGGCCCTGCCCGGTGAGGCCATGATTGAGCTGGTCCGCTACCTCTCCGGGATGTAATACCGCTTGACGCTGTGATGCCCCCGGGTACGGGGGCATCACAGCCACCTGACCTGGAGTTGCACAGTTGAAAAAGACGAGGGAACAGGCAGTCTCGGACAACCTCTGGGGTTCGCCCGCTTTGTTCATTACGGCCGCCTTCATCTGCTTCAACGTCGCGAGAGGCGATGAAGCCGAGCTGGCGGGCTGGGCCTTGTACGCATGCGGATGGCTGCCAGCGCTGGGGATGCTCACCTGGTGCGCCGTCAAGCGGCGCAAGCCCGGCGTCGGAGGAGCCGTCAGCTTCCTCATGCTGCTCCTCTTCGGGAGCATCTTTTGGCTTACCCACGGCTGACCCGCGCCGCCGGCATGCGCCTCGCATGGGGAACCCGACCCGAGGGGGGTACACCGGTTGAGCGCGTGTCTTCCGACTTGACCGCGACGCTGTCCGGCGTGTTCGAAGGGTGATGTGGACGCCCTTTTCCTTCGAAGGGTTGCGCTGCCGTGCACGGCACGCACGCCAGATGAGTCCTGTCGTTGGGCCCGTCAGGCGTTGGGCGAGGGAGACCTGAGCCGCACTCCGGCGCGCGACCTTGCCGGTATCCGGTTACTGGTCCCGGCAAGGTCCGGCGCATGCGGGTGAGCAGGGAAGCCGTGCCTCTGCACCTCGCCATCAGCGCAGGTCAAGGTGTCGTCCTGCTCGGCCATTGCTCGGCCGAACGTCCCGTCAGTCACCGTCACCGTCACCGGGCGGACGGAACGACACGAGTCGCGATCCAGAGTTCCCTCTGGCCTGTGGTGTTCGGCAGTTGGCGGCACGGGACGGCACTCGTCATCATTCGGTGGAATCGGGCACCACACGCGACCCGCAGACTTTTAATCCATTGGTTGTGGGTTCGAGTCCCACACGGCCTACCGCCGAGGCCCAGGTCGGACCGTTCTGACCTGGGCCTCAAGGCTTTTCCCAAGGCTTTTCCCCGAGTGGTTTCCCGCCGCCACGCCGCCCTGGGTCCGGTGCCCGGCCAGGGGCGGACGCTAGCGTGTCGGTTGGGAACGGGGCCGCCGGCCCGGCTCCAGGGTCCTCTGGCCAGCCCTTGGCGATGTCCCGTTCCCACCCTTTCCTCCCCGTCGCCCCCCCATCGCCCTCGCGCCCCTAGGCCGTGATCTTGGTGACCTGGCCGGCGCCGACGGTGCGGCCGCCCTCGCGGATGGTGAAGCGCAGGCCCTCCTCCATGGCGATCGGCTGGATGAGTTGGACCGTCATCTCGGCGTTGTCGCCGGGCATGACCATCTCCGTGCCCTCCTTGAGGGTCACAACACCGGTCACGTCGGTCGTACGGAAGTAGAACTGTGGACGGTAGTTGTTGAAGAACGGGGTGTGACGGCCGCCCTCGTCCTTGGAGAGGATGTAGGCCGTGGCCTCGAAGTCGGTGTGCGGGGTGACCGAACCCGGCTTGATGATGCACTGGCCGCGCTCGACGTCCTCGCGCTTGATGCCGCGCAGCAACAGACCGACGTTCTCGCCCGCCTGGCCCTCGTCGAGCAGCTTGCGGAACATCTCGATACCGGTGACCGTCGTGGTCGTCTTCTCCGGGTGGATGCCGATGATGTCGACGGTCTCGTTGACCTTGAGGATGCCGCGCTCGATACGGCCGGTGACGACGGTGCCGCGACCGGTGATCGTGAAGACGTCCTCGATCGGCATCAGGAACGGCTTGTCGACGTCACGCTCGGGCTGCGGGATGTTCTCGTCGACGGCGTCCATCAAGTCCTCGACGGACTTGACCCAGGTCGGGTCGCCCTCGAGCGCCTTCAGCGCGGAGATCTTGACGACCGGGGCGTCGTCACCCGGGAACTCGTACTCGTTGAGGAGCTCACGGACCTCGAGCTCGACGAGCTCCAGGATCTCCTCGTCGTCCACCATGTCGGCCTTGTTCAGGGCGACGACGATGTACGGAACGCCGGACTGGCGGGCCAGGAGCACGTGCTCCTTGGTCTGCGGCATCGGACCGTCGGTCGCGGCGACCACGAGGATCGCGCCGTCCATCTGGGCGGCACCGGTGATCATGTTCTTGATGTAGTCCGCGTGACCCGGGCAGTCGACGTGGGCGTAGTGGCGCGCCGCGGTCTGGTACTCGACGTGCGCGATGGAGATGGTGATGCCGCGCTGACGCTCCTCCGGGGCCTTGTCGATCTCGTCGAAGGGCGTGTAGGGGTTCAGGTCCGGGAACTTGTCGTGCAGCACCTTGGTGATCGCCGCGGTGAGAGTGGTCTTGCCGTGGTCGACGTGACCGATGGTGCCGATGTTGACGTGCGGTTTTGTCCGCTCGAACTTCGCCTTCGCCACTGGGAAACCTCCAGTTCGCCTCAGCAGGACGAAGGAAGGCCGGCGGCCGTCGATCCCTCGCGTCCTGAAAAGGTCGTGAATACGCGGAGCAATGCTCCCGTCACTCTATGTCGTCATGGCCTCATCTGGCGCGCGGCACGTCCCCGGATGGCCGAGCGCGTCCCCCGCCGTCCGCTTCCCGAGACAGGGGGCGAACAACGCCACACGTGAGGGTGGCGACGCGGCTGGACTGGTCCGGGTTTGACGGCGAATGCCCGGGAGGCGATCTGGACAGTCGACCTATCGTGTGCGGCCACCGGAGGCGGATGTGCCGGAGGTAACACGCCATGAGTCATGGGCCAGAGGCATAGGCGATGAAGCACATACGTCTGTTGCGCTGCCGATCCGTGCGGGTGCTGTGGCTGTCGATGACCCTGTCCGTGCTGGGCGACCGGCTGTACGGGCTGGCCGCGATGTGGGTCGTGTACGAGGCGACGGGCTCGTCCTCCCGGACGGGCCTGGTGGCCGTCGTCGAGTCGCTCCCCTACATAGCCCTCGGCGGCGCGGGCTCCGTGATGGCCCGCTTCTCCCGCTGGCGCTCCCTGGCCTGGGTGGACGCCGGCCGGGCCGTCGTCGCGCTGGCCGTGCCGCTGTTCTGGTCGCCGGACACGACCGGCTTCCTGATCACCCTGACGCTCGTGCTGCTGCTCGGCACGCTCAGCGCGCTCTTCGACCCCAACTTCGGCGCGCTGGTCCCCCAGCTGGTGCCGGTCGAGGAGCTGCCGCTGGTCAGCGGCCTGTTCGACCTGACGTCGAGGATCGCGGGCGTGCTCGGGCAGGGGAGCGTGGGGGTTCTCCTGCTGCTCGTGTCCGAGATCGAACTGTTCGCCGTCGACGGCTGCACCTTCGTCGTCTCGGCCCTGGCCCTCGGCTGGCTCGGCCACCGCACGGCGACGGAGGGGAGCGCGGACGACGCGCCGGGGGACCCGCCCGCCGCCGGGCGGCAGGGACCGGACGTACGCGCCCGGTCCCTGCTCCACCGCCACCCCCGGATCGCGATCGCGGTCGCCGTGCACGGCGTGGCCCTGTTCACCGCGGCGGTCTCGACCGTCGGCCTGCCCCCACTGCTCGTCTCCCGCTTCGGCCAGGGCGCCACCGGATACGGCCTGGCCCTCGCCGCCACGGCCGCCGGCGGACTCGCCGGGAACCTCCTCACCGGCCAGCTCGTCGGACGGCCGGCCGACGGCGGCCCGGCCGCGCCCGCCGAGTCGTGGATCACCACGTACTGCCTCGCCTGGGCGCTGTCCGGATTCGCGCTGGCCGGGCTGGGCGTGGCGGACTCCATGACGGCTGTGATCGCCCTGTGCGTCGTCTCCGGCCTCCTCTTCCCCGTCTGCGCCGTGACCTTGCGCGCCCACCTGACCCGCTTCGCCCCGGCCGAGCGCCTCCGGCTCCTGACCGTCGACCAGACGGTCACGCGGTCGGCAGGGATGGCCGGACTCCTCCTGCTGCCGCCCGTCGTGGACGCGGCCCCGGCCGGGGCGTTCGTAGGCGCGGGCGTTCTGCTGTCGGCGGCGGCGCTGACGGGCTGGTGGCGGGGTGGCCGTACGGCCGATGCGTCCGCAGGGGGCCGCGCCCCGTAAGGGGCGCGGGGAACTGCGCGACCAGCCACGAACGGCCCGCGGCCGAGGTCCCGCACCGCGAGAGGACGGCGACCGCGAGCGCGAGCGAACCCGTCAGTTGGTGAAAACCCCGCCCCCGGCGTGTGTTCACGCCGCTACGGTAAGTGCGCGGGGTGGGCAGTAGTGGTGCGGCGAGTTCGGGAGGCGACGGGCATGGCGAAGACGCGAGCGGGCGGGGGCGAGGGCGAGAGCAGGCGGAGCGGCGAGCCGGACGGCTCCACCGGCTCCGAGCAGACGCCGGCTGAGCAGACGCCCGCCGAGCAGGTGGCGGAGCTGCTGAAACGGGCCCAGAACGGCTTCGAGATCGGCGAGCCCCTCCTGGACCGGCTGCGTACGGCGCTGATGCACCAGACCGAGCTCCGCTCGTACCGTCAGCGCAACGACGGCCGGCGCCCCCTCCGGTGCAACACCTACCGGCACATCTTCCTGCTCGCCGACGGCAGCAGCCTCGTGCTCTACGAGCTGGAACACGACACGGGACCGCAGGAACGCTTTCTCTACGAGCTCTACACCGACGACGGCGCGCTCGACGCCGCCGAGCGCCGGGTGCATGACCGGATCGGCGGCGGGGGCATCGGGCCGGGGAGCGAGTCCGAGGAGCTGCCCGCCTGGCTGGCGGAGGAGCTGCTCCTCGCGATGGGCCCGACCAGGCCCCGCCGGGAGTACGTCTCCGAGGCCTCGCCCGACCACGCCCGCAGGCTGCTGCGCCGCGCGGAGAACGCGGACGGGCCCGGGGAAGTCGTCCGCGAGCTGCTCCAGGGGGCGCTCGGCCACCACATCGCGCTGATCACCAAGCCCAGGCGCCGGGCCACGGGCCGCGACGCCACCTGGTGCCGGTTCTACGAGCACGCGTTCTTGCTGGAGGGCGGGGGCGAGGTCAGCCTCTGGGAGCTGGAGCACAACATGACGGCCGACGGGCGGCTCGTGTGTGAGGTGTATCTCGACGAGGCGGAGGCGGAGGTGGCCGCCGACCGCCATGCCAGGGCGCAGGGCGTCGAGTTATAGGGACGCGGTACGGGAGGAGCCGGGGTGGCGGGGCGTCCGCCCCGGGCCATGGTGAGGAGAAGGCCATGGCCATGGCGGCTGGTCCTATGGTACGGTCGACCAAGTTGCAATTGTGGTACCCATGAACTTGTGTGCGCCTCGGTTTGTTGCCGATGGCGCATTTTTGTTTTTGCCGGTCTGTTCCGGTCTGGGGACCCACCCCATCCAAAGGAGTAAGACTATGGCTACCGGCACCGTGAAGTGGTTCAACTCGGAAAAGGGCTTCGGCTTCATCGAGCAGGACGGCGGCGGCCCCGACGTCTTCGCCCACTACTCGAACATCGCCACGAACGGCTTCCGTGAGCTCTTCGAGGGCCAGAAGGTCTCCTTCGACGTCACGCAGGGCCAGAAGGGCCTGCAGGCGGAGAACATCGTCAACATCTGACGACCCCGGCCGGATTCGTCCGGCCCAGCGTGACGCCGAAATGCGTCACGCGGCACAGCACGACAAAAGGCCCGCGCCACTGGGTGCGGGCCTTTTGCCGCCCCGCGCCAGCGCGCCCAGGGCTCACGCCGGAACGTCCGTCCAGGGCCGCCCCGCGAACGAGGTCTCCGAACCGGGCGTGCCACCCCACTGAGGGAAGGTCCCCCGAATGACTCGTTCCGCACGCCCCGCCCGCTCCTCGGAGTCCCGCTCCGCCGACTCCGCCCGTTCCGGCCGTCCGGCGGGCCCCGCCCGCTCCGGCCGTCCCGCCCGTTCCCGTGGCGGACGTCAGCCCGAGCGTCGCCCCGCCGCCCCTGTCCAGGGTGAGTTCGAGACGCCCGTCAGCACGACGCCGGCCCTGCCGGCCGTCGACTCCTTCGCCGAGCTGGACATGCCCGGCGGTCTGCTCTCCACGCTGACCCGCGAGGGCGTCACCGAGCCCTTCCCGATCCAGGCGGCGACCCTCCCCAACTCGCTGGCCGGCCGTGACGTCCTCGGCCGCGGCCGTACGGGCTCGGGCAAGACCCTCGCCTTCGGCCTGGCGCTGCTGGCCCGTACGGCGGGACGGCGTGCCGAGGCGAAGCGGCCGCTCGCGCTGGTCCTCGTGCCCACGCGCGAGCTGGCCCAGCAGGTCACCGACTCCCTCACCCCGTACGCGACCGCCGTCAACCTGCGGATGGCCACGGTCGTCGGTGGCATGTCCATCGGCCGGCAGGCCCAGACCCTCGCGCGCGGCGCCGAGGTGCTCGTCGCGACGCCGGGCCGCCTCGCGGACCTCATCCAGCGCGGTGACTGCTCGCTGCGCGACGTGAAGATCACGGTTCTGGACGAGGCCGACCAGATGGCCGACATGGGCTTCCTGCCGCAGGTCACCAAGCTGCTGGAGCAGGTCGCCCCGGGCGGTCAGCGGATGCTGTTCTCCGCGACCCTGGACCGCAATGTCGACCGGCTCGTCCGCCGTTTCCTCACCGACCCGGTGACGCACTCCGTCGACGCGTCGGTGGGCGCTGTGGTGACCATGGACCACCACCTGTTCCACGTCACCGACCAGGACAAGAAGGACGCCGTCAGCCGGGTCGCGGCCCGCGCCGGGCGCGTGATCATGTTCGTGGACACCAAGCGCGGCGCCGACCGGCTGGTGAAGAAGCTGCTGTCCCAGGGCGTCCGGGCCGCGGCGCTGCACGGCGGCAAGAGCCAGCCGCAGCGCAACCGGGTGCTGGAGCAGTTCCGGACCGACCAGGTCACCGCGCTGATCGCGACGAACGTCGCCGCGCGCGGCATCCACATCGACGGTCTCGACCTCGTCGTCAACATCGACCCGCCGGTCGACCACAAGGACTACCTCCACCGCGGTGGCCGTACCGCCCGCGCGGGTGAGTCCGGCACCGTCGTCACGTTCGTCCTGCCGGAGCAGCGGCGCGAGATGAGCCGCATGATGACCACGGCGGAGATCACCGCGAACGTCATCAAGACCTACCCGACCGACCCCGAGCTGGCCCGTATCACCGGTGCCCGCGAGCCCAGCGGCGTCCCGGTCGTCATCGCGCCGCCGGTCCCGGCCCAGGCGCAGGGCGGTCAGGGCGACAAGGGTGCCAAGCCGTCGCGCTCGCGCGGTTCGCGCTCCCGCTCCGGCTCGCGTTCCGGTTCGGGTGCCGGTTCGGCCACCGGCTCCGGCTCCGGTTCCGGTTCGGGCAACGGCGGCGGCCGTCCGTTCCGCGGCTTCGGCGGCAATGGCGGCGAGGGCTCCCGGCGCTCCGGCGGCACCCGTCCGGGCAACGCCGTCGGCCGGTCGCGCCGAGGCGGCGGCGGTGGCGGCGGTCGCCGCCCTGCCGCGTCCTGAGGCCTTGCGGCCCTGAGGGCCCTGACCTCCTGAAACTCCGACGGCCCCGAGGCCCCGGCCAGCCGGCCGGGGCCTCGGGGCCGTCCGGCCGGGGCCTCGAACGGCGTAACCCCGTTCGCCCGGCCGTACCCCGCCCGCAAGGGTGGACGGGTACGGAGCAAGGGACGTCGGCCGGTCAGGAGCACACGGTGGGGAAGCGAGACGGGCTGCCGCCCGGGCCGGATCCGCTCTGCGAGCCGCTCCCCGGGCGGGTGACGTCGGTCGTCGTCGCCCGCTGCCTCCCCGCCGCCGTCGTCATCGGCGGCATCGCTTTCGACGTCCTCACGCCCCCCAAGTACTCCTCCGCCCCCTTCTTCGTCTCCGCGCCCCTCGTCGCCGCCCCGCTCCTCTCCCTCTTCGCCACCCTGCTCACGGCGGTCGTGTCCCTGGCGGCGATGGTCACGCTCTCCCTCTCGCGGCAGGCGCCGGAGATGGGCGAGTCGGTGACCGAGGTCGCCACCGTCCTGATCGTCGGCGCGCTCGCCGTGGGCATCAACCGCGTCGTACGGCGCGGCCATCTCCGGCTGGCGTCCGTGCGGAGTGTCGCGGAGGCCGCCCAGCGGGCCGTGCTGCCCACGCCCCCGGCCCGGATCGGCGGGCTCCGCGTGGCCGCGCGCTATGTCGCCGCGCAGGCCGACGCCCGGATCGGCGGCGACCTCTACGCGGTGCAGGACACCCCGTACGGCGTCCGCGTCATCGTCGGCGACGTACGGGGCAAGGGGCTCGGCGCGGTGGAGGCGGTCGCGATCCTGATCGGCGCGTTCCGGGAGGCGGCGGAGCAGGAGCGCACGCTGGAGGGGCTGGCGGTGCGGCTGGAGCGCGCGCTTCAACGGGAGGGCGCACGGCGCGCGAACGTCGATCAGGCCGAGGGGTTCACCACCGCCGTCCTGGCCGAGGTCCAGCCGGGCGCGGGCGCCCTGCGCATCGTCAACCGCGGCCATCCGCCCCCGCTCCTGCTCCATCCCGACGGCACCGTCGGGGACACCCACCCCCGAACGCCCGCCCTGCCGCTGGGGATGGAGGACCTGGGCGCGTGGCCGGACCGGGTGGAGGAGTGGGAGTTCCCGGTGGGGGCGACGTTGCTGCTGTTTACCGACGGGGTCACCGAGGCCAGGGACGCGGCCGGGGCGTTCTATGACCCCCAGCCACGGCTCCACGGCAAGCAGTTCCGCAGCCCCGACGCCCTGCTGGACTCCCTCGCGGCGGACGTGACCCGGCACGCGGGCGGGCGTACGGACGACGACATGGCCCTGCTCGCCATCCGGCGGATCGACGGCAGGCTCCGTACCGCTCCCATCACCCACAAACGTCCCCAGGTCACCGCCCGTACCGTGCGCCTGCGATCTCCTCAGATCCATAACGACTGACGAACTATCAGAAGTAAGCGCCTTATAAAGAGCCCCAACGCGCCTGCTGGATTCACCCTTTCGGCTTGGAATCCAGCCGCTCTGTCTATTAACGTTCGATAACGCAGCGCGGTCGTTGCAGCCGTCGCAGGGGCGGTGCCGTGCGCCTTCGCCGAATCCCGCGGGCGGAACCGGGGAACCATCATTTGGGGTGAATCGGGCCCGAACGCAGGCCTGTAGGAGACCTTCCTCCTCCGAACCCGACAGCTAACCCGGTAGGCGAACAGGAAGGAAAGGAGTCGCCCTCGTGGCGTCCAACAGCTCCGACAGCTCCGCGTTCGATGGCAGTCCGTACGACCCTCCGTACGACCCTCCGTTCGTCCCCGCCTACATTCCCCCTTACGAGCCGGATCCGGCTCCCGAGGCCGTCGTCCCCGCCCCCGCGCCCCGGGCGGCGGGCGACGAGTGGGTCCCCGGCGAGGAGCACCCGGCGGCGCCCGTCCGCGGCCGGCACCGCGTCGTCAAGCCGCGCGGCGGCACGATGGCGCGCAGCGGGGCGGTGCTCGGCGCCGGAATGATCGCGGCGGTCGGCGCGGGCGGCATGGCCAGCGCCCAGGACCGCCCGCAGGCCTCCATATCCATGCCGGACCTGGCCCAGAGCATTCCGGTCGTCGGCTCGTTCATGGCCGACGGTCACGAGCAGGGCGGGCAGCGGGCCGTCGAGGCGCAGCAGGCCCCCGTCGAGACGGTACGTACCGTGCGCGACACCGCCGACGCCGGCGAGGTGCTGCGGGCCCGCATCCTCCAGCAGGCCGAGCACCAGCAGGGCGCCGCCGAGGCCGAGGCGCAGGCGCGAGTGGCCCAGGCCGCCGCCGAGCAGCACCGCAAGGCGGCGGCGGAGAAGGCCGCGGCGGAGAAGGCCGCGGCGGAGCGGGAGTCGGCCGAGCGCGAGGCGGCGGACGCGAAGGCGGCGACGTACGAGGCCGCGCAGCGGGCCGCACAGGAGGCGGCCGGCGGTGGGGCGGCGACGGACGGATCGGCCGGATCGGCCGGATCTGCCGACTCGGCCGGAACCCCGGAGCGGCACTCGACCGGATCGTCCACCTCCGCGCATCGCGGCGCCGGCGGATCCTTCACCCTCCCCGTGGCCTCGTACACCCTCACCGCCGGCTTCGGCCAGGCGGGAAACATGTGGTCCGCGAACCACACCGGCGAGGACTTCGCCGCCCCCACCGGCAGCCCGGTGAAGGCGGTCGGCGGCGGCACCGTCACCCAGGCGGGCTGGGCGGGCGCCTACGGCTACCGCATCGTGCTGACGCTCGATGACGGGACCGAGGTCTGGTACTGCCACCTGTCGTCGATGGTGGTCACGTCGGGCAAGGTCGGCACGGGCACGGTCATCGGCCGGGTCGGCGCGACCGGCAATGTCACCGGCCCGCATCTCCACCTGGAGGTACGGCCGGGTGGTGGCGCGCCGGTGGACCCGCTGTCGTGGCTGCGGGGCAGGGGCCTGGAGCCGTAGCGAGCGGGCGGGCCGAGCGGGTGGACCGAGCAGGCGGGGGCGCCGGTTCGGCAAGCCGGGCAGGGCAATCAGGTCATAGCGACCCCAGAACCACCCGATATCGGATATCCCGGGAATGTTCTGTGTGCGATCGGGAAATCAGATGACGTGACGACCACCGCGACGATCACCACGTCCGTGCCCGCCCGCCTGGACCGGCTGCCCTGGTCCCGGTGGCATTGGACCGTGGTGATCGGTCTCGGCACGGTCTGGGTCCTGGACGGCCTGGAGGTCACGGTCGTCGGCAATATCGCCGGCCGTCTCTCCGAGCAGGGCAGCGGATTGCCGATCACTTCCGGCGGGGTGACGGGAGTGGCGGCCGCGCTCTATGTGGCGGGCGCCTGTTCCGGCGCGCTCTTCTTCGGCCGGCTGACCGATCTCTTCGGCCGTAAAAGACTCTTCATGGTCACGCTCGCGGTCTATCTGGCCGCGACGGCCCTGACCGCGCTCTCGTACTCGTCCTGGTGGTTCTTCACCTTCCGCTTCGTGACGGGTTTCGGTATCGGCGGCGAGTACGCGGCGATCAACTCCGCCATCGACGAACTGATCCCAGCCGTCTACCGCGGCCGTGTCGACCTCATCATCAACGGCAGCTTCTGGCTCGGCGCCATCGCGGGTTCGTTGCTGTCGATCCTGATGCTCGACACCAGCATCTTCGACAAGGCCATCGGCTGGCGGCTGACCTTCGGACTGGGCGTGATCCTGGGGCTGGTCATCCTGCTCGTACGCCGCCAGGTGCCCGAAAGTCCGCGCTGGCTGTTCATCCACGGCAGAGCCGAGGAAGCCGAACGTCTCGTCACGTCGATCGAGAAGCGCGTCGTCGCCGAGAAAGGCGTCCCCCTCCCGCCGGCCAAAGGGCGCCTCGCCATCCGTCAGCGCGAGAGCTTCGGATTCCGTGACATCGCCCGTACGGTCTTCTCCGACTACCGGCGCCGGGCCGTCCTGGGCCTCGCCCTCTTCATCGGCCAGGCGTTCCTCTACAACGCGATCACCTTCGGTTTCGGTGCCATCCTCACCCGTTTCTTCGGTGTCTCCACGTCCCGCACCGGCTATTACTTCGCGGTCATAGCGGTGGGCAACTTCCTCGGCCCGCTCTTCCTGGGCAAGCTCTTCGACACCATCGGCCGGCGCATCATGATCTCCTCGACATACCTTTTGGCCGGGGTCCTGCTGTTCGGCACCGCCTGGCTGTTCGGCGCCGGACAGCTGAACGCCGTCACCCTCACCGCCTGCTGGGCGGTGGTCCTCTTCTTCGCCTCGGCGGGCGCCAGCAGCGCCTATCTCACCGTCTCCGAGATCTTCCCGATGGAGACCCGGGCCATGGCCATCGCCTTCTTCTACGCGGTGGGCACGGCGGCGGGCGGCATCAGCGGCCCGCTCCTCTTCTCGGCCCTCACCCAGAGCGGCGTCGTCGCCGATACGGTCGTGGCCTTCTGCCTCGGCGCGGCCCTGATGTGCATGGGCGGAGTGGTGGCCGCGTTCCTGGCCGTACGGGCGGAAGGCCGCTCGCTGGAGGACATCGCGGCACCCCTGTCCGTCCACCCTCCCGATCCCCTGCCGGCACCGGCGCCCGCGGAATAACGGGCCCGGCAGGGGAGTTGGACCAACGCATGGCTGACAACACGTATCGCACGGAAATCGGCGGTCTCTCCGTCCACCCCCTGAACCTGGGCGGAAACGTCTTCGGCTGGACGGCCGACGAGAAGCAGTCCTTCGCCGTCCTCGACGCCTACGCCGAGGCCGGCGGCAATTTCATCGACACGGCGGACGTCTACTCCGCCTGGGTGCCCGGCAACCAGGGCGGCGAGTCCGAGACGATCATCGGGAACTGGCTCGCCGAGCGCGGCAACCGCGAGACGATCGTCATCGCCACGAAGGTCGGCAACGGCGTCCCCGAGCACCGGGGCCTGGCCCCCGCGACCGTCAAGGCCGACGTGGAGGCGTCCCTGCGCCGTCTCCGCACGGACCACATCGACCTCCTCTACACGCACGTGGACGACGAGTCGGTCCCCGTCGAGGAGATCATCACGACGCTGGACGGCCTGGTGAAGGAGGGCAAGGTCCGCGAGATCGCGGCCTCCAACATCACGGCGGCGCGCCTGCGGGCCTCGCTCGACTTCTCCGACACCGCCGGCCTGGCCAAGTACGTGGCGATCCAGCCCCACTACAACCTGGTCTCGCGCGACACCTACGAGGGCGAACTCGCCTCCGTGGCCGCCGAGCACGGCCTGGCCGCGATCCCGTACTTCGCGCTGGCCTCGGGCTTCCTCACCGGCAAGTACCGTCCGGGCACGACGGTGGACAGCGCGCGTGCGGGCGGCGCGGCGCACTACCTGGAGAAGGAGCGGGGCGTGCGCGTGCTCGCCGCCCTCGACGAGGTGGCCGCGGCCCACGACGCCGAGCTCGCGACCGTGGCCCTGGCCTGGCTCGCGGCCCAGCCGACGGTGGCGACGCCGCTGGCCAGCGCCCGTACGGTCGAGCAGCTGCCGCCGCTGCTGGCGGTGGCTGACCTGAAGCTCACGGACGAGGAGCTGGCGAAGCTGACGGAGGCGTCGACCGCTTGACGGTCGAGGGATTGGCCCATGACCACGGGCCACAAATGGACCAGTCCGGTGGGACATCAACCCCCTAGGCTCGTGGTCATGACAAACAAAGTGGACTTCTACTTCGACCCCATCTGCCCCTTCGCCTGGATCACGTCCCGCTGGATCCTGGAGGTGGAGCAGCACCGCGACCTCGACCTGCGCTTCCGCGTCATGAGCCTGTCCGTGCTCAACGAGGGCCGCGAGGACCTGCCGGAGCGCTACCGCAGAATCATGGACACCGGCTGGGGACCGGTCCGGGTGTGCATGGCGGCGGCCCAGGAGCACGGCGACCATGTGCTCCGGGACCTCTACACAGCGCTGGGCACCCGTATCCACGCCGCCGACCGGGAGGTCGGCGACGAGGTGATCCGCGAGGCCCTCGCCGAGGTGGGCCTTCCGCTGTCGCTGGCGGACGCGGCGCACTCGACGGACTACGACGAGGCGCTGCGCAAGAGCCACCACGAGGGCATGGACCCGGTCGGCGAGGAGGTGGGCACGCCGACGATGCACATCGACGGCGTCGCCTTCTTCGGGCCGGTGCTGACCGCGATTCCGCGGGGCGAGGACGCGGTCCGGATCTTCGACGGTGTGCGCCTGCTGGCCGGTTACCCGAAGTTCTTCGAACTGAAGCGGACCAGGACGGGCGACCTGGACTTCAGCTAGTGGCGCTACTGCTGTTCCTCTCCACAACCCAGGAAGCAAGCGCGACGGCGGCGGAGACCCCGAGGACGGAGGGCCAAGCCCCGACCTTCTTGGCCAGCGGATGCGACCCGGCGAAGGCGGCGACGTAGAGCCCGCTGAGCCCGGCGGCGGCCCCGGTGCCGGCGGTGTTCTTCCACTGCTTGGCGGCGAGAGCCCCGGCGGCGGCGAGGGCCACTCCACCGAGGGGCCGCTTCTTGGTCCACCGGGCGACGCCGTAGCCGCCGACAAGACCACCGGCGGCCACCAGGGACGTAGGAACTGCCACAGCAACAACCTCCGCATGCGCAACAAAGGATCTCGTCCTAAAGCTAACGCCGGGGGAAGAGGAATCGTCCGCCGCCCTGGGCATGAATCGTTGAGTGACCAATGACGCTCGCAAGACAGCGGAAGCGGGCCGCCGAAGCGCGGCGAGAATCATCGACGAGGCCCTGGGCTTCGTCTACCCGGCCGCGCTGCGCGCGGCGGTGACGGCAGGCGTGGCGGACCACCTGACGGACGGCCCTCGTACCCCGTCCGACCTGGCGAAGGCAACGGGCACGGATGCCCGCAGCCTCCACCGAGTCCTACGCCTCCTGGCCACGAGGGGCTTGTTCGAGGAGGACGGGGAGGGCCGCTTCCACCTGACGGAGACGGGGGCGGCACTGCGCTCGGACGCGCCCGTGTCCGTGCGCTCGGCGGTCCTGATGATCACGGACCGGACGTTCTGGCTGCCGGCGGGCGAGATGACGAGGTGCGTGGAGCAGGGCACATCGGCCTTCGACCAGATCTTCGGAATGCCGTTCTTCGACTACTTCGAGGGGAACGCGGACACAACGGCGATCTTCCACGACGGTATGGCGGCGATGTCGGACGCGGAGAACCAACCGATCGCGGACGCCTACTCGTTCCCGCCCTCGGCCACGGTGGTGGACGTGGGCGGCGGCCACGGCGGCCTCCTCCAGGCGGCCCTCCGCAACACCCCGGGTCTCCAGGGCATCCTCTACGACCAGCCCCACGTCCTGGCCGGCCACCGCCTGGACACCCCCGACCTGGCAGGCCGCTGGACCCTGGCCGAGGGCGACTTCTTCACCTCGGCTCCACCGGGCGACATCTACCTCCTCAAGCGCATCCTCCACGACTGGGACGACGCCCAGTCGCGGACGATCCTCCGCAACTGCCGCGAGGCCATGGCGCCGGGCGGCCGAGTCCTGGTCATCGACGCGGTCATCCCCCAGGACAATGCCCCTCACCAGGGCAAGACGCTCGACCTGTTGATGATGGCGTCGCTGGTGGGCCGCGAACGCACGGAGCAGGAATTCGAGGCCCTCTTCACGGAAGCGGGCCTACGGCTGACTCGGGTGATCCCGACGGGCACGGTCCTGTCGATCGTGGAGGGGGAGGCGGCGGAGGAGATGTAGCGCGCCCGGCCACCTACGACCGGAAGCCGATGATCCCGAACCCGGGCCGGGCCTCGGCGTGCCGCAACCAGCCGATGACGTCCATGACCGCGTCGACGACCTCGGGTTCGAGCGGCGGAGCGTGCCCCTTGCGCTTGGTCTCCTCGAACTGCTCCAGCGCCTTGGCGCACTGCTCAGGGCTCCACTCCCCACACCCCGGTGCTTCGTAAGGCCGAGGCAGAGGCGCCGGCACGCCTGGGTAGCTGAACTCCTCCACGGAAACGGCCGTGATCCCGAGGGCCCGCAGTCCGTCGTCGACCACCGACAGCCAGCTTCCCCGGAAGGGGCAGAAGGAGGAGTTGTCGAGGAAGGAACCGGTGAGGTCGCACAGCCGCTTGTAGGCGTAGCCGTACTGGAAGGCGTGCTCCTGATCGTCGCTGAACGGCCCGCCGTTGACGACGGCTTCCAACGCCTCGTACGCCGTGGGCGCGCCGTCCTTTATCGCGTGCGAGAACCAGTCGTCGTCCCGCGCCAGGTCGTCGGCGAAGCTCTCGCGGATGACCTGGAGCAATTGCTCGTCGCGCGAGCCGACCAGGGCGCGGGTCCTGGCCGGGTCCAGCAGATACACACTCAGTCCCGAACTCATGTACCTGAACCTAGCGGTGACCACTGACAACGCAGCGGGTGTCCGTTTCCTTCAAGACCGGCCGCCTGCCCCCTCCCTACGCTCCCGGTCATGAGCACCACACCAGCACCCGAATTCCACGCCATCGGTCTCGTCGTCTCCGATCTGGCCGCGTCGCTCGCCTTCTACCGTCGCCTGGGGATCGAGTTTCCCGAGGGCTCCGAGGACCAGCCGCACGTAGAGGCCGCTCTGCCGGGCGGCCTGCGCCTCCTCCTCGACCCCGAGAGCACCGTCCGCTCATTCCACCCGTCGTGGCGTCCGCCGACGGGCGGTGGCCGGATGGGGCTGGCGTTCCGGTGCACGGGCCCCGAGCACGTGGACGCGGTGTACGAGGACCTGGTCGGCGCCGGATACCACGGCGAGCTGAAGCCGTGGGACGCCTTCTGGGGCCAGCGGTACGCCGTGGTGCACGACCCGGACGGCAACGGCGTCGACCTCTTCGCCCCTATGACGTGAACTACTGCCGCACCAGCCCGGACAACGACTCTCCCGCCAACTCCCGAACATCACGCGCCAGATGAGCCTGATCAGCGAACCCGGCCCGGACGGCCGTCTCCGCGAAGGGCACGCCGGCGCGGGCCAGGGCGACGGCGCGCTGCATGCGGAGAATCCGGCCCAGCGTCTTGGGCCCGTAGCCAAAGGCGTTCAGGGCACGCCGGTGGAGCTGCCGCGCACTGAGCCCCACCGATTCGCCAGTCGCCGCGACGGACCGGCCAGCCGCCAGAGACGCCACGACCGCCCCCAGCAACGGATCCGGGGCTGGCGCGTCGCCCGCGAGACGCAGCGCCAGCTCCTCAAGCGCGGCAGCCGGATCGCGCGCCGCGTCAACGCGTTCCGTCAAGCGGCGCACCTCGGCACCCGACCAGAGGTCGGCGAGCTCCACACGCCGATCCCGCAGCTCGTGCGCGGGTACGCCGAGCAGGGCGGGAGCGGTACCAGGGTGAAAGCGGACGCCTGCCCAGGGACCCTGCGCGCTGGAGCCAGGGCGGTACGCCCGCGTGTCGGGCCCGGCGACGAGCAGCCTTCCCTCGGTCCACAGCAGATCCATGCATCCGTCGGGCAGCACGGTTACGGTTTCGCCGCTCTCAGCGCCCCGCGACCACACGACAGCGTGCGGCAGCCGGGAGGCACGCTCTGCGTAGGTGGGGGACACGCCGTAAAGGTTACGTCCGCGCCTAGCGGCTAGTACGGGCCATGGCTCGCAGCTCCGACACGTACGCGCGCACATCGTCGGCCGCCGGCCCGGGCAGCTCCGGGCGCGGACTGTCGCCACGACAGCCGCGGCACAAACCACCGGGCAGGGCTTCGGGCCGCCCCGGCACACCGCAGCCGGTGCATTCCATGACCCGACGGCGGGGCGGCAGCGACGGCTCCGGAGCACTGGGCGCCTCGGGTGGCATCTTCTCGGTGAGCCTCGTGCGGGTGAACGCCCCTGGGTGGTGGACGAGGTCGGGGAGCCCGGCGGTGAGGGCTCGTACGAGGTCGTCCGGCGTGGCCCCGCGCGCCAGCCACTCGCCGGCGAGCGGCTCAAGGTCGGAACACTCGGCGGCGGAGAGGCCGAGCCGCGGTTCGGTACGACCAAGCCGGACCAGAGCCTCGTAGGCGGCGGACCGGGCGAGCCGCGTGGGGTGGCGGCGTGACGCGGCCCGAGCGGGGACCGGGTCAGAGGCGGTGCCCTCTCCTTCCTCGAGGAAGGCCTCCCACCAGGCATCGTCCCGCGCGGTCCGGGAGAAGTGCGAGCGGGTCACCCACTGCGTACGGCCCTCGCCGACCGTCTCCCGGATGCGCCGCAGGTGCCCGGCCTCGGAGAGGTTGTTGAGGGCGGTGCTCACGGCCTGCTGCCCGTAGGCGGGGATCTGCTTTGCCAGGGACTTGATGTCGACGGCGGCACCGTCGGGAAGCCGGTCGATGTACGCGGCGATGGCCGCCTCACGGGCGGGCAGGTGCGCGAAGTCGTCCCGGGAACGCGGGGCTTGGTCGGGCGCGGAACGCTTGCCGTATCCGGACGCGGCCATGGGGACAGCGGTAAGGTTGGCGTCAGCCACGAGATCACTCATTCTGATCTAGGTGGTCAGACCCCGGCTCAGGTGTTGGCGCACCGGCCGGGGTTGCTTTGTTGTGGCGCACGCTACACGGGGACAGCGGGCTGTGGCGACTCGGTTGCGCAAAGTCATCCACGTGTGCATACGCGCGACTTGGGAGGGTGGGTGGGTTATCACCCACCACCCATTCCTCAGAAAGAGCGCTCGAATCCCGACCCCCGAAACCCGAAGCTCAAGCGCCGGAGACGGAACCCCCTGGTTGTCGCTTCCTGGGGCCGGCCGCTGGCCCCTCTCGACTCCTGGAACCCGAGCTTCGGGCCGTGAACGATCAGCAAAGCATGCCCTCGCGTATGCCTGTGACGAACCCACCCCAGGCCGCACATGAAAAGGCGAGCACAGGTCCGCCCGATTCCTTGGAGTCCCGAACGGAGGCGGTTCCGTCGGTCGCGAAGGCGGCTTCCAGGCACTCGCCGCCCGTGCCGTTGCTGTAGCTGCTTTTGAACCAGCCGGCCTGGGCGCATATGGCGTGGGCCGCTCTGCTCATTGGGAGTACTCCTTCAAGATGCGCTTGATCAGTTGAGCCGACTGGGGTGGGCTCGACGCGATGGAACGCATGCTGTCGAATGCCTTCGCATACTGGCTGACGCCGTCCGGAGTCTCCAGGTAGACGGCGTCGGTCAGGCCATCCCGATAGACGACATCAGGATCCGCCTGCTCGGGGAAGCCGAGGATCGTGAAGGCTCCCGTCGCGGGGTACGTTCCGGCGTCGAAGGGGAGGACCTGCAACGTCACGTTCTTCAACTGGCTTGATAGGAGCATATATTCGAGCTGGGCCTGCATCAGCTCCCTGCCGCCGACGATGTGGCGGAGGACGCTCTCGTGCACGATCGCCCACAGGTCGGGCGGAGCCTCTCGGTGCAGGATCTGCTGGCGAGCCATGCGTACGTTCACGTGGCGTTCAAGTTCTTCGCCTTCGAGCCGACCGGATGCCCGATGCAGCTCCGCGGCGTATGCGGCTGTCTGCATAAGCCCCGGCACGAACTCGCACTGGTACTGACGCAGGCTTGAGGCCTCCTGCTCCAGCCCGACGTAGGACGAGAACCAGGGCGGCACGGCCGACCCATGTGCGTGCCACCAGCCTCGAACCTTGGACTCCTTGGCCAGCCGCATCAGGAACTCGCGCAGCTCGTCCGCTGTGCCGTAGTAGCGGCACAGCGCGTCGATGTCCGAGGGTTGCACCCTCCCGCTGCCGGTCTCGAGCCGGTTGACCTTCGACCCGCTCCAGTCCAGCGCCTTGCCGACTTCATTGCAGGTGAGCTGATGGTCGTCGCGAAGCTTCTTGAGCTCGATGGCCAGCCGCCGTCGGCGAGCTGTGGGTGATCCAGCCACTTCAACCTCCCGTGTCACGAACGGCGTTCAGTCCAGCGGACAGCATCAACCAGGCCAATCACCCAATGGAGGGAATCCCCTGGTGCATATTGCATGGCGGGATGTGCTCACTGCCATGCTCGAGCTCTCCCGCACCGGGGAGTCCGCGATCAGAAGGGCTGGGCACGCACATGGGCATCGAGCACAGCAGGCCGGCAAAGATCTGGGAGTTCCCCTTCCTCGCCATCCCCGAGAGGGTCGCTCACCTCCGCCGTACAGTCAGCGCTCCCTTGCGGCTCTGGGGACTGCGGCATCTTGAGGATCCGGTCCGGCTCTGTGTCACGGAACTGATCACCAACGTCATCACGCACGTCGGCCCGAGGACGCCGACCTGGATCTCCATCGCGTTGGACGGACCGCGACTCCGCATCGCCATCCGTGACCCGGATCCCCGACGCTTCCCGGCGCTGCGGTCGGCTACCCCCGCGCAAGAAGGAGGACGTGGCCTACACCTGATCGCCGCCACAGCCGACCGCTGGGGCGTGATCCCCAGCGACTACGGCAAAACCACCTGGTGCGAGCTCGCCACGGAACTCCCAGCGTCAGAGTCCCAGCCCGCCACCTCGCGCATGTTGCACACCGAGGCCCTCCTCACCGTGTACGGCAGGCTTCCTGCGTTGAGCAGGGCCAGCTCACCTGCTGTGCGTACGGTGGCCGAGGAGGTGGCGACCGCACTGATCGCCGACCTCCTCCACTGGCTCCAGGCCCAGGACACCGACCCGGCCACCGCCTTGGACCGAGCACAGAAGCGCTTCGACGCGGCGGTGGCGAGGACCGCATAGCGCAGGCGCGTTCAGCGGTTATTCGCTGGCTTAGCTGGCGGCAATGGCAGAGTATGTCCACACATCAGCCGGCATCTCGTGCTTGAGCTTCCAGATGATGGCCATGGGGTTACTGCCCTCGTGCGAGACGTACTCGGCCGGGCCCAGCAACATCCATGGCTGGGCACCGCCTATGTCGTTCTTTTTGTATCGGCGTACGAACAAGAAGACGTCCGAGCCGTTCTCCTTGTGGTTCTGGTAGCGCACCCCTGTGGGTGAGGTGCTGGAGGTCTGGTTCTGAGACTCCCAGTGGAAGAGCTCAGGACTCCGCGCGTAATCCTTGTACCGAGTCTCCGGGGAGAAATCCTTCTCGTCCTTTTCAAGGGTGATGAGGAGCGCATCAATCTTTGCGTTTTCACACCACTTCACGCCCTCACGGAAGTGCCCAGGCAGGAACCCACCCACGCTCGACTGACCGAGCGCGGGCAGGATTTCTTCCCTGCTGTAGGAGGCGTGGATGGTGAGTGGGATGTCAGCATGTGCCCCTACCAGCCGTACGGGGAGATGCTCTGTGTGGGCCAGGTTGTGGCTCAGCACCTGCCGGAGCTCGTCCCGGAAGTCCACCTGTTTGGCCAGTGCCTGGAAGCCTTCGTCGTATGAGGCGAAGCCTCCACCCAGCGGCCATAGGGAGAAGAAGAGCATCCTGGCGTACGCCTGGCCCTGCTGGTCGAGGGAGTTGTACGCCGGAACGTCGTCCTCAAGCATGCGGCTGTACGCAGCCACGCGAGCTGGGTCATCGACGTGGAGGAAGGCGGAGACCCGCTTGAGCAGAGCCTCTTCGCCGTCCGGTCCCACCTCGGGAAGGAAACGGGCCCGGCGCAGTAGGCGCGTCCAGGAGTTATTGGCTCGGTAGAGCTCCTTAAGCTCCCGCTGGCTCTCGCGAAGATAGCCGGAGAGCTTCGGTTCCGCGTACGCAGTGACCTCGCGGGTCAGCTGTGTGACATTGACGCCGATCTGGTTCTTGATGTTCTCCAGGATTCGCTTCTTCGACTTCCTGTCGAGCACGATCTGGCACCCCGATGGAAGGAGCGGGAAGTCTTGCTCCATGTTGTCGACCAAGCGCTTACGGGTGAGGTTGGTGAGCGCTCGGAACTGCTCCTCGAAGCGGAACTCCTTGCGGTGCTGCCCGATGAAGTCGAGGACGGTGAGCACGGCCTTGTCAGGGGTTCGTCGGAGGCCACGGCCGAGCTGCTGAAGGAAGACGGTGGCGCTGGAGGTCGGCCGGAGCAGGAGGAGGGTGTCGACGTCGGGGATGTCCAGCCCCTCGTTGAACAGATCGACAGAGAAGAGGACCTGGAGCTTGCCCTCACGTAGATCAGTCAGCGCCTGGGCGCGTTCTACCGCAGGGGTAGAGGCATCGAGGGCCTTGGCGTTGAGCCCAGCTTGCTGGAAGAAGTCAGCCATGAAGTGGGCATGCGCGACGGATACACAGAAGCCCAGGGCCCGCATGGCACCAGGATCAGTCACCTTGTCCTGCACGGCCTTGACGACCAGGCGTGCCCGAGCGTGGTTTCCGGTGAACAGTTTGTCGAGCTCACCGGTGTCGTAGGCGCCACGCTTCCAGGTCAGGCCTTCCAGGTCCACGCTGTCAGCGATCCCGAAGTAGTGGAAGGGGCTCAGGAGGTCGTTCTCCAGTGCTTCCCACAGGCGCATCTCGGCGGCAATACGACCGTCGAAGAACTCATCCTGGACATTCTTCCCGTCCATGCGCTCAGGTGTGGCCGTGAGGCCAAGAAGCTCTGCCGGCTTGAAGTGGTCGATGATGCGACGGTAGGTCGGTGAGGTGCTGTGGTGGAACTCATCAATGACGATCACGTCGAAGTGATCAGAAGCAAGGCGCTCGAGCGAGCGGGCGTTCAGGGACTGGACGCTGGCGAAGACATGGGTCCAGTTCTCCGGAACATCGCCGCCGACCAGCAGTTCACCAAAGTTCGCATCGTTGAGCACATGCTGGTACGTGAGGAGCGACTGCTTCAGGATCTCTTTGCGGTGGGCGACGAAGAGGAGCTTGAGGTCACGGTTCTGGAGCTTTGCTCGCAGTGCCCGGTAGTCGAGGGCCGCCATCACTGTCTTACCGGTGCCTGTCGCTGCGACGAGGAGGTTGCGGTGACGATCGTGGACGTCGCGCTCGACCTGGAGCCGCTCCAGCATGTCCTTCTGATGCGGGTACGGGCGCACTTCAAGCCCGGACAAGGTCAAGCTGGGCCTGCCCCCTCCTCCCTTACCGCCCGCTTCGAGCAGTGCAGCGGCAAGTCGCTCGCCGTCCTTCTCGGGGTCGTACGGCTCGAACGCTGCGTCGCTCCAGTACGCATCGAAGGTGGCCTCGAACTTCTTGAGAACCGCCGGAGTCGCTACAGACGACAGCCGGACGTTCCACTCCAGGCCGTCCAGGAGAGCTGCCCGCGAGAGGTTGGAGCTGCCTACATAGGCGGTGTCGTACCCGCTGTGGCGGCGGATGAGCCAGGCCTTCGCGTGGAGACGAGTGGATCGCAGCTCGTAGTTGACCTTGACCTCTGCATTGAAGTCCTTGACCAGCCGATCCAGCGCTTTCCGCTCGGTGGCTCCAATGTAGGTAGTGGTGATGACGCGGATGGGCACGCCACGGGCAGCCGCCCCCTTGAGGGAGTCTTCGAGTACACGCAGACCATGCCACTTCACGAACGCGCAGAGCAGGTCAACGCGGTCTGCGGTGGCGAGCTCGGCTCGTAGTTCATAGCCGAGGTTGGGGTCTTCGGGTGAGTTGGTGAGTAGTGCCGTGTCCGAAAGTGGCGTGGCAGGCCGGATGCTGTAGGCGCCCGGTGCTTCCTGCTCGGCGATGGCGAGCAACTGGCGCGGCCCGTCCGCCACAACCTCAATCCATTGCTTGGCTCCCTCGATACTGCTCATGGACTCGAGGATGTGGTTTGCCGCCAAGACCTGCTCGGACGCGGGCAGCGAGTCAAGGATGCGGTGGACGGTCTGAGCGATGTGGCGGGCCAAGACGTGGGGAGAGGAGTGCTGACCCACCGGCTGGGCTGTGGACTTCCAGCCGTTGGCTTCGAGCTTCTGTAGGTGCCCTTCGAGGCGTGAGGTGATCAGTTCCTCGTACAAGCCGGGTACCGGCGTTGCTTGGCTGTTGAAGCGCTCGCTCATTGATGGCCCCCTCGTCTCCCCAACCGATGGGGATGTTCTACCAGCGGGGTGTGACAGCGGGCCGAGGAGGGACGCCCCGCGTGTGGGAGGCTCTGCACCCAGGCTTGTCTGAAAGTGATCTAGGTGTGACTCATGTTGATCGCTTCTAGGTAGTGTCCGGTCATGGATATCCGTGATCTGCTCGGAGAGATAGCTGCGACCTATGAGCAACACCTAGGGACTGAGGGCGGGGTCCATGCCCAGGACCTTTTGCGAAAGGTGCCCTCGCTGGTTCGGCAGGCCGTACCAGGCGGCTTCGAGGCGAAGGGCTACGGCGGGCAAGGCAGCGCCGCACACACCCCTTGGATCGGTGTCTTTCACCCGGACATCACTCGAGACCCGAAGGCAGGTCTCTACCTCGCCTACATCTTCGCTGCTGACCTCAAGTCCGTTACGCTCACCCTCCAGCAGGGCGTAACGCGGCTCACGGACAAATACGGAGAGGGTCAGAAGCTCCGCGACTTCCTCAGCGCTCGCGGCGCGACACTGTTTAGTGAGCTCCCGCTGCAGCTCGTAGCTGATTGGGCGGGCAGCCCGTCGTTCAACAGCACCGTGGATCGGCCGCGAGCCTATGAGGCAGGCAGTGTCGTTGCGCGACGCTACGAGATCGACTCCTTGCCGGCCGAGGGTGTCTTGCGTGAAGACCTGTGGCACGCCGCAGAGATCCTGAAGTTGGCGGCTGGTGTCGAGCCGGGTATCTCGGTTGAGCCGGCCCCTAAAGGGTTTAAGGCGGGTTACCAACCGACGAAGCACGTCGAGTACAAGGGGCTTGAGGGCTTTCAACCCAAGGACGGTAGCGACTACATCACCCATATCGCTAAGCGGACGATCGTCAAGTCGCGCAGCCATGAGGTGCTGGTCGAGCAATTCGGGCACTACGTCGATGGACGCGGGTTCGTTCCGATCACGAAGAAGCAGCACCCCAAGGACCTGATCCTCCGCCGTGATGGGGTGGAGTGGCTGGTGGAAGCCAAGACCATCAAGCGGCACAACCCGACCTCGGCCGTGCGCGAGGCGGTGGGGCAGCTCCTTGAGTACAGCCACTTCTGGTACGAGCAGTCGTCGAAGCCGCGCCTCCTCGCGCTGTTCAGCGAGGACATCGAGGCGTACATGCCCTACTTGGAAGAGCTGGAGATCGCCTCAATCTGGCGGACTCCTGGCGGCTGGGCAGGCTCGCCGTCGGCTGCTGCGTGGGGTCTGGTCGACTGAGAGAAACGATCCTGCGTGGGGGGCGAGGCTTGTGGCAGCGCTAACCCCGATGGTCTGGGCCCCGGCGTCGAGGTTTGCGCTGTCTCGCGGGGAGGGGCGCCTGCCCGTGTCCCTCAGCCGTGCTGCCCCGGTGCCTGGCCCCACGCCGGGGTCGAGGCGGGAGCCGGGGGTGTAGGGGAGCCCCACCCCTGTGCCGCGCCCGGCACCGGCGGGGCCCACCCCTGTGCCGGAACGCCGTACGCCTGTGGCATCGGCCGAGCCACCCCCACCCCCGCCACCGCGCCCGACAGCGCCGGCTGGGCGACATCCCGGCGCTGCCACAAGTGGTGCAGCAGCTCCGCCTCCCGGGCCCCGAAGGCGGGGTCGGGGGTGCCCCGCAGGGCTCGGTGGCGGAGGAAAGCCAAGGACGTCGCGTAGGAGATGTACTCCGCGACCACACGAGCCGCTGCCGGCCCGCCCGTGCGGCGGGCGAGGTCTCGGGCTATGCCTCTCGCGCGCATGGAGGAGAGGGCGTGGGGCTCGGGCGGGGTGAGCCAGCCGGCGGCCTGGTAGGCGGGGAGGTGGGTCTGGATCGTGCGGAGTTCGTTCTGGCGGGACCAGATGGTCAGCCACGTCAGCAGCGCGAAGACCGGCACCATGAAGAGGGCGTAGACGGCCAGGAAGCCCGCCCCCGGCAGGGTGGCCGAGCCGTTCCACAGGCCGTGCAGGAGCATGGCGGTCAGCAGGGCGCCTATGGGGATCAGCCAGCGGAGGAGTCGGCGGCGCGACGGCAGCGTCGCCGCCAGGCCGAAGCCCAGGCCCGTCATCGACGTGAAGAGCGGGTGCGCGAAGGGCGACATCAGCACCCGGACGAAGAACGTGGCGGCGGTCGTCGACCGCAGGCCCTCGTAGCCGAAGCTCTGGTCGTTGGCGAAGGCGTTGCCGAGGTAGAGGATGTTCTCGGTGAAGGCGAAGCCCGTGGCGGTGATTCCGGCGACCACGACGCCGTCGACTATGCCGTTGAAGTCCCGCCTCCTGAAGAGGTAGAGGAGGAGGATCGCCGCTGCCTTGGCGCTTTCCTCGACCACCGGGGCCACGAACGTCGCGCCCAGGCCCGCCGCGTCCTCGCGTCGCGTGACGTCCACCGTCGTCAGCAGCCACTTCGTCGCGTAGCCGTTCGCCAGGATGGCCACCAGCGTGGCCGCGCACGCGCCCCACGCGAAGGCGAATATCAGGCTCTTCCAGGGCTTCGGCTCGACGCGGTCCATCCAGCGGAACGCGGCTATGAGCAGCGGTACCGGCAGTACCGCCAGGCCCAGCCCCACCAGGAAGCCCTTGGTGCCCGTCTGCTCGCGGACCAGCGCCAGGATGATCAGGCCGCAGAGCGCGAGCAGCAGGAACACCGTTCCGATCCGCACCGCCTTGTTGTCCCAGAGGGTGTCCCACAGCGCCCGGCGGGGCGCGTAGTGCCCTGCGGCCGGGGGGACGGGTGGCGCGTACGGCTGCTGCTGAGGGTGAGGCGGTGGCTCATGCACGCCCCGACCCTAACCAAGGGGCGGAGAGCGAAGTGACGGTTTTCCCGCCCCTTGGAACGTGCTGTGCGTTACGCCGCGCGGCGGCGGAACAGCAGGTCGTGGACCACGTGGCCCTTGTCCAGGCCCTGGCCCTCGAAACGGGTCAGCGGACGGAAGTCCGGGCGCGGGGCGTAGCCGCCGTCGGGCTGGGTGTTCTCGAAGTCCGGGCTGGAGTTAAGGACCTCCAGCATCTGCTCCGCGTACGGCTCCCAGTCCGTCGCGCAGTGCAGCAGACCGCCCGGCGCCACACGCGTCGCGGCGAGCGCCAGGAACTCCGGCTGGATCAGCCGGCGCTTGTGGTGGCGCTTCTTGGGCCACGGGTCCGGGAAGTAGACGCGGATGCCGGCGAGGGCGTCCGGGGCGAGCATCTCGCGGAGCAGGATGATCGCGTCGCCGTTGGCCACCCGGACGTTGTTCAGGCCCTTCTGCTCGGCCAGGTTCAGCAGGTTGCCCTGGCCCGGGGTGTGGACGTCGCAGCCGAGGATGCCGGTGCCGGGGTCGGCCTCCGCCATCCTGGCCGTGGCCTCGCCCATGCCGAAGCCGATCTCCAGGACGACCGGCAGTTCCGGGTCGCCGAACAGCTCACCGAGGTCCAGCCGGCTCAGGCCGTCGATGTCGAGGCCCCACTTCGGCCACAGCCGGCGCAGCGCCTCGCCCTGCCCGGTCGTGACGCGGCTGCGGCGCGGCTGGAAGGACCGGATGCGGCGCTCGTGGTGCGAGCCCGCGGGATCCGGCGCCGGGCCGTCGGGGAACATCGGCTCCCGCCGGTCGCGGGCGGGGGCGGCAGGGGCCGGTACCGCCGCGACGGCCTCGGGGGCCATGGCTTCGGCGGTGGCTTCGGTGGTGGGAGCGTGGTTCTCGGGCACAGTTCCTCAAGTCTACGGGCGGTGCCGGCGAAGCCGTTTCGGATCAAGGGCCTCGGATCAAGGCCGGGGGCCGCGGTCGTTACTCGTCAGCTCGTCAAGCGGACGGATTCCTTTCCGCCGATCCGGTGGGCTGTGCCCGCTGACGCGCGTGGTGGCCCGGCAGGGACGCGTCCCACTCATACGATCTTCCTCGCCCGGCCCGCCACGATGAGTGAGACGGAGACCACTCATGCGACTGCGACCGCGACTGCGCCCCCTCACCCGTCGGTTTCCCGGGGCGGTGGCGATGTTGGCCGCCTCCGCGGTGCTGATCGGCGGCTGTGACATGGCCCGTGACGTAGCCCGTGACCGCATTACCGGCCTTCGCCACGTCGGTGCCGCAGCCCACGTACGCACCGCCGCCGTCGATCACAAGCCCGGCGGCCCCAAGGCCGACCGCTCCCGCGAGCGCGAGTGGCGCCTCGTCTGGTCCGACGAGTTCCGCGGGCCCTCCCGCCACCGCCCCGACCGGGCCAAATGGTCCTTCGACCGGGGCGGCGAGCCCCAGTGGGGCAATCACGAGTGGCAGTACTACACGGACCGGCCGAGCAACGTCTCCCTCGACGGCCACGGCAACCTCGCCGTCACCGCCCGCCACGAGCGGGTGCGCGAGGTACGCGGCAAGAAGTGCGGCTTCGGGCCCTGCGACATCACCTCGGCGCGGCTGACGACCAAGGGGAAGTTCGCCCGCGCCTACGGCCGCTTCGAGGCCCGGATCAAGATCCCCAAAGGGCAGGGGCTCTGGCCCGCCTTCTGGATGCTCGGTGCCAACGTCGACAAGGTCACCTGGCCCGGCAACGGCGAGATCGACGTCATGGAGGCCCTCGGCCGGCAGCCCACCATGGTCCACGGCACCATCCACGGCCCGGGGTATGTCGCCCAGGGCATCGAGAACCACACCACCCTGGGCCGGGGCGGCAGCCTTTCCGACGGCTTCCACACCTACCGCGTCGACTGGATGCCCGGGAAGGTCACCTGGTACCTCGACGGCAAGCCCTACGGGACCGCCTGCTCCGGACAGCTCAAGCACGGACAGAAGTGGGTCTTCGACCACCCGCACTACCTACTGCTCAACCTCGCCGTGGGTGGCGACTGGCCCGGCCCGCCCGACCGCTCGACGCCCTTTCCCGCCCGGATGCTGGTCGACTACGTGCGCGTGTACGAGCACGCCGGCCGCTGAGCTCCGGTCGGTTTGCCGGGGGTGCCGCCGGTTTGGCGCCGCCGGATGCCGCCGTCGTGGTGGGGCGCCGTCGCGGCGGGGAGGGGTGCCCCCCGGCCCTACCCGCCGAGATGCACCAGCACCCGCCGCGCCACCTCCCGGCCGATCGGCAGCGACGCCGTCGCCGCCGGCGAGGGCGCGTTCAGCACATGCACCATGCGGGGCGACTCCGCGAACAGGAAGTCGTCCACCAGCGTCCCGTCCCGCAGCACCGCCTGCGCCCGTACGCCCGGCGCCGCCGGTATGAGGTCCTCGACGGTGATCCCCGGCAGCAGCCGCTGCACCGCCTCCGCGAAGGCGTGCCGGGAGAGGGAGCGCCGTATCTCGCCCGCCCCGTAGCGCCAGTGGCGCCGGGCCATCCGCCACGCGCCCGGATAGCCCACCGTGCCGGCCAGCTCGCCCGGTCGTACCGTCCAGCGGCCGTAGCCCTCGCGGGCCGTCGCGGGCACCGCGTTCGGCCCGAGGTGGACGCGGCCGTCGATGCCCCGGGTGAGATGGACACCCAGGAAGGGGAACGCCGGGTCCGGCACCGGATAGACCAGGCCCCGCACCAGGTCCGTACGCTCCGGGGCCAGCTCGAAGTACTCCCCCCGGAACGGGACGATCCGCATCCCCGGGTCGTCGCCCGCCAGCCGCGCCACCCGGTCGCTGTACAGCCCGGCGCAGTTGACCAGCGCCCGGGCGCGCAGCACCTCGCCGAGCGCCGTGCGCACCGCGACGGCCGGGCCGCGTCGCCCTACGACCCGTACCTCCGCCCCGTAACGCACGGAGGCACCGGCCTCCTCCGCCAGCCGGGCCAGACGGCGGGCCACCGCGCCGAAGTCGCACACCCCCGTCGTACCGACGTGGATCGCGGCGATGCCGCGCACCGCCGGCTCGTACTCCGCGATCTGCGCGGGGCCCAGCTCCCGCACGGGAATGCCGTTCTCCCGGCCGCGCTGGACCAGGGCGTGCAGCCGGGGCAGCTCGGCGCGGTCGGTCGCCACGATCAGCTTGCCCGTCACCTCGTGGGGCAGGCCCTGCTCGGCGCAGAACCGCACCATCTCCGCCGCCCCTCGCACGGCGAAGCGGGCCTTGTACGAACCGGGGCGGTAGTAGATCCCGCTGTGGATCACCCCGCTGTTGCGGCCGGTCTGGTGGAGAGCGGGGCCGCTCTCCTTCTCCAGGACCACGACGCTCGTGCCCGGCGCGGCGCGCGTGATCGCGTACGCCGTCGACAGGCCTACGATCCCGCCGCCGACGATCAGCACATCACAGTCGTACCCGCCGCCGTCACCGCGCACTTCCAGTGCCTCGCCACCCACGTCACCATGATGACGGGTGGCACTGACAGCCGGCCGCCAGATGGGGGCGTGGGTGTTCGAGCCGTTCGAGCTGCGGCCGGCGGCCGGACCTCACCCGTGCGCCAGCAGCAGCGGCCTCGCCCGCTCGCGCAGCTCCGCCACCCGGGGCTCGTTCCCGTACGGCTCCAGGCGGTGGAGCAGATCGCGTACGTACTCCGTCGTACGGGCCGAGGAGATCCGTCCCGCGACCTCCACCGCCCGCGTACCCGCCGCGCACGCCGCGTCCAGGTTCCCCGACTCCAGCTCCGCGACCGCCGAGACCACCAGGCGCAGGCCGTGCGAGCGTACGAACTCCTCCGTCGGCCGGGCCAGGGCCTGCTCCGTGAAGCGCTGTACCTGTCGTGGCACCCGCAGGTCGCGGTAGCACTCGGCGGCGTCGGCGGCGAACCGCTCCTGGGTATAGAAGTCCAGCCAGGACGGGTCCGGGTCGCCCGGACGCGCCCGTTCCAGCCAGCCCTCGGCGGCCTTCAGCGCCGTACCGCACGCGGGGCCGTCCCCCGCCTTCGCCTGGGCGCGCGCCTCGACGAGGCGGAAGAAGCTCATCGTGCGGGCGGTGGCCAGGCCCCGGTTGCGCTCCAGGGCGGCCTGGGCGAGGTCGACGCCCTCGTCCGCGAAGCCCCGGTACGTGGCCTGGAGGCTCATCGACGCCAGGACGTACCCGCCGAGCGGGACGTCCGCCGCCGCCCGGGCCAGCCGCAGCGCCTGGATGTAGTAGCGCTGGGCGGCCTCCTGCTGGCCCGTGTCGAAGGCCATCCAGCCCGCCAGCCTGGTCAGTTCGGCCGTCGCGCCGAAGAGCGAGCGCCCCACGTCGTCGCTGTACGAGCCCAGCAGCAGCGGCGCCGCGTCGACGCGCAGGCACTCGGGGACCATCGACGAACGCCAGTCGCCGCCACCGTACTTGGAGTCCCAGCGGCGGGCGTCGTCGGCGGCCTCCCGCAGCTTCGTCACATCGCTGTGGCCGACACGCTGCGGTAAACCGCAGTCCGCGCCGGCTCCCGAGGCGGCGGCCGTGGCCGCCTCCCGGGCCGCCTGCTGCGGCTCGCGCGCCACCGAACTGTCGGCGGGAGTTATCAGCCAGCGCGAGGCCGGCGTCGAATACGCGCTGACGGAGAAGGAACCGGCCAGGCTCTGCCAGATGCCCCCGCCCCCGCGTCGGCCGGCCACATCCAGCCGGTAGAGCTCCGTCGCGGACCGCACCGCCTGGCCGATATCGCGCGGAAAGGAGAGCCCCACCTCCGGCGCGGGATCGGCGTCCGCGAGCCCGATCTCGTGCAGCGGCACCGGCCGGCCGAGCTTGGCCGCTATGGCCGCCGCGATCAGATGCGGCGCCGCGCCCTGCGGCACCATGCCCTTGGAGACCCAGCGGGCGACGGATGTCTTGTCATAGCGAAGTGTCAAACCGCGTTGCGCGCCGAGGTCGTTGACCCTGCGCGCGAGACCGGCGTTGCTGATGCCGGCGAGGGCGAGGACAGTGCCCAGCTTCTCATTCGGCCCGCGTGGCTCCCTGGACATGCGCACCCCTCGACGAACGGCGCCCGCCCCGGCATAGGCTCGGGGCATTCGTAAACCCAGCGTAGTTCGCCGCATCCCGACCGTTAAGAGGCGATGTCCCGGATGGCGAGATTCTGGCCCGTATGTGCGTGCATCGAGGGGCACGTGCTCCGGTTGTGTGTGGCCGTGCGCCCGCCGTGCGCTCTGTCCGCGCCCGTAGGGGCGGCGGTTCCATGGAGGCGCGTGGGTTGGCCCGCTGCGCTGGAACCAGTGGGCTGGGGGAGGCCGTCGCCTCATTCCCCGCGGGCGGCGGCACGGTCCGGGAGGTGGCTCGCGCCTCCCGGACCGTACGCGCGCACGCCGTCCGGTCCGTTCCCGGCGCGTTCGCGCCGTGTCCGTCTCCTTTCCGGTCCCCCCTGAGCGGACCGCTCGAACCGGGGCGCCCCGAATTTGGCCGGATCCGGGTGTGCCGCGCGGCCGAGGACAGGCGGGTCGCGGGGGCAACCCCTTGGGCGAACCGTGACGAAACGCCATTTCCCTCCGTTGTCAGGTGAGTTGGCAGCCGGTGTCGCACGGAACCTGTCGCCCAACGGGCGCCCCATGGATGTCGCAATCGTCGCCCGCTGTGCATGATGACTGCTACCTGATGTGCGACCTGCTGCTTGTCCTGCTGCTTGTCCTGCTGCTTGTCCTGCTGCTTGTCCTGCTGCTTGTCCTGTTGCTTGTCCTGTTGGTTGTCCACAGCCTGTGGAGGCGGCGATGCGCTGGTTGGTGGGGTGGAGCCGCGGCGCTGCCGGAACCGGAGTCCAGCCCGGGCCCGACTCGCCCGGCCCCCAGGTCGAACCCGTGGGAGCCCGCCTCCTGTGGGGCGAACCGGCACCCCTGTGGGCCGTCGGCGACTGGCGCCCCGACGAGGTCCGCGTCGTCCACGCCGACGCCGGCACCCGGCTCGCCGTGCTCGGCCGCTGCGGCGCGAGCGACGACGCCCTGCGCTCCGGCCTCCTCGCCGCGCGCGGCGGCGCCCTGCGCCATCTGACCGCCTGGCCGGGCAGCTACACCGCCGTCGCCCGCGTCGGCCGCCGCCTCACCGTCGCCGGGGACCTCGCCGGCGCCCGCCCGGTCTTCCACGCCGCCTGGTCCGGCGGCACCGCCTACGCCACCGCGGCCCTCCCGCTCGCCGACCTCGTCGAGGCCGAGCTCGACATCGGCTACCTCGCCGCGCTCCTCGCCTGCCCCGACTCCCCGGAAGCCCTCGCCGACGGCACGCCCTACACCGGCGTCCGCCGCGTCCCGCCCGGCCACGCGCTGGTGCTGCGCGACGGCGCGCGGGACATCACCGGCTACGAACCCACCGCCTCGCTCGCCGTCGCCGCGCCCCAACTCGACGTACGGCAGGCCGTCGAGGGCGTCCGCGAGGCGATGGTCGAAGCGGTACGGACCCGGCTCGCCGCCCCGCGCCACGCCCTGGAGTACGGCGACGGGCAGCACCTGCCGGGCGCCGGCGCGTACGACTCATACGGCTCGGCCAGCTCATACAACTCGTACGACTCCTACGGCTCGTCCGACGGCGCGTACGGTCACGGGCGCGCCCCTGGCATGGGATCCGCGCCCGGCGCGGGACCGGCCCACCGGCGCACCGCCTACCGTCGCGGACCGGCCCCAGGGGTCGGCGCCGACCTCTCCGGAGGCAGCGCCTCCGGCACCCTGGCGCTGCTGGCGGCCGGGCTGCCGGGCCTGCCCGGCACACCCCTCGGCTTCGGCACGGGAACGGGCGAGCGGCTGCTCGCCGTCACCTTCAACGACCTCGCCTCGGACGGCGGCCGCACCCGCGAATCCGAACTCGAACGGGCCCGTACGATCGCCGCCAACCCCCGGCTCCGCCACGTCATCGTCGCCGCCGGAACGGAAGCGCTGCCGTACGCCGAGCTGTACGACGGCCCGCTGACCGACGAACCCGGCCCCGCCATCGCCTCCGCCGCCCGGCACCGCAGAAGACTGGCCGCCGGCGGCGCCGACCACCTCGTCGGACACGGCGCCCGGCAGGTCCTCGACGCCCACCCGGCCCGCCTGGCCGACCTGCTGATGGACCGCAGACGGCGGCACCTCCTCAAACCCGTCTCGGCGCTGGCCCGCGCCGACGGCCCCTCGGCGCACTCGCTGTTCGTCCCCTTCACCGTCTACCGGGCGGCGCGGCGGCTCGCCCGCACGTCCTACCGCGAGGGCCTTGAGGGAGCCGCGGCGGAGCTGCTGTCCCCGAAGGCGTACGACCCGCTCCCGGGCGCCCGGGTGGCGGGCGGCCCCGTGGACGCCTCGCTGGCCGCCCTCACCTGGTGCCGGACCGGGCCCGCCGCCCGATGGCTGACCGGCGAGGCGCTCGCGGAAGTATCGGTTCGCCTCCAGAGCGCGGCGGTCCGCACCAACGGGCTGGCGCAACGCCCCGGCGAACGCCGCGCCGCCGCCGCGCTCAGCCGGCACGCCGCGGACCACCGCGTCCTGGAGCAGGCCGCTGAGGTGCGCGGCCAGCGCCTGCACGCCCCCTTCCTCGACAACCAGGTCGTACGGGCCTGCCGCGCGCTCCCCGAAGCACTCCGGGTGCAGCCGGGGGCGCGTGCCTCCGTGCTGCGCTCCGTCCTGGCCGGCGCGGGCATCCGTGAACTGCCGCCCGGCTGGGGCGCCCCGTCCCACGCCGCGCACGCGGCGGCCGGACGCGCCGGCATCGGGGCCTCCCTGGGGCCGCTCCAGGACCTCTTCGCCACACCGCTCCTCGCCGACGCGGGTCTCGTCGACGCCGGCGTCGTACGGGGCGCCCTGCACGCGGCGGCGAGCGGCGTGCCGCTTCCTCTGGACGGGCTCGCCGAACTCGTCTCGGCGGAGGTCTGGTTACGCCGCCTCCTCGCCCGGCGCGGCACCTGCTGGACGGGGCCGGCGGCACCGCGCCGACGCGCCGTGGCGGGCGGCGTACCGCCCCGGCCCAGCCTGTGAGGGGCGGGAGCTAGCCGCAGCTGATCCGGGCCAGCGCCCAGTCCGGCACCGCCACCCGGTCCCACGCGGACACCGGCTGTACGACGAGGCGCAGCGTCTTGCGACCCGTCAGCGGCACATGGACCGGCACCGCCGCCTGCCCGGCCCGCACCGGGCCCGAACTCCACATTCGCGAACCGTCCGCGTAGACGGAGAACGTGACCGTGCCCAGCCCGAACGACATGTCGTCCAGTCCCGCCATGGCGTCGTAGGACGTACAGGACCGGTTGAGGTCGATCGTCACCGACGACGCGGCGTGGACGGTCACCCCGTGGCGGTACGCCGTACCGCCGATGCGGACACCGCCGTACCGCTGCCACAGCCAACTGCTCGCGCCGAACCGCACCTCGGGCTGCGAACCGTCGCCGAGCCCGCTGTACTCCAGCTGGTTGAGCTGGAAGACCGCCGGGGGCCGGGGCTTGTTCGTGGGCTTCGGCTCGGGCGCGGACGTGGGGTCGGGCTTGTGCGTGGGCGTGGGCTTGGGCTTGGGTTTCGAGGTGGGGGAGGACGGGTGGGCCGTGGGGGCGTGAGCGGTGGGCCCGGACCCGGACCCCGTCGCGGCCGCCGATGTGGAGGCCGACGCGGAGGCCGATGGGGTGCGCGACGCGGAGGGCGTGGGCGCCGAGGGCGAGGCGCCGGCCGACGCGTCCGTGCTCGCGTCCGTGCTCGCGTGCGTGCCCGAAGGGCCCGCCACGGGCTTCGCCACCAGCGCGGGTGGGACCGTCGGGCCCTCCGAGGCGGTCAGCCTGGGCGTCGCCTTCGGCGCGCGCGGCGTCGGCAGGGCGGGGGCCACGGTGTTCTTGGCCAGAGGCTTCTCCGGCGGCGCGGACGTCCCGGACGCGAGGGTGTACGCGATGACCGCCCCGGCGGCGGCCACCGTCCCCGCGACGAGCGCGACCTTCGCCGCCAGTCCCAGCCCCTGCGCCGCGACCCCGGACCCGGACGCCCCGGACCCCGTCGCCCCCGATCCGGACGCCCCGGACCCCGCCGCCCCGGACCCCGCCGAAGCCGACCCGCCCGTCCCGGCCCCGCTCCCCGCAGTGCCCGCGCCGCCCGCGCCTCCACTCCCGCTTCCCGCAGCACCGGCACCCGAACCGGCGGCGCCCGAACCGGCGGCGCCCGAACCGGCGGCGCCCGAACCGGCGCCCGAACCGGCACCCGACCCAGCACTCGCACCGGCACCCACATCCGCCCCGGCGCCCGCACCCGTGCTCACGGCAGCGGCTCCCGCCGCCCCGGCCGCTCCCGCGGCGCCTGTGGCGAGCCCGGACGCCGCCTTGAGCGACCAGTCGGCGGCGAACCAGCCGATGACCGCGACCGGCAGCAGCCCGCGCAGCTGCGCGTTGACGTCCGCGACCTCCCGCGCCGCCATACGGCAGCGCGAACACCCCTCCAGATGCCTGCGCATCCCCCGCTCGGCCCGGGCCCGCAGACTGCCGCGCGCGTACGCGCCGAGCCGGTCCGCGTAGCGCGAGCATTCGCCACCGGACGTCAGCGACGTACTCACATGGGCCTGGAGATACGCCTGCCGCAGTCCCTCGCGCGCCCGGTGCGCCAGCACCGCCGTGGCATTGGCGGTCAGCCCGAGGAGCGGTGCCACCTCGCTCGGCGACTCCTCCTCCACGGTGGTGTGCCAGAGGACCGTCTGCCACCGCTCGGGCAGGCTGCGGAACGCCCGCACGGCCAGGGTCTCCTCGGCCTCCTGCATGGCCCGTACGTCCGCGCCGAGCCCCAGCGTGTCGTCCTCGGCGGCGACGGACGCCACCGCGGACGAGGTCGCGAAGACGGCGAAGTCCTCGACGAGATGCTCCCGCCGGGTCGTCCGCCCCCAGGCCGCCGCGACCCGCCGCACCGTGGTCAGCAGATACGCCCGTACCGCCGTGTCCGGCCCGGAGCCGCCCCGCACCGCCTGGAGTGTGGCGGCGAAGACCTCATTGGTCAGGTCCTCGGCGGTGTGGTCGTCACGGCAGCAGCTACGGGCATACCGGCGGACCGCGCCGGCATGGCGCCGGTACAGCTCCTCGTACGCCCCGCCGCTCTCCCCACCGCGCAGCTGTGCGACCAGCTCGAGGTCGGACGGTGGCACATCCGTGTCTTCCTGGTCTTCCCGCACACCCGCATCATCGACCGGCGCACCGTTCTCGGTACAACCGGCGGCATCGGTCTGTGTGGGAATGCCGGAAGAACCCCGGTCTGTCACCACCGGCTCGGCATCCGCCCGGCCACTGTCCCTCGGCGCCGGCACCCCTGAACCGACGGGCCCGAACCACAGGTCCAGGGCGCCGGAGAGGGAGTCGGGTCCCGGATCGGGGGAGGGCGCGGACGACCCTCCCTGATCGGGCACCTTGTGCAGCGGCGAAGGATCGCCGGCCCCGTCGCTCCCGCGAGGCTCTTCCCGCCCGTCAACACTCATAGCGCAGGCTCCCCGTACACGCCGGCACACTCGAACTCCGAGCAGCCTCGCATACGGGAACGCGGCAGGATCACTTCACCGACGGCAACCACCCGTCCGGGCCCTGGCCGGGCCGGAATACCGATGGTCACGAGAACCGACGATAGAAGGGCGGTTGCCGACGCCGACGACCAGCGCCGCCGACGGCAACCGTCACATCACAGCCTCCGCCAACCAGCGGACGACCGACCGCGGACGACTACCGCGCGGGACGGGACCGCAGGCCCTCCAGCAGGATGTCCAGCAGCCGCGACGAGGCCGCCGCCTGCTGTGCCGCGTCCGGCAGGGACGGCGCGGCCGTCGCTATCACCAGCAGCACATCCGCGACGGTCACATCGGCGCGCAGCTCACCCGCCGAGCGCGCCCGCTCCACCAGCCGGCCCACGACGTCCAGCAGGGCCGCCGCACCCGCGTCGTCCCGCTCCTGGACCGCCGTCGGCCGCTGCTCGACGAGCCGCAGCTCGTGCAGCTGGCCCCCGGCGCCCATGGGCTGCCGCTGCTGCGGCACCCGCGCCGGAACCCGCTCGCGGAGCTCCTCGGCCTCCACGTCGACGCCGACCCGCAGCACCTGCGGAGGCAGCAGCCGGCCCGCGCCCGACGCCACCGACGTGCGCAGGAACCGGGACAGCGCCGACCACGGCTCGTCCTCCTGCCCCAGCGCGGTGCGCGCCTGCTCGGTGAGGCGTGCCGTCTCCTCCTCGGCTATCCGCCGGACCAGCACGTCCTTGCTGGGGAAGCGGCGGTAGACCGTCCCCACTCCCACCCGGGCCCGGCGCGCCACGTCCTCCATCGGCGCCCCGTACCCCAGCTCGCCGAAGACCTCGCGAGCCGCCCGCAGAACATGTTCCAGATTGCGCTGAGCATCCACGCGCAACGGCGTATTACGGCCACTCGTGCCGTCGGCCGTCGTCGCGACAGCGGCAGACCAATGAGAGCTCTGAATGGTCATACGTTCCCCCGGTTATGACGTCTCCCCCCGGAGACTCCCCGCCCTGACTGCCGGGGCACGTCTCGACACCCCGACGGAGTACGAACATAGTTGAGCCCAGGTCAAGAAAGAAGGGGGTAGTTCCGCACAGGCCGTCCCCGATTGGAGTACAGGCCTGATCCCCTTTGATTCTGCACCACCGCCCGACCCTGTCGCATCCCCTCTGACCTGCGAATTTTTCCTACTTGACGAGCCTCTTCGCATGGACGGATCAGCTCCGGCGCCGGTCGTACATTTCAAAAGGCCTGTGGACAAACCACTGAGACCGATGCGTCATGGGAAGGAGCTGTGCCACAACGCGAGGACGATGCCAGGACGACGCGGCAGCGCGAGGAGGAAGAGGGCCTTGGAGAGCGGACCGGCGCGTGAGAGGCACGAGGGACGGCAGGAGCGGGAGGGGCGGAAACCCGCACCGGCGGGAACCGATCCGGCCACCGGGGCCCCCGCCCAGGAAGCCTCCGCCCCCGCCCGCATCCTGGTCGTCGGCGGCGGCTACGTGGGGATGTACGCCGCCCTCCACCTCCAGCGGAAGCTCAAGCGCGGCGAGGCCGACATCCTGGTCATCGACCCCGAGCCGTACATGACCTACCAGCCGTTCCTGCCCGAGGCCGCCGCAGGCTCCATCCAGCCCCGGCACGTCGTCGTCCCCCTGCGCCAGGTCCTCGCCAAATGCCAGGTCCTCACCGGCGAAGTCACCGCCATCGACCACGAGAACCGCACCGCCACCGTCAAGACCCTCGCCACCGCGGAAGAGGGCACCGGAGCCGTCGACCTCCACTACGACGAGCTGATCCTCGCTCCCGGCTCCATCTCCCGCACCCTCCCCGTCCCCGGCCTCGCCGACCACGGCATCGGCTTCAAGACGGTCGAGGAGGCCACCGGCCTGCGCAACCACGTCCTCGAACAGCTCGACATCGCCTCCTCCACCCGCGACCCCGAAGTCCGCTACGCCGCCCTCACCTTCGTCTTCGTCGGCGGCGGCTACGCGGGCGTGGAGGCGCTCGCCGAGCTGGAGGACATGGCCCGTTACGCCACCCGCTACTACCACAACGTCCAGCCCGAAGACCTGAAGTTCATCCTGGTCGAGGCGAGCCACCGCATCCTCCCCGAAGTCGGCGCGGAGATGGGCCGGTACGCCATCCGGGAACTGCGCGGCCGCAATATCGACGTACGCCTCGACACCCGCCTCCAGTCCTGCGAGAACCGCGTAGCCGTGCTCAGCGACGGCTCCCGCTTCCCCACCCGCACGCTCGTATGGACCGCCGGTGTCAAACCCCACCCCATCCTCGCCGCCACCGACCTGCCCCTCGACGAACGAGGCAGGCTCGTCTGCACCGCCGCCCTCGGCGTGGACGGCGTCCCCCACGCGTGGGCCGCCGGGGACGCCGCGGCCGTCCCCGACCTCACCGCCGGCCAGGCCGACACGACCTGCGCCCCCAACGCCCAGCACGCCGTGCGCCAGGCCAAGGTCCTCGCCCGGAACGTCATCGCCTCCCTCCGCGGCCACGACCTCCAGGACTACCGCCACAAGTACGTCGGCTCCGTCGCCTCCCTCGGCTTCCACAAGGGCGTCGCCCACGTCTACGGCAGGAAGCTCAAGGGCTACCCCGCGTGGTTCATGCACCGCGCCTACCACCTCAGCAGGGTCCCCACCCTCAACCGCAAGGCGCGCGTCCTCGCAGACTGGGCCCTCGCCGGGCTGTTCAAACGCGAGATCGTCTCGCTCGGCTCGCTGGAGAACCCCCGGGCCGAATTCGAGCTCGCGGCGGGCACCGGACGCCACCCGGAGGCCAGTTGACGCCGGCGACGGGCACGGCCCTGAGCACGGGAACGCCTTTTTTGGGACGCGGCGTCTGACGAATGTCGGACCCGTCGGCCACACTGGACGTGTGACCATGGGTGGGCTGGTAGCCGCGAAGAGTAACAATCATGAGGATCCGGACGTTTGCTGCACTCCCCCGGGGGCCGGCCCCCGCACCGCCAACCGCGCCGCCGAGCCGGGCGCGCGGCACCGCCACCCCGCAAGGCATCCCACGTCGCCGAGCTGACCCGGAACGACTCCGCGAGGTAATCCTCAGTGAACTTCACCCGCTGGAGCGCCCGGCTCCCCGGAACGCAGCGCCGAGCAGCGGCGCGCGCCGACCGCACGCCCGCCACGCCCCCGCAGCAGCCACAGCCCGCGCCCCCCGGCGGTAGCGGGCCCTCCGGCCCCGGCACCGTGCCCGCCGCCCGGGCCGAGTCCGCCCCGGCGCCGGAGACCGAGTCCGTCCCCCGCCTGGACGCGCTCTCCGTCCACGACATCCTCGGCACGGTCCCGGCCCTCGTCGCCGTCGTCTACGGCCCCGAGCACCGCATCGCCTACGTCAACGACGCCTACGCCGCCCTCTTCGGCCCCCGCACCCCCGGCACCCCCGCCCGCGACGCCCTCCCCGAGCTCGTGGAGCTCGGTCTGCTCCCCCTGATGGACCAGGTACTACGCAGCCGCAAACCCCGCACGGTCAAGTCCCGCCGCGTCCCCGTCGCCGCCGGCCGCCACGGCTACTACACCTTCACCTGCACCCCCATCGACGTCGGCGACGACGGCCCGGTCGGCGAGGAAACCGCCGACAAGGACAGGGGGGACAGCCGGCGCGGCGTCCTCGTCTTCGCCGCCGACGTCACCGACCAGGTGGAAGCCGCGGAACGACTGCGCGCCAGCGAACGCCGCCAGCGCGAGGCGGCCGTCACCCTCCAGCGCAGCCTCCTCCCCCAGGAGCTGGAGCAGCCCGACGACCTCCGCGTCGCCGCCACCTACCAGCCCGGCGGCAGCGACACCGCCGTCGGCGGCGACTGGTACGACGTCATCACCCTCGGCGCCGGCCGCACCGCGCTCGTCATCGGCGACGTCATGGGCCGAGGCGTCCGCGCGGCCGCCGTCATGGGCCAGCTCCGCACCGCCGTACGGGCCTACGCGCGCCTCGACCTCCCACCCCACGAGGTCCTCCAGCTCCTCGACGGCCTCGCCGCCGAGATCGACGCCACCCAGATCGCCACCTGCGCCTACGCCGTCCACGACCCCAACGAGGGCCGCCTCGTCTACGCCTCGGCGGGCCATCTGCCGATCCTCGTCCGCGACCCCGACGGCACCATCCACCGGGCCGCCGAGCCCACCGGCCCCCCGCTCGGCACCGGCGGCTGGCTCCACACCTCCGGCAGCATGCCCCTCGGCCCCGGCTCCAGCGCCGTCCTCTATACGGACGGCCTGGTCGAACGCCGCCACGAGGACATCGACGAAGGCGTCGCCGCACTCGAGCGGGCATTCGCGGGTGCGACCGGCTCACCCCAGGTCATGTGCGACCGCCTCATCCGCGCCCTCGGCGTCACCCAGGAACACGACGACGACGTCGCCCTCCTCGTCCTCCAGCACCCCTTCCGCACCGGCCACGACGCAGAGCTCTTCCACAACGCCGCGCTCGAGCTCCTCGGCGGCATCGAGGCCGCGCCCCGCGCCCGCGCCTTCGCCTCGGGCGTCCTCGCCAGCTGGCGCTTCCCCACCGAGCTCCGCGACCTGGGCGTCCTGGCCGCCAGCGAGCTCGTGGCCAACTCCCTCCAGCACGGCGAACCGCCCATGCGGCTCCGGCTGCGCCGCACCGACCGCCGCCTGATCATCGAGGTCACCGACGGCGACGACCACCTGCCGCGCCGCCGCCGCGCCGAGCCCGCGGACGAGGCCGGCCGCGGCATCTCGATCATCGCCACCATCGCCTCGTCCTGGGGATCGCGCCGCACCCCCGGCGGCGGCAAGGCCGTCTGGTGCGAGTTCGCGCTGCCGGGCGTGGGCGTCCACGAGTACCCATGACCCATGAATAAAGGGGTGGGCCTGGCGGAAGCTTTCGCT